>SHOI01000146.1 GCA_004294855.1 Sphaerochaeta sp. | reverse complement strand
TGCCCGCCTATACGCTGGCGAAGATTCTTCACTTGAAGAACCATCGAACGGAAGCATATGAACAATTGGCTCACTTGCTTCTTCCCCATGACTGGGTCAACTTCTATCTCACCGGGGAGTATTTTACCGAAGCCGGAGATGCTTCAGGGACAGCCTACTACAGTCCCGAGAAACGGGCTTGGGAGCCGCGGATGCTCCGGGCGGTCGATGAGAAGAAACATCTCGAACATATGCTTCCGACCCTCATTGAATCGCATGAGATCGGAGGACGGCTCTGTAAAACCGCCGCTGAAGAGCTTGGACTGAGACCGGGGATCGTCGTTTCCACCGGAGCCGGAGACAACATGGCCAGCGCGATCGGAACGGGGTGCACCTCAGGAGGCGACCTCGTCATGAGCATGGGAACCAGCGGAACCCTCTTCGGATACAGCGATACCCTCGTCGCCGATCGTCAAGGCCGGCTCTCCGCGTTCTGTTCTTCAACCGGGGGATATCTTCCCCTGCTGTGCACCAACAACTGCACGCTTTCAACGGAAGTGATCCGCAATCTCTTTTCCCGCGATGTAAAAACCCTCGACATGTTGGCAGGCAAGGCACCGATCGGTTCCCAAGGGGTGACGGTTCTTCCCTTCTTCACCGGCGAGCGGGTTCCCTATCTGCCATATGGAAAGGGAGTAATCGCTCATCTGGATTCGCAGAACACCACCGAGGAGAATATCGCCCGAGCAGCGCTGGAGAGCGCCGTCTTCGCTCTTCGGGGCGGAATGGATACGTTCAGCGAACTCGGCTTCACCCCTTCGCGTCTCATCCTCACCGGAGGAGGGGCAAACTCGAAGATCTGGCGCCAAATCGCAAGCGACGTGTTCAATCTCGAGGTCATTGTTCCCTCTTCCACGGAAAGTGCCGCATTGGGTGTGGCCCTTCAGGCGCTGTGGGCGCTCGAGGGCGGTTCGATCACGGAGATCGCCAACGAGCATGTGTTGTTCGATGAAGATAAAATGCATCAACCCGACCGGATGGCGGTCGAACAATATGCCGAGGCGTACAAGCGCTACAGCACGTACGTTCAGGCCCTTACACCCATTTTTACAAGGAGAATATGATGAGTTATTTTGTCGGTGAAAAAGAATATTTCAAGGGAATCGGAAAGATTCGGTTCGAAGGAAAAGCATCAAGAAACCCGCTGGCGTTTAAGCATTACAACGCTGACGAGCGGGTTGGAGATAAGACGATGGCGGAGCACCTGCGCTTCTCCACTGCCTATTGGCACTCCTTCTGTGCCGACGGAAGCGATCCGTTCGGCAAGCCCACGATCACGTTCCCCTTTGACTCGAGCGATCCGTTTGCCAAGGCGGATGCGGCGTTCGAGTTTTTCACCAAGTTGGGAACTCCGTTCTATGCGTTCCATGATGTTGACGTGTTCAACGATATCGATGATGGTCGCGCATATGAAAAGCGCTATCAGGAGGTTGCCGACGGCTTGTTGGCCCGTCAGAAAGCCTCCGGCGTCAAGCTTCTTTGGAACACGTCCAACGTGTTTTCTCACCCCCGCTACATGAACGGGGCGGCGACCAATCCCGACTTCAACGTCGTCGCCCGGGCCGCGGTTCAAATCAAGAAGAGCTTGGATGTGAACGTTCAGCTCGGTGGATTGAACTACGTCTTCTGGGGCGGACGGGAAGGGTATATGAGCCTGCTGAACACCAATATGAAGCGGGAGCAGGAACACCTTGCCCGCATGCTGATCATCGCCCGCGATTACGCCCGGTCGATCGGCTTCACCGGAAAGTTCCTGATCGAGCCCAAGCCGATGGAGCCGACCAAGCACCAGTACGACTATGATGCCGCAACGACGATCGGCTTCCTCCGACGTTTTGGATTACAGAACGATTTTTCCTGCAATATCGAAGCGAACCACGCAACATTGGCCGGCCACACGTTTGCTCATGATCTGCTTGTCTCTTCCAACGCGGGAATGCTTGGCAGCGTCGATGCGAATCAGGGTGATCCGCAGAACGGCTGGGACACGGATGAGTTCCCCACGAACCTCTATGAGATCACGATGGCGATGCTGATCATCTTGAGCCAGGGGGGCTTGGGTTTGGGCGGATTGAACTTCGATGCGAAGATCCGACGAAACTCCACCGATGCTGAAGATCTCTTCCTTGCCCACATCGGCGGGATGGACGCCTTCGCATTGGGGTTGAAGATCGCCCACAAGATCAAAGAAGAAGGCTTCTTCAGAGACTTCGTCGACAAGCGATACGCCTCCTTCGACAGCGGTGATGGAAAGCGCTTTGCCGAGGGAAAGATGGATCTTATCGAACTGGCCAGGATCGGCCTGGATGCGAAGATCAAGCAGAAGAGCGGAAAACAGGAGCTGCTCAACAACATGTTCAACTCCTATCTCTTTGATTATTAAGTTGTTTGTACCATCAAAAGAAGCCGCCTCGGACAGGGTTCAGCTCGGGGCGGCATTCTTTATGCGCCCAGCAGGAAGGTGGGCTGCTCTTCGGTCATGCACACCAAGGTGTTGATTTTCGCCGCGCTGCGGCGAACATTTGAAAGCGCCCGGAAAGGAGAAGCATTACATGGCAAGCTTTGATATGATTTCAAAAGATTTGAGCTCACATGTTCAATATAGAAAAAGTGAAAATATTGTTCAGGATTTAAAGGAAATTATCGATTCTGCACAGAAGAGCTACGCTTTTAGTTCGGTAAATATTGCTTTGGTATTCCGGAATTGGCTAATCGGGAAACGAATATCAGAAGAAGAATTGCAAGGAGAGATGCGTGCCGAGTATGGTACAGAATTGCTAAAAACCCTTGCTAAGGAAATGGAAAAATCTTACGGAAAAGGACTTAATCAAAGAAATCTTTACTATTATGTTCGATTTTACGATTATTTCCCTCAAATTTTGAACGCAGTGAGTTCAAAATCTCCGATACTTGATTTCGCCGGCGCACTCCAACCAGTTGACCGGAGGAAACCCGACCACGCAACGGAGATAAGCCTACCAGCTAACTGCAATCGATGTTAGAACCTTGGATATGCATGCTTGGCATGCAGAAACAAATCCAAGGAGGTCAAAAATGACCAATTACAAGGAAATCCTGCGTTTATATTACGGAGGATTCAGTCAAAGAGCGATTGCAAACAGCCTGTGCTGTTCCCGGGATGCCGTTGCACTGTGCATCAAACGTGCGAAGGAACGCGAGTTAAAGCTTCCCGTTTCGGAGGACGTATCCAATGCAGATCTGAAGGCGTTGCTGTATAACAGCCAAAAAGGGA
>SHOI01000145.1 GCA_004294855.1 Sphaerochaeta sp. | reverse complement strand
ATCCTTTTTGGGCTTCTTTACCTGACTGTCCATAGACCAAGCGTACTCTCTTTTAGCAGGAACGACAAGCTGAGGGAGTACTGGAACGAGTGCTTCACATGGTGCAGTGGATAGGCAAAGACATCCATAGTGATCATGCCTCATGTGATTCAAGCGGTATATTATCATCGATCAATCGCATGATTGATCCATTGTTCGCTTTTTGAATGGATGGATGGATGAATTTATGCATTGACTCTTTGAACACTGTTCAATATAATTGTCTTGAACAGTGTTCAGACCGGAGGATACATGAGAAAACATTCCGACCAAACTTCATGTGCGGATATTAAGGAGAAGATCATTGGTGCAACAACTGAACTGATTGGAACATCACATGGCGATCCTGATCGGGTATCCATCCGTGCCATCGCCCATCACGCCGGAGTGAGCATCGGTTTGATCAACTACCACTTTACGTCAAAGGAAAAACTCATTGAAGTTTGTGTTGAACGCATCATCAAACAAGTCATTCACTCGTTCAAGTTCGATCGGGAAATACAAGACGATCCGAAAGACCGGCTTTTCTCCGGGACGGTCAGTGTCTTCACCTTTCTGAAAGAAAACCCGGAAATTGCCAAGATTTCCATTGTAAGCGACCTTTCCTCTCCTCATAGGAATGCGAATTCCGTCACAAGTTATCAAGCGATCCTGAGTACGCTGCCGGACGGCTTCTCCGGGGAGAGAAAAAAGGTCGCCGCTTTCATGCTGCTTTCCACGATCCAATCGGCATTCCTGATTCGCTCCGTTGCAGACGATTTGCTTGATTTCGATCTGTATACCGATGAGGGAGTCCGTTCGTTTTTCAAACACGTGATCGATCTGCTTTTTACCCCTGAATCGACGCATGATTAGACCGGGAGGAGAATGTCTTGCAGGAAAACAAGTCGAAATCGTCGCAACGAAAAAGAAAGAGGGTTTTTATGGTTTGGATGATCCTTGGTGTTCTGGCGCTTGTTTTATCATATGTTGCCATTCAAGGTGTTCGTGCGGCACACGGTCTTGCACGAGCACGCAGACGTCTTTCAACCTATGACGTACAAACAGCGAAACTCTCCTACGGCGATATAACCTACCTTGATGAAGGAACCGGCGAGGTGATCTTGTCGGTGCATGGAATGTTCGGCGGCTATGACCAAGCCTATGAGACGGTAAAAACCCGGAGGTCGAAAAACCGTCTTATCGCACCTTCCCGTTTCGGCTATCTCGGATCGGATGTCAAAGGCGACGGATCTCCGAAAGAACAGGCCGACGCCTTTGCCGAACTTCTCGATTTCCTGGAGATAGACAGTGTATTTGTCCTCGCAACCTCGGCAGGCGGCACGCCTGCAATCCGCTTCGCCCTTGAGTATCCCCAGCGGGTCAAAGGGTTGATCCTCTTTTGCTCGGCGATGCCGCCGGCTCGGAGGCCGGAAAGCTACCTGCACTACCAGGGGCCGCCCAAAGCCCTGATGTCGGATTTAGCCATGTATCTGATCAGCCCCTTGCTTGAACCGCTGATGGGCCTGCCATCCTCCACAGTAGCGACCATTCAACCCGTCAGCGAACGGAAAACCGGCGCAATCCTGGATGGGGAACGAACCAATCCGGATATGGAGAAGCATTTTGACCAATACCCTGTCGAATCGCTCAACATGCCGACCCTCATTCTCCATGCCAAGGATGATTCCGTAGCCGGCTTCGAGAAAACCAGACTTGCCGTTCCCCGGTTTCCCCAGTGCACCTTTGTTGCGTTTGAGGATGGAGGGCACATGATGGCCGGACACGGACGGGAAATTGATGATGCGCTGAATCTCTTTTTATCCGATTAGCCCGGCAAGCCGGGCTTGACCGATGTTCTGCACCAATCCGCTTAACACCAAAAATCTATGTATCCGATGTAAATGCGCCTGTTTCCACCTGCTCCCTGAAATTGAGCACCGCTTCTACAAATTCCTTGGGACAGTCTGCGTGTATGTCGTGCATGGAGTCAAATCCCGTCATATACCTGCTGTTTGGTATAAGGCGGCATACCCTCTCTGCATCCTCCCTGTCCATGGCTGACAGCAGCATGCCGTTCTCATCATAATAATCGGGAGCGGTTTCCTTGCTCGGGTTCACCTGCATGACGAGGGAGGGCGCTTGTATCGCCTTAAGAGTGTCCTCCTGATCAAAACCCTCGAACCAGGAAAAGTCATAAAAGCTCACCCCGAAATACAGGTCGTAGCCGCCGGTTCCGTCTTGTATGTTTCGCGTAAGCTCAAATATCGCGTTCACGCCAAGCTCCGGCGGGTAAAACCACAGACGCGGAATTTCTCCGGGGTGCTTTTTCATGTATCGAAGCGCAGGACCTTGTATTGCCTTCTCCCATAAGTCCCCTCCGTGCTTGTTGAATATCTCGATCATGGGGTCATGCAGAAGACTGTAATGCGTATAAGAATTTATCTCTTTCTGGTTTAGGAAGTCATGCATGGTTTCAAAGCCTTTGTACGCGAATGTGTTTTCCGCCCTGCCCGGTTCGGTGGAGAAAAACGGCCCGTCCTCAAGAACAAGAGCGATGACATGTTCCGAGTTGTTTGCGGCAAGCCATGCAGCGAGCAGTGCCCCTGAAGAATGACCTGAAACATATGTTGGCCTTTGTATTACATGGTCCATGAACCACATCAAATCCCGCCCTATGATGTTCGCTTTGTATTTTGCGATATCCTTGCTGGATTTGCCGTGCCCATAATAATCCACCGCAAAAATATGAAACTCCTTGGACAAGTCGGGCAAAACCTTGGCATAGTCCTGCCATGCAGCCTGTTGCCCGTGCAATAAAAGAAGCGGAGGCCCGTTTGAAGGTCCTTCACCGTAGTTCAGTACGGAGCCGTCATCCAGAACCACCTGTTTTTCCGTAAAACCAAGCTTTTCGCCCGTCTTCTTCATGAAGGTTTCGTTCGTATAATCGTAATTGAGATTCCTATAGGCAAACAGGGCGACCACGACAGCCAGAAAGACCAAACCGATGATCAGTATGTTCAACGCGTGCATCATCTTGCCCTCCGTGATATGTGATCCAAGCGGAAGCCGTCCCAGACACGTTCACCTGTCAATCACCATTCCACGCCGCAAAGCCATCGTCTACCCCGGTGATGCGGCAAGGGGATGGATCCGCTCTCTCCCACTCCCCCATCAAAGAAAAACGGCATGGACGATCATCCACGCCGCTTCTGTCGGTATCAGCATTCCTGTTCTTAGGCGTTCTTCTTGCGGATAAGCTCCTTAACCTTTGCTTTCTTACCGACCC
>SHOI01000032.1:10947-19003 GCA_004294855.1 Sphaerochaeta sp. | reverse complement strand
CTTCCTTTCTCAAGGCTCTTCGGACGCCGGCGATCGAGATCTACGCCGCCGTCCGAGACACTCTCCTCGATCAAGTACTCAAGACATTTGACTTGGAAGAAAGAATCGCAAGGATCATGCACCTATAGAAAGAGGAGAATACCGGAAAGGTCTTGTGTTTCTTCGGTCTCTTGCGGTATACCCTTCAACATATATGAATGAATTGTTTTGGTTCGGAATGCTCCTCGTCAACTTCGCCTTCATCCTGACGGCGTTCCGGTTGTGGGGAAAGACCGGATTGTTCGCGTGGATTCCCGTCAGTGTCATCGTGGCGAACATCCAGGTGACGAAGAACGTAACGCTCTTCGGCCTGGAAGCGACCTTGGGCAATATCGTGTATGCGACCTCGTTTTTGGCCACCGACATTCTCAGTGAGTTTTTCGGAAAGAAAGAAGCATACAAGGCGGTTGGAATCGGATTTTTCAGTCTGGTGGCGATGACCGTGCTGATGCAGCTTGCGTTGATTTTTACCCCGTCACCGACGGATCTGGTCCAAGGTGCGATGATGACGATCTTTTCCCTGATGCCGCGGATCGCCCTCGCTTCGCTGATTGCATATCTGGCAAGCAATGTCCATGACGTGTGGGCGTTCGCCTACTGGAAAGAAAAGAGACCGGGGCGAAAGACGCTCTGGATGCGCAACAACTTCTCCACCGTCGTCAGCCAGCTGATCGACACGGTGCTCTTTACCGCAATCGCTTTTCTTGGTGTCTATCCCCGGGGGGTGCTCCTTCAGATCGGCATCTCGACGTATCTTTTGAAATGGATCGTGGCGGTATTGGATACCCCCTGCATCTATCTGGCCCGCAGCTGGGTCGATCGGGGGTACATTCCTACCGGGGAACAACTTTGATCTTGTGCTGCAGATCGACGACCCCGTTGATCGTTCCGGCAAAGATGAACTCGCCGGTATTCTTCCGTTCTTTCAGGAGGCGGTCGGTGTAGGTGACAGGTCGCCCATCTTCATACAAAAGACGGTAGTCGAAGTGGCAAAGTACCGCGTGGGCGGCGCAAAAATCCCAGACATAGACCGACGAGTTCATCGCTCCTTGAATCTCGGGGTAGATCACCGGGGCCAAAAGATGGAGGATCGCCGATCCGAAGACCCGGATCTTTCCATGAAAGTTGGTGAAGTCGCAAAGACGATGGCCGCTTGAGGCCATTGCGACTTGGTGGATCACATCTTTATGAGGATTGGGGAAAAACGGTTTGCCGTTTATCAAGAGCTCTTTCCCCGGGTCCAGGCGGATGAACAGATTATCGACTCCGATACCCATCCGAGGGGCGCTGATCATCGCACCGACCGGGTTGCGTTTCTTATCAAGAATGCCCAAGGCAACCGCCCACGTCGGCAGGCCTTGGCTGTACCCGTCGGTGCCGTCGATCGGATCGATGACGAACGTGTATGGAGCTTCTTCGTCAAACGGATCGATTGCTTCTTCACTGACGATGTTCGCCAGAGGAAGATGGGCTTTGATGAAGGCGGTGAGGCGTTCGCTGATCGTCGTATCGACCTCGGTGATCACCGTCCCGTCGCTTTTGAAGGAGCGGAGAACCGAACCTTGGCGCTCTTTCGCATAGGTTCCGCATCGAACAACCTCTTCAGCCAACAGATCAAGGAACTCGTTTTTCATTCTCTTGCACAACCCTTTTTCACGTGGTACGGTAACAGGCGCTTATGCAAACCCCGATTACCACCTTTGTCCAATCATATATCAAATCCGGCTCAGCCTACAAGGCATACCGGGGGGCCGAAACCCGCTTACATGTCGAGGGGCTGGAAGGATATCCGCTGGCGATCTTTTTGAAACAAATCACCAAGATTGGCAATCAACGGCTCTGGGTCGTTGTCCCCACTGAGGAAGTCGCCCGTACCTTGCTGTTGGATCTGGGTTTGGCGTTGGATCCCAAAAGCGGGGACTTGATCAAGCGGACCGCGCAGGATATGAAGATTCACTATCTGCCTTCGACGGGACGCACCCTGTATGCGGAAAAGGAGATCGACAACGTCGAGTATGAACAGGCGAATCGGCTCAGTGAAATTCTTTCCTTGAAGCATGGAATGATCATCACGACCCTCAGGACGTTCGTATCTCCCCTGATTACCCCCGCGTCGCTGAAGCGGTCGGAGCTCGAACTGAAACGGGGAGGAGTGTTCGACCCGGTGTTGATCGCCCGCCAGCTGGCCGAAGGCTCCTACCTGCAGGTGCCCTTCACCTCGGCGATGGGACAGTTTTCCGTCCGGGGTGAAGTGCTGGACATCTTCCCCTTTGAGGGGACGAGGCCCTATCGAATCTACGCCGATTGGGACAAGATCGGCCGGATCTCCGCCTTCGACCCGATCACCCAGGAAACGATCGAAACGGTGGGAAGCGTCTCGATCAACATTCTCCATGAAGGCGGAACAATCGAGTATGCCTCGATCAAGGAGTACCTCCAAAAGCGCGATGCCTTTGCGTTCATCGGTGATGAACGTTTGCTTACGTCCTATAAGAGTCTTCAAAGCGAAGCGAAAAGTCTCTACCGTACCGCGTTTCAGATCGATCGGAACGTCCCCAAACCGAATGATCTTCTCTTGGATTATCCTCTCTTCGTCGAAGAGAATCCCGCAGTGATCATCTGCGACATCACCCGCCGGGCCGGCGGCAACCATCGCTTTGACTTTGACGGTCCCCGATCATACTTCGGAAATTTCACCCTCCTCAAAGATGATTTGAAGGCGCTTCTGAGGGGAGGGTGGAAGCCGACCATCTTCGCCTCCAACACGCTCCAGAGACAGCGTTTGGAGCAGATGCTTTCCTCGATCGAAGGGCTGGCTTTTGAAGAGCGGGAACTTTCCGGCGGCTTCGGAATTCCCTCGCTTCAGGTGTTGGCGATCTGTGAGCATGAGATCTTCGGGCGAAGGCGCGAGGTGGTCAAGACCCTTCGACACACCCAAACATCCCCCCTCGATTCCTTCGTCGATCTGAACGAAGGGGATTACGTAGTGCACGTAAACTACGGAATCGGGCGCTTTGAGAAGATTGATCGGGTCTCCTCCTTTGATCGGGAGCGGGACTTCATCAAGATCGTCTATGCGGACAGGGAGAATCTCTACGTTCCGATCGAGCAGGCGAATCTGATCCAGCGTTATATCGGCAGCGACGGTAGCCCTCCCCGGTTGGACAGGCTTGCCGGCATGGGTTGGGAGACGAAAAAGGCCAAAGCCCGGAAGAACGCCGAAGACCTGGCAAAGCATCTCATCACCCTCTATGCGAAGCGGATGAACTCGGTGGGCTACGCGTTCAGCAAGGACACCGACTGGCAGCTCCAGTTCGAGGCCTCTTTCGCCTTCGATGAAACGGCGGACCAGCTCCAATGCATCGAGGAGATCAAAGAGGACATGGAAAAGCCGATCGTCATGGATCGTCTTGTTTGCGGGGACGTCGGTTATGGAAAGACGGAGATCGCCTTTCGAGCAGCCTTCAAAGCGGTGATGGACGGCAAGCAGGTCGCGTTCCTCGCTCCGACGACGATCCTTGCGGAGCAACACTACCGGACCTTCATGAAGCGGGTGGGGGAGTTCCCCGTGCGAAGTGCCCTCCTGTCGCGGATCGTCCCGCCGAAACGGCAAAAACAGATTCTCGTCGAGGTCGCCGAGGGAAAGGTGGATGTCCTCTTCGGAACCCACCGGATCCTCCAGAAAGACCTCCTCTATCACAACCTCGGACTTTTGATCATCGACGAGGAGCAGCGCTTCGGAGTGAAGGACAAGGAGCGGATCAAGACGCTTCGAACCAATATCGATTCGCTTACCCTCTCGGCGACCCCGATTCCCCGAACCCTCTATATGTCCCTTTTGAAGATCCGGGACATGTCGCTGCTGGCGACCCCGCCGATCGAGCGCAGGGCGGTCGAGACGTTCATCGACGGGTATGACGAGTACCTTGTCGCCAAAGCGATCAGAAGGGAGCTGGAGCGGGACGGGCAGGTGTTCTACCTCCACAATCGGGTCGAGTCCCTTCCGCGGGTCGCAGACCGGTTGCGCGAGCTTGTTCCTGAAGCGATCATCGATGTCGCCCACGGCCAGATGGAAGCCGCCGCCTTGGAGGATCAGATGCGCAGGTTCATCCACCAGGGAATCCAAGTACTGGTTTCCACCACGATCATCGAAAACGGCATCGACATCCCCAACGTGAACACGATCATCATCGACCGGGCGGACCGCTACGGGCTTGCCCAGCTCTACCAGCTCCGCGGCCGGGTAGGCCGCAGCGACCGCCAGGGGTATGCCTATCTCTTTTATCCGCCGGACAGCTCGCTCAACGAGCTGGCGATCAAAAGGCTGCGCATCATCAGTGAACTGACCGAGCTGGGCAGCGGATTCAAGATCGCCCTGAAAGATATGGAGATGCGGGGATCGGGCAATCTGCTTGGACGACAGCAAAGCGGACAGGTCGCCTCGGTCGGACTGGACATGTACATCCGAATCCTTGATGAAGCGATTCGAACCCTTCAGAACGAGGGGGAAAAAGAGGAGGATCGCCAAGTCCTCCTGGAGCTTGATTATACCGGCTTTATTCCCGATTCCTACATCAAAACCCCGAGCGTGAAGTTCGAGGTCTATCGGAAGATCTCCTCCATCCAGAACGACGAGCAGCTGGATGCCTTACGAACCGAGCTGGCCGACCGCTATGGCCAGGTTCCCGAAGAGGTGGAGAACCTTCTCTACATCGCCCGAATCAAGATCCTCTGCCGGAAGCTTTCCATCACCACGCTGAGTGACCGCAGAGGAGTCGTCCGGATCGAATTCGGAAAAGTGGCGGATTTGAACATCGACAAAGTGATGAACCTGATCGCCCTTTCCAACAAGAAGGTGCGGCTTGATCGAAACGTGCTGAACATCATGTATATCGAGGTGGAAACGGTGAGCCTGAAGGACAAGGCGCTCTTTTTGCTGGAGCACCTTGAGCGGCTTTTGTAGAGGTGTCTTGATGAATGAAACAATCTTCAAGGATTTTCCCGAGCTGAGAGTGGTCGACACCCGGGAAATCGGAAGCGATCGGAAGATAAAAAGCTATGTGCTCAGAACCGCCGGTTTAAAAAAGCGGGAGGCGAGGGCGATCGAAACGTATTGGCCCCGCTACGGCCTTTCCTTCAAAGAGGAGATGCTCGATTATTCCGTTCTCTTCGGAAACGACAATCCGGTGGTGATCGAAATCGGGTTCGGCAATGGGGCGGCGACCGCTCATATCGCCAAGATGCGGAGCGAATACAACTATATCGGCTTGGAAGTGTTTCTTACGGGAATCGCCAAGCTGCTCAACGCTGTAGGAAAAGAAGGGTTGGACAATATTAAAATGATGCGCTTTGATGCCGTCGAGGTACTCAAGCATATGATCGCCGATGCTTCAGTCGCCGGGTTCCACATCTTCTTTCCCGATCCCTGGCCCAAAAAGCGCCACGTCAAGCGGCGGCTCATCCAAAAGCCGTTCGCCGAGCTGCTGGCCCGGAAGCTCATCAAAGGCGGGTATATCTACTGCGTTACCGATTGGCAGGAGTACGCCGATCAGATGCTTGAGGTATTTGACTCCATTCCCGGTCTCACAAACCCCCATGGTGGGTTCGCCCCTCCGATTCCCTGGCGTCTGAAGACCTCTTTTGAGAAGAAAGGGATCGAGAAAGAACACCCGATCAACGAAGTGTGGGTTGAGAAAGTTTAAGAAAAGGGAGGGGCGAACCCCTCCCAAGTCCTACAAATTGACTCTCATGCAATCAGAAATGTAGTGAGCTTCTGATTGTCCCGGATTCTCGATCCTTACGCCTCCTCCTGGGACTCCTTGTAGGCGCGGATCACATCGTCTGCCAACTTGCCGGAAAGCGGCTCATAGTGGTCAAACTCCATTTCAAAACTTCCGGTCCCGCTGGTCATGGACTTCAGGTCGATCGCATAGTTGAGCAGTTCGCTCTGCGGCACCAAAGCCTTTACAAGAATCAGGTGACCGATATCTTCCTGTCCGAGAACCCGGCCGCGTTTGCCGGAGAGGTCGGAAAGGATATCTCCAAGATACTCCTCGTCGATGAAGACCGACAAGGAAACGATCGGTTCAAGCAGGGTCGCTCCCGCTTTCTCCAAAGCCAGTCTCATCGCGCCTTTGGCGGCGAGCTTGAACGCCATTTCGCTCGAGTCGACGGGGTGTTCCTTGCCGTCGTGGAGGGTGATGCCGATATCCATCATCGGATAGCCGGCGAGGAATCCCTCTTCCATCTGCTCGTGGAGGCCTTTTTCAATTCCGGGGATATATCCCTTGGAAACGGCGCCGCCTTTGATGACGTTCTCAAAGGAGTAGTATTGTCCCCGCTCAAGCGGCTTGATATCGATGAGGACTCGGGCGTACTGACCGTGGCCGCCGCTCTGTTTCTTGTGGGTATATTCACAGATCGGACTCGTCTTGCTGATCGTCTCCCGATAGGCGACTTTCGGAAGCTTCGTGTTGATCGTGACCTTCTGGCGGTCGCGCACCCGATCGAGGATCATGTTCAAGTGCAATTCACCCTGGCCGGCAACGACGTTTTCCTTCGTCTCTTCATTGAACCCGATCGTGAACGTGAGGTCTTCCTCGGCGATCCTGTTCAACGCTTCGTTCATCTTCACTTCCGCTTTCTTGTCATCGGAGGAGATCGCAAGCGCATAGATCGGCTGCGGGAAGGCGATCGGCTTGAAGATGAGCGATCCGTCTCCGCCCTCCACCAGCGAGGTATTGGTTGCGGTGATGCCGCTCTTGGCGATTACTCCGACATCTCCGGCGACCAGGGAACCGACTTCATTCAGCTTTTTTCCGACCATGCGATACACTTTGCCGGGGCGTTCGCGCTTGCCGGTCGCCGGGTTGGTGAGGTCGGTATCACCCTTGATCGTTCCCCGAAGCACCTTGATGAAGGAAAGCTTTCCGCTGAACTGGTCAATCGTCGTCTTGAAGACGAGCGCCGAGCCCGGTCCCTCTTCGGTGATGGGAAATTCGTGGGTGTTTCCTTCGCCGTCGATGCTCCAGTCGGTCGCTCCCACCGGGTCGGGGAAGTTGTTCTGGATGAAGTTCATCAGCGGAATGATCCCCGAACCGAGGCCCGAGGCACCGGCGAAGATCGGAACCAGCCGGTTTCCTCTCAACCCAAGCTGCAAGCCTTGACGAATTTCATCCGGTTCGAGAGTTCCCGCTTCAAAGTACTTTTCGATCAGCTCATCCGAACCTTCGGCGGCGGATTCGATCAGCTCGGTGCGATACTCTTCAACCAACTCTTCCAGCTCGGCGGGGATGTCGCCGCTTGTCTCTTTTCCGTTTGGTTGGTAGTAATAGACTTTATTTTCAATGAGGTTCACGACCCCTTTGTATTCACTGCTGGCTCCGACCGGAATCACTACCGGAACGAAGGTGACGTTGAAGGACTCCTTCAAGTCATCAAGAACTTTATGAAAATCGGCGTGGTCCCGATCCATTTTATTGATGAACACCGCCCGCGGCTTGTTTCGGTCATCCAAATTGCGCCAAAGCTTGATCGTCTCGATCTGCGGACCGACGCGGCCATCGACAACCATGATCGCTGATTCGGTGGATCGGAATCCACTGATCGTTTCGCCTATGAAGCCGGCTGTTCCCGGGGTGTCGACGATGTTGAAGGTCTTGTCCCCGTAGGTCATCGACTGGAGCGTTGCATAGATAGAAATCTTGTTGGCGATCTCCGCCTCTGCGTAGTCACTGGTGGTCTTTCCACTTTCAATCGTTTCTGCCCGGGAAATAACCCCGGCATAGGCAAGCATTTGCTCAACGAGGGTTGTTTTCCCGGTTTCATTGTGGCCAACAATGGCGACATTCCTCAAGTCCGTGCTTTTAACACTCATAGATCCTCCTTCGATCACCAATTGATAATCCAAAACGCATACCGGTATGGTACGCTCCTTTGGTGGCACCTGTCAAAAGGTTTCTTTTGTTCATGCAGAGAGTTGCGTCTAGTATCCTACACCACAAACAATTCGATGGTC
>SHOI01000032.1:0-10847 GCA_004294855.1 Sphaerochaeta sp. | reverse complement strand
CGTGCGCTTGTTCCTCTCGAGGTTGTTCACTTCGACCGGGTTTCAGCAGGGATTGACTTCCTTGAAGAGGTGGAAGCTCCCACACTTCTCATCGTTGACCTTGCCCTCGGCGAAGAAGCAAAAGACCTCATCACGCTTTTGGTCGGGAATGCATTCTATGCCCATATCAAGGTGATGGTTCTCTGCGATACCGAAGAGGAATGCGAATCCTGCCTTCAGCGGATTGTTCGTCCGCTCTCTCAAAGAACAGTTGAGCCTCTCATGGGAATCTACCGGGAATTCCAGCAGCGCCATCCGGGTGGACGGACCGAACGGGATGACATCTCCTACCAAGCGCTGTTCACGCAAGTTCCCCTCGGAATCGCCGTTTCAAAGCTCATCAAGCGCGGAAACTCCCAAAGTCACGTAATTCATCAAATCAATCCGATGTTTGAAAAGATTTTGGGACGAACAAAGCAGGAAATCATGCATCTGGGGATTGGGGGATATACAAACGCACAGGACTGGGAGCGGGAGCAACTGCTCTTGAAACGGCTTGAGAATCGGACGATTACCCATTACTCCCTCGACAAGCGATGTCTTCGGGGCGATGGGAAGGAAATATGGGTTCAAACGCTGGTCTTTCCTCTTCGGTTTCATAAAGAGGATGAATTTCATTATTTTGGCATTATCCGGGATATCACCGAAGAAAAAAAACTGGCTCTGAAAGCAAGCGAGGAAGTGAATCAGGTTCTGCAGGAAAAACTGCGGGGGATGGGGTATCGGTCCCATCTGGACGATGAACTTACCGTCTTCCATCTTACCAACGGGTCGTATGACCTTACCGGCTATACAGCGGATGAATTAACCGCCGGTCAAGGATTCGATTATAACAAGCTCCTTGAGCCGAGCTCTCACCGGAAAGTGATCGATCGGCTTCAGGAACAGATCAGGATCGGCAAGCACGCCCGCCTCGAGTATGAGATCATCACGAAAAGCGGAGAGCATAAATGGGTGTTTGAGCTGGGGCGGCTGACGGAAGACGATCCGCCGATTCTTGAAGGAATCATTCTGGATTTTTCCCACTACAAAGAGCTGGAACAGAGTCGAATCTACGAAAACGAACGTATTCCGCTGACCGGCCTGCTGAATCGAAGCGCTTTAAAGCGACAGATGGAAGAGGATAAACAGAATCCGGAGATTCAGGAAAGCGCTCTGATAAGCATCAATTTCACACCCCTCTATGAGTCGGTCTCCCGACTCAACCACTCCTATGTGGAAGACCTTCTGGTACAGATCGGGTCGATCCTGGCCCAGTTCAAGAGCGAAACCGCGTGGGTGTACGGCCCGATCGACTACAGCTTTGCAATCTATCTTTCATCATATCCAAGCCGGAGCGGACTTGAGGCGCTCGGGACCCAGATCATCGGCCTTGTCGGCAATCTGCTCTCTTCCGAACACGTCGGCTGGGGAGTCGGAATCATTGAAATCGACTGGAGTGAAGAGCCGGAGATTGATGAACTTCTCCATCAGGTGATCCAGGCCAGCGATTTGGCCTCCAAAACCCATTCCGGACGCCCGGCGATTCGTTTTTATGAGCGGGTGATCAGCGAACTGATCCACCGTGAGAGCAGCATCCTGCGGGAGCTTTCTTCGATTGTCGAAGCAGTGGATGATGATCGCTTGTACCTGAACTATCAACCGGTGGTTTCCGTGCAAACGAATGAAATCGTCGGTTTTGAAGCGCTTGCCCGGCTGATGAGCAATGAGCTGGGGCTTGTGGGGCCGAGTGAATTTATTTCCATCGCCGAGAAATACCGGCTCATCATTCCCCTTGGATATCAAATCCTCACCAAAGCACTTCGATTCCAAAAGCGCCTTGAAGAAAGAGGATGTGCCGACTACTGGGTTTCGATAAACCTTTCAGCATTTCAGCTCCTTGAGCCGGGGTTCGCCAACGTCGTGCAATCGCTGATGGCCGAAGAGGGCACGAACCCCGAAGCGATCGTGTTTGAGCACACGGAATCCGGTGCTTACTCATCCCTTACCGCAGTCAATTCAGTTCTCAAAACGCTTCAAGGTTTCGGATCGCGAATCGCCCTCGATGACTTCGGCGTCGGTTATTCTTCGTTGGCTCGGGAGAGCGAGTTGAACGTCGATTATGTAAAGATCGATAAACTCTTTTCAGATCAAATCATCAAGCTCGGAGCGGATCGAAGCGTTCTCGGGGACGTAATCAAGATGATTCACAAAGTGGACCGCATCACGATTGTTGAAGGAGTGGAAGAGGAGCGGCAGTTGGATTACTTGAAACAAAATGGTTGCATCCTCTATCAAGGGTTCCTCTATTCAAAACCGGTTTCCGAAGAAGCGGCTCTCAGGCTGTGCACATAAAAAAGAGGCCGTCGCATGTTCAACGTTTGCACCGGCCCCTTTGCACTTTTTTTTCGGTAGTTACCGACTTTCACTCAATGACTGGTCAATAACCTTTGCAATATCCTGTTTGAGCCGGTATGCAAACTGATCCATCACGGTGACATCACCGGTGAACTTATCCCCGTCCTCACAGAAGAACGTCCAGCAGGGGACTTCGAGAGCTCGACCGATCTTTTCAATCGTGGAAAAGGAGGGGGCTTTCCGGGAGGTTTCAATTTCGGTGATGAATGAGGTGGAAACCCCGATTTTTCCAGCAAGTTTGGCTTGGGTCAACCCTAATTTTCGCCGTCGCTCCTTCAAATTGCGGGCAAAAATATCCTGTAATGTGTATGTTCGCTCCACGTTGTACTCCTTCTTCAGCTGTTCAAACAAATAAAAAACGAAAATGTTACATTAACCGATCCACTATCGTATATTCATACACGAATAATGCGAATTCGCAAGGGTGAAACCGGTTATATAGAAACATTATACACCTTTTTCCTGATAATGATCAAATTCCAATGAGAATGTGCCTCTTCCTTGCGTTGCCGAACGCAAGACCGTCGAATACCCGAAGAGCTCGGACAGCGGAGCCTGGGCGTGAATCTGTTCGGTGAATGCCCGCGATTCGATCGAGGTGACGATTCCCTTCCGGCTGGTAACGCTGCTGATCGCTTCGCCGACATATTGGGTAGGAACGACGATCGTCATCCGCATGACCGGTTCCATGATGACCGGATTCGCTTCGTTTGCGACCTTGTCGAAACACATCGCGCTCGCCGCCTCGTAGGCGAAGGTGCTGGCGGTCAACTCATTGTAGGCGATATCGGTCACTTCGACCTCAACGTTGCACGTTTCGTACCCATACCGGATTCCTCCCATGAATGCGTTGGTAACTCCCCGTTCAACCGCCTCGACAAACTCATGAGGAATGCCGCGGGTGTTCGCCTGGTTGATGAAGCGGTTTCCATTTCCCGTGCGGTAGGGCCGGACCGTCATCGTTACGCCGGCGGTGTGTTCTTTGTTGGCGATGATTCGGCTGAATTCTTCGCTGCCCGAAGCTTCCTTGGTGATCGATTCGCGGTAGGTTACTTGAGGCTGGCCGACTCGGGCTTTGATCTTCATTTCCTTGGTCAGGCGGTTCACCAACACTTCGAGGTGGAGCTCGCCCATTCCGCTGATGATTAATTGGCCGGTTTCCTCATCATCCCGCCAGGAGAAGGTAGGATCCTCCTGGCTGAGGATGCTTAAAGCGCCGCGCAGCTTGTCACCGTCGCTCGTCGTGTTCGGCTCGATCGCGATCGAGATGACTGGAACGGGGAAATGAATCTGCTCCAGCAGGATCTGAGCTCCTTCACTGCCGATCGTATCCCCGGTCCGGCCTTCTTTGAACCCGATGATCACTCCGATGTCGCCCGCTTTCAATTCGCTCAATTCTTCAGCGCGGTCGGCGTACATGCGCATGATCCGGTTGACCCGTTCGCGCTTTTTCCTGGAGATGTTCATCAACGCGGTGCCTTTCTTGATCGTACCGCTGTATACCCGAACGTAGTTCATCGCTCCCGCTTCCCGATCCACATGGATTTTGAAAATCAAGGCAAGGGGAGGACCGTCCGGTTTGAAGGGGACTTGAATCGGATCCCCGCTCTTTGCCGCGATTCCCTGGGCCGGCGGTATCTCGCTCGGGGAAGGAAGGTAATCGATGATGCCGTCGATCAGGGGTTGCACCCCGATATCTTTCAACGAGGAGCCGACGAAGACCGGCAGGGCCTGCCGAGCGATCGTCGCCTTCTTGATCGTCTCTTTGATCATGGAAACGGGAATCTCTTTTCCTTCAAAAAACCGTTCGGTGATCTCGTCGTTGAACGAGGAGACCGCGTCGATCACGTTCTCATACGCGGCTTCCGCCGCTTCGAGCTGCGCTTCGGGAATCGGCTGCTCGGTGAAGGTTTTTCCCTGGTCTTCCGGGGAGTACACCAGGTAGGTCTTGTTCAGCACATCGATGATCCCGCTGAATTCGTTCTCGTATCCCACCGGCAGAAAAAGCGGAATCGGGTTGGCCTGAAGCTTTTTCCTCAGCTCTTCAACCGCTTCGTCGAAGTTCGCTCCGAGCCGGTCCATCTTGTTGATGAAGGCGATCCGGGGAACTCCGTAGGTATCCGCCTGACGCCAGACGGTCTCGGTCTGGGGCTCGACCCCGCCAACGGCGCACACCACCATGATCGCCCCGTCGAGCACGCGGAGGGAGCGCTCCACCTCGGCGGTGAAGTCCACGTGGCCGGGTGTGTCAATGATATTGATCTGATGACCTTTCCACGAGCAGGTAATCGCTGCGCTGGTGATCGTGATTCCCCGGTTCTGTTCCTCCTCCATCCAATCCATGATCGCTTCACCGTCGTCGACCTCGCCGATTCGGTGGCTCTCTCCGGTATAATAGAGGATTCGTTCAGTGGTGGTCGTCTTTCCGGCATCAATGTGGGCCATGATCCCGATATTTCGGATTAATTGTTCGTTCATCGCGTGGTCCTTGTAAAGCGTTGCAAAGATACCATACAAAAGAGGGAGAATCAACGTGAAGGATTGAAGATGAGCAGCCTCAATGCATTGAGGACCGCCAGAGCCGTCACTCCCGTATCGGCGATGACCGCAACCCACATCGGGGCATAGCCAAAGGCGGCAAAGATCATCGCCAGGGCTTTCACCCCCAAGGCGAGGGCGATGTTCTGCCTGACGATCCGGGCGGTTTTTCTGCTGATCGAAATCAGGTTTCCGACTTCCCTCACGTCATCGTGGATGATGACCACATCGGCGTGTTCGATTGCGGCGTCGCTGGCACCGCTGCCGATCGCTATTCCCACCTTGCTTGCCGCAAGGGATGGGGCGTCGTTCATCCCGTCACCGACATAGAAATAATCGGGGAACCGTTTTCCCATTTCAATCATCGTTTCCTGTTTTTGGTGGGGCAGCAGCGCTGCATGGACCTCGTCCAATCCAAGGGCGAGACCCACGGCTTCGGCGTTCTTTTTGCTGTCACCGCTGATCATTCCGATCGTGGCAACGCCATAGGATCGAAGGCGCTTCATCAGAGCGGGAGCTTCGTCCTTTATCGCATCGACAACATTGAAGCGGGCCACAAGGAAGCCGTCGACGCTCAACAGAAGCGCTCCTCGTTCCTCCATGGGGATTTCCAGCACTTCATACAGGGCGTTGTTTCCGAGGGCTATCCGTTGATGTCCGATGGTTCCGACGATCCCCTTGCCGGCATGTTCCTGAATGTCGGTAACATCCCGGGCATGGGGAATCTCCGCAAACGCCCGGGCAAGCGGGTGGGTGGAGTGCCGTTCCAGCGATGCGGCCAAGCGAGCGACCTGTTCTTCGGAATAATCCGTGTCAAAGAGGTCGATGGAGGCGATCGTGAACGATCCGGTGGTGAGGGTCCCGGTTTTATCGAAGATCGCGCAATCCGCCTTGGCCAGCGCTTCAAGGTAGTTGCCGCCCTTGACGATGATTCCGCTCTTCGCGCTTTTCCCGATTCCGGCAAAGTAGGAAAGCGGTACGCTGATGACCAGAGCGCAGGGGCAGCTGACCACCAAAAAGACCAACGCCCGATAGAGCCACGGTTGATGGCTGCCGGTAATGATGAGCGGAATCAGGAAGAGCAGCAGGGCCGAAGCGACGACAGCCGGGGTGTAATAGCGGGCGAACGTGGTGATAAACCGCTCGGTCGGGGCTTTCTTCGCCGAGGACTCCTCCACGAGATGGAGAATTCGGGCCGCCGTCGATTCCTCCCAGACCTTGGTCGTCCGGATCTCCAGAGTTCCACTGATGTTTATCGAAGAGCTCAATACGGCGCTTCCTTTCTCAACCGGCAAGGGCATCGATTCTCCGGTGAGGCTTCTCATATCCAGAGTCGAGGTTCCGCTGACGACAACACCGTCGAGCGGAATCTTTTCGCCGGCCAAGACCCGAACGATCGTTCCGACGGGAACGGATTCACCGGGAACGACGGTTTCGTTCTTTCCGTCGATGACCCGAGCGTTCTCGGTTTTCAGATCAAGAGTCGCAAGAATCGAGTTTCGACTTTTTTCCACGGCGGAGTCCTGAAGGTATTCGCCGATGATGTAGAGCAGCATGACGGCGGCCGCTTCATCAACCTCTCCGATCGCCAGCGCTCCGAGGCTCGCTACGCTCATCAGAAAGTGTTCATCAAAGATCTTGCCGCCGAGAATGTTTCGGATCGCCCGCCGGATTACCGGGTAACCGGCGACGATGTAGCTCGCGATGGATGCCCATGGTTCTCGGATGACCAAGGCGAGGATGAAGAAGAGGGCGGAAACGATGAGCCGCATCAACTCAAAGGGAAAATGATGGGTATTCTCTTTTTTGTGAGCCACTTCAAACAGGGGCTCAATCCGCTTGGCGATGGTGATGAGATTCTCGAAATAAGAGGAGGATTGTTCTTCTTTGGCGGTAATTCTGATCGTTTTCCTTGCGTAGTCAAGGCGCACGGTATCCACGCCGGCTTCTTTGCTCAATCGTTCTTCAATGCCAAGGGCACAGGAGGGGCAATCGATTCCCCGAAACGTCCATGATCGAGCAAGGGAACGGTCATTGCAATCTTCCTTATCCGGCTTTCTTTGACTCGGATGAGTCATATCCCCCTCCAATGAATCATTATATGATTATGTATTCATACATTAGAAAGGAATCTCTTTCCTGTCAACAGGAATGGAAGAAATTAGGAGATAATGACATGAAGAACACCGGCCGGCAATCGCCGGCCGGATATCGATCTTCGGTTGGAGGCTGTTATTTCAACCAAGAAGCCCTCAGTTCGGAAATTTCATTGAGGGTGCGCAATTCGCTGGGCAAAACAGGGGTGAAGGTTTTTGCCTTGGCTTCAAGGTAGGCGAGGACCATCTCCGCTTCCTGGCGGTCGCTCATCTGATCCAAGGTGACGGAGGAGTAAAAGGGTTTGGATTTGCCTCCGTCCTTTCCTTCGTAGAAGCGATAGCGCTCCAAGGTCGAACCGCCTTTGTCCCAGCTCGTTTTCATCTTGGCCAGTTCCTTGCCGCGCTTGCTGGCGCTCCAGTTTCGAGCCCACAGCTCTTCCGCCAACTTCTTGTAGTGTCCCGGGTACAGTTTGTGCACCGGGAGCGTATCCATCGCCCGCCGCATATAGCTGATCGCCCAGTTGTTGTTCCCGAAGGAAAGGGGCGGACCGGGGAGTTCGTTGTAGAGCGAAGAAAGGACGTACCATGTTTCGGTATAGTCATCGATATTGAAGTCATTGACGACCATCGTCAGGTCTTCAAGCATTCCTTTCGCTTTCCCAAGGGCATTGAGGGGACCTTTTGTTTGACCCCATCGACCGATGTTGGACGCTTTCCAGTGGTAGGCATACGCGTTGGGATAGCGGGCGATGGAAAGGTTTGCATACTCTTCACCTTCCTCATACGCTGCAAAGCGCCCGTCTTTATCCTTCTTGTCCAAATCGTCCCCCATGCCGAGTGTCACCCGGGAGAGGCGCCACAGCACATCCGCTTCCTCTTGGGCGGTTGCGGCCTGAGAGCGCATGCTCAAGAGCCCGGCTTTGCATGCACTGTACTGTTCGCTGTCATAGAGCGCATCGACCGTTGTGAAATCCAAAGCGGCGAACAGCACACCGGTACTGAAAAGGCCAATGAGTAGCAATGCTCCAATCTTTTTCATACATTCCTCCCTAGTTACGAAAAAATCCGTTTTATGAGTTTCAATCTCCGCCCCGTATAGGGGGGATAGCGCAGTGGAACATCAAGGAAGGTGCGGCTTTTGAGAATCGGTTTGATGTGGCTGAAGGATAAAAACCCCTCCTTGGCGTGATAGGAGCCCTGGCCGCTTTGCCCGACTCCTCCGAAGGGAAGGTGGACGTTAGCCAGGTGCATCACCACATCATTGATGCAGCCACCGCCGTAGGAGAGCTCGCTTGTGACCTTCTTTTGGGTCTCTCTGTCTTGACTGAAGAGATACAGGGCCAACGGTTTCGGTCTTTGTTTTACGAAGGCAAGCGCCTCGTCGATCGCATCGAAGGGGATGATCGGGAGAATCGGTCCGAAGATCTCCTCTTCCATGACCGGAGAGGATTCATCCGCATCGATCAAGAGAGTAGGGGCGATCCGTTTGCGCTTCGGGTCGATCTGTCCGCCGTAGGCGATCCTGCCATCCTCAAAGAGAGTGATGAGCCGATCGAATGCTTCATGGGAGATGATCGAGGGATAATCCGGGTTGTTCAGGGGATCCAACCCCCACTGGTTTTTTATCGCATCCTTCATCCGTTCGAGAAACCGGGGAAGGATCGTTCGCTCGACCAGCACGTAGTCGGGGGCGATGCAAGTCTGCCCGGCATTGAGCGTCTTTCCCCAGATAATCCGCTTGGCGGCGAGAGTGAGATTGGCGGACGCATCGACGATCGTCGGGCTTTTGCCTCCAAGCTCCAAGGTGACGGAAGACAGGTGTTCGCTTGCGCTCTTCATGACGAGCTTGCCGACCCGGGTCGAACCGGTGAAGAAGATATGGTCGAACGGAAGGGAAAGGAGGTCTCCCTCGGTAACGGCGGCGATGTAATGGGCCGGGTAGATGGAAGAAAGGATCTTTTCGATGACGAGGGTGGTATGCCTGCTCTGCCTAGAGGGTTTCACGATCGCGCAGTTGCCGGCGGCGATCGCGCTGATCAGGGGTACCAGCGTAAGTTGAAGGGGATAGTTCCAGGGACTGATGATGAGCACCACGCCCTTCGGTTCGGCGATCGTATAGGAAGAGGAGGGAAAGGTGGAGAGGGTCGTTCGAACTCGTTGCGGTTTGGCCCACGTATCGATCCGTTTCAGATGGTAGGCGATCTGTTCCAGAACGATTCCGAGCTCCGTCATCCATGATTCGACTTTGGACTTCTGCAAGTCCGACGATAACGCTTCGAGAATCTCTTCTTCGTGTTCAAGCAGGGCGGTTCTCAAGGAAAGCAGCTGAGTTTTCCGAAACGCAAGGGATCGACTCTCTCCCCGATCGAAAAAGGCGGTCATTTCGGTGAAACAGGTTCTTAGTGTTTCCATAAGAGCAGTATCTCACCGTTGAAGCGGGTTTGTCAAAACGCCGGACCGTTTATTTCGACATTATCCAAAGAATTGTTAAAAAGAAGCGATGATCTCTCGGTTCAGCTCTTTGAGAATCGCTTTGCCAAGGGCGATCGCTCCTTTCAGGTCGTCGAGGCTCGCCACCGAATAGTGGGTGTGGGCATACCGGACAGGAACACCGATGACGATCGAGGGAACGCCCCCACCGCTCAGGTGGATCGCTCCCGCATTCGTCGCTCCTCCGGTGCGAACGGCGGTTTGAACCTGAATGTCGTATTTCTTTGCAACATCGAGGGCAAAGCGCTGGAAGCGGGGATTGGTGATCATCTTCGAGTCGATGTAGCGGAGCATCGGTCCTTTGCCGAGGACCGTCTGTTGGCGGTCGCTACTTTCGAAGGTGTCGTCGGCGGGCGTTCCTTCAAAACAGATCGCCACGTCCGGTTTCAGCGTATTGGCGGCGACTTGGGCTCCACGGAGTCCGACCTCTTCCTGACTGGAGAAGACCCCCACCGGGTTGACCGACAGTGATTCTCCTCGAATCGCTTCCAACACCTCGACGACCGCAGCACACCCAAGGCGGTCGTCAAACGCTTTGCCGAAGATGATTCCATTGTTTTTGAATTCAAGTTCCGCTTTGGGAACGATCGGATTGCCGACTCGAACGCCAAGGTTGCAGGCTTCCTGTTGGGAGGACACTCCGATGTCTATATAAAGGTTTTCGATTGCCGGGGCTTGGTTGCGTTCGCTCTCGCTGATGTAGTGGGGCGGCTTCGAGCCGACAATGCCGGTGATGTAGGTACCGTCGATCGTCCGGACCAGAACCTGATGAGCGGGAATATTGGTGGTCACCCAACCCCCGATCGTGGTGAATTCGATGAGTCCGTTCGGTCGGATGAGGCGGACCATGAACCCCACCTCGTCGGTATGGGCGTCCAGCATCACGACGGGATCATCCGGTTTCGCTTCCTTTCGATGAACATAAAGGTTGAGCATCGAGTCGATTGATGAAGGACCGATCGCTTTGAGCTCCTCCTGAAGATAGAAGACGACATCATCTTCAAAGCCGGAAGCTCCGCCAAGATCACAAATCGTCTTGAGCCGCTGCAGGTTCATGGATTCACCTCCGTAACGATAATAAAAAGACTGCAACCCAAAGGAAAGCGGGTGTGGATGGATCCTTTGGATTGCAATCAAGAAGGGTGCAAGAGGCAGTGGCCAAGGCTGGTTGGGAGATATACGCCTATTGGGACAGCCACCACCTGCATCTTTATTTGTAAAGCCAGAGTGCCGATAAGTCAAGAGTTCAGGGTAAAGAAAAGAGGGCTTCCACTGATGGAAACCCTC
>SHOI01000144.1 GCA_004294855.1 Sphaerochaeta sp. | reverse complement strand
TGGCCGTTCAAGCTGCGCTGCGTCGAATGCTCCGCAAAGCTTGATTTCAACCACGTCATCGGCGGGGATGAGAACCTCTGTAAGACATGCTGGGAAATCGCCCATCCGCAGCAGGCCGAACAAGAGAATCCGATCGAGGTGACGATCGACGTCCAGGATGTCGAATCCGTCGAACAGATCGACTGGGAGATCTGGGAACCGAGTGAAATCTGTGTGATCACCTATCTCTTCGATGACGATCGGGTTCTCCTCATCGACAAGAAGCGCGGCCTCGGCCGGGGACTGGTCAACGCTCCGGGCGGACACATCGAAGAGGATGAGACGGCGATGGAGGCGGCGATCCGGGAGTTCAGGGAAGAGACCCGCCTCGACATCAGCGATCTGGAGATGGTCGGAGTCTTGAACTTCCAGTTCCGCGATGGCCTTGCGGAAAAAGCGTACGTGTTCTTCACTCGGACCTATACGGGCGAACTCGCCGAAACCGATGAAGCCCGGCCGTTCTGGGTCCCGATCTCCGAGATCCCCTATGACCGGATGTGGGAGGATGACCTGTACTGGCTGCCGCCCGCTCTGGAGGGGAAGCACTTCGAAGGGTTCTTCATCTTTGACGGACAGACGATGGTCGACAAGCGGATAACCTTCAAAACTCCGTGAGGATGGAGTATCCTACAGAAGATATGCTCATCCTTAAAAAAGAAGCCACCGTTGAGATCGAGGTGCGGAAGTCCCGCTTCATCGCCCATGCGATTCCGATCACGTCGTTGGATCAGATTAAAAGTCTCGTTCAGAAAGCCCGGGAGGAGCATCCCCAGGCGGTGCACGTGGTTCACGCCGCGGTGGTTGGGCCGAAAGGCGATCTGTACAGCTTTAGCGATGACAAGGAACCGAGGAACACCGCCGGCCGCCCAGCTTTTGAGGTTCTCAAGGGCAGCGGAATCTCAAACATCCTGGTTCTCATCATCCGTTACTTCGGGGGAATCCTGCTGGGAACCGGAGGTCTGGTTAAGGCGTATGGTCAGAGCGTCCGCGAACTGCTTCCCCTGTTGGAGACCGAGGAACTCATCGAGAAGACCGCATTCCGGGTGACGGTGCCCTACAACCTCTATGAACTCCTAAAGTTGCAGCTTGTTTCTTTGGAAGCGGAGATCGAAAGCGAGGAGTTCACCACGGATGTTACAATCACCGCCACCCTTCCCGCCACCGATATTGAAGATCTGAATCTGTACGTACGGAACCTCACCAACGGCGGGGCGAGCCTCATCGTCGAGTGAGCTTCGAGAAGACGAGCGTTGGATTCGTCGGCTCCTCGACCTTCTCCTCTTCGATCGGAAGGTCGTCATCCCACAGGCTGTCCTGATCGAGCAGCCGGGCAAGGCGGATCGCGATGCCGATCGATCGCTCCACACTCTCAGGATCGATGGCCGCCAAGGTATCATCTTTGGTGTGGTAGACGCCGTCACTCCACGAGGAGGCGGTCAAGGTGGTCGCTTCCAGCCCGATCCGAGCCGCCGAAGCGGCGTCCGTCGCCCCGCCGAGAATCGGCATCGACAACGCTGATGCTTCATAGCCCATCGAGCGGGCGATGTTGACGCATTTGCGGGCTAACGATTTCGACAGCGGGAGCGTCGCGTTCGCATCACGTTCCAGAAAGACAAGGTGTTCGGCGCTAAAGATCGAATCAAAGTTCAGGACGACTGCACCTTCAAGCGCATCCTTGTGGGCTTCATACCACGCCGTCGAGCCTTGAAGAAAAATCTCTTCGCCGTCAAAGGAAGCGAGGATTATCCGGGTTTTGGAAAGGGGTTCGGCCTTGAAATATTGGGCGAGCGCGGCAAGTATCCCCACCGAGATCAGGTTGTCTCCCGCTCCGGGGGCAACCTCATCGGTGTAATACTCCAAGAGCGTTCGCACGTAATAGAGTCCGCCAAGAAGTCCAAGGCCGAGAAGGAACAGCAGAATCGGCGGAAAATTGGGTCGAAACAGGCGAAGCTGAGTCAATTCGACGGCCGTTTGGAGAAAAGACAGAAGTGCGGCTCCACCGACCAGCCCGAATGGAATCATCGCTTTCTTCTTCTCGAAGCGCTCGATCGGGGCGCTGTCGTGGTGGGCGGTGAAGACGATCGTCGATTCGACGGCGTTCACAGGCTCGATGATTCCATGGACGTTCACCCCCATGTCCGTTGGGGCAAGATATCGGGGTTTATAGCGACCGAAGGTCTCGAAGCTGAACCAGAGCACCAGAACGGAGAGCAGAAGCCCGAGATAGGGAAGACCGACGAGGCAGAGCAGAACGATTGCCGGATAGGCATACACGACGAGGGTGAACAGCCGGGTGTTGATCTTCGAGTCGATCGGGACCTGTTGGCTTTCAACGGTGTCGCAGGTGGTTTCAAGCTCGCTCTTGATCAATTCCGCAGCTTCAAGCGCAGCGAGACTCCCGCTCTTGCGCGGCCCCGATTGAGCAAGCACCTCCTTGGTGAACGCCAAAGCGCGCTGGGCAAGCCGCCCGGCCTTGAATGTCGCAAGCTTCGTTTTCTTCCTCGAAGAGGGAGGCGCCTCGTTCTTCCCCATACCTCGTATGATGACGAGGTGGTGGAAATCTGTCAACTAAACGGATCGATCCCGATTCCCGATATCCTTACAGAGAATTCGATGGATTTTCTACCGCCTATCGGTCGCGCTTTGTCGCCCGTCTTCGGGTAGGAAGGTTCAAGTCCTGGAGCTTTCTTCCGAGCACATCGTCTTTTGCGACCTCTTCGAGATCCTTTTCCAGTCCGAGTACGAAGAGCACCTGGATGAACGTGGCCAGCGATACCGAGCCGGAGCCGTTTTCTAGGGTGCTCAAGGTCTGCCTGCTGATGCCCGCCCGGTCGGCAAGCAGCTGCGCGCTGATATTCCGTCTGAGCCGGGCAAGACGGATCCGTTCCCCGAGATCGATGAGGGTTCGTTCCACCCATGGGAGCAATACCGGTGTTCGTTTAGCCATTACATCCAATATATTATACATACAATGCTTAGTATGCCAAATATATTCGTCGTTATCAAAGCAAGATCCCTCCTATGAAAGACAGGATCATGTTGATGGGAATGAACACGATTGCCCGATCGTGTCAACCAAACCCTTCTTGACAAATATGATACCACTGACTATAGTTTGAATCCGATTGGTTACTGAGCTCTGCTCAGGGCCCCAAACAAGGAGAGGTGCCCGAGCGGCCGAAGGGGGCGGACTCGAAATCCGTTGTACTGGTCTCCAGTACCGAGGGTTCAAATCCCTCTCTCTCCGTAGGCGATAGTTGCCAAGGAACCGATGTGTCAAGGAGAGGTGCGAGAGTGGCCGAATCGGGCTCCCTGCTAAGGAGTTGACCTGGTAA
>SHOI01000143.1 GCA_004294855.1 Sphaerochaeta sp. | reverse complement strand
GGTCGGGTGACCTTGACGATCGGGGCGCTCGCTGTCATCATCAGCGCAATCATCGGAATCATCATCGGATCATTCTCCGGGTACTACGGTGGAAAAACCGATATGTTCCTGATGCGTCTCGCCGAGGTCGTCAACGCGATCCCCTTCCTCCCCCTGGCGATGATCCTCTCGGCGATTATCGGCAGCAGGATCAGCGAGACGGGAAGAATCTCGATGATCATGGTGATTCTGGGCCTTTTGAACTGGCCATCCCTCGCCCGGCTGGTTCGCGGACAGATCCTCGCAGCCCGGGAACAGGAGTTCGTCACCGCGGCGAAGGCGATGGGCATCACGGAGATGAAGATCATCTTCAAGCATATCCTGCCCAACGTCATTACCGTGGTTCTTGTCAACCTCACCCTGAGCTTCGCCCTGTCCATGCTCTATGAGTCTTCATTGAGCTACCTCGGTTTCGGCGTGAACGAACCGAATGCGACGTGGGGCAACATGCTCTATGGATGCAACGACTCGACGGTCATGTCGCTGTACTGGTGGCGCTGGGTGTTCCCGGCGATCGCCTTGAGCTTGTGTACCGTCAGTATCAATATGGCCGGAGACGGCATGCGCGACGCGATCGACCCGAAGTCGATCGGTAGATAGGAGTACTGCTGTGTCGACCTTACTTGAATTAAACGACCTGCACACATATTTCACCACGAAACGTGGAATCGTCAAAGCGGTCAACGGAGTTTCCTACAAAGTGGAAGCGGGAAAGACCTTGGGGGTCGTCGGCGAAAGCGGATGCGGTAAATCCGTCTCGGCGATGTCGATCCTCAAGCTCTTGGATGGCAATGGATATATCGCCGGCGGCTCGATCACCTTCAAAGGTCAGGAGCTTACCACCCTCAGTGAAAAAGAGATGTACGAGGTTCGCGGCAATGCGATCAGCGTCATCTTCCAGGAACCGATGACGAGCCTGAACCCCGTCTTCACCGTTGAGCGGCAGATCAGCGAAGCGTTCATGGTCCACCAGAATATGGACAAGAAGACCGCCGCCCGGGAGTCGGTGCGGATGCTTACCGACGTCCAGATCCCCAACCCGGAGGAGGTGGTCAAGCAATATCCCCACCAGCTCAGTGGAGGGATGCGCCAGCGGGTGATGATCGCGATGGCGCTGGCGTGCAAACCGGATCTGCTGATCGCCGATGAACCGACCACCGCGCTGGACGTAACGATCCAGGCCCAGATTCTCCGGTTGATGAACAACCTTCAAAAAGAGAAGGGGACGGCGATTCTCTTCATCACCCACGACCTCGGCGTCATCAACCAGATGGCGGACGACGTGGCGGTGATGTACAGCGGTGAAGTGGTCGAGATGGCACCCGTTGACGTCATCTTCGGAGAAAGCAAGCATTCCCACCCCTACACGGAAGGATTGATGCTCTCCGTCCCCCGCCTCGATACCGCCAGCCAATCGAAGCTGGAAACGATCACCGGAAGTGTCCCACACCCCCTCGACCTTCCCAAAGGCTGCTTCTTCGCCCCGCGGTGCAAGTACGCGACAAAGAAGTGCCAAACGGAACACCCGGAGTTGGTCAGTGTAGGAAAGCAGCACACCGTTCGCTGCTTCTATCCGGAAAAGGGGGCACGAAGTGGAAAATAAGAATGTTCTGTTCAAGATACGCGGATTGAAGCAGCATTTCCCGCTGAAAAAGCGGGGGCTTGTCGTTCGGGCCGTCGATGGAGTCGATGTCGACATCCTTCGGGGAGAAACCCTCGGCCTGGTCGGCGAAAGCGGCTGTGGAAAGTCGACCTTTGGCCGGGTTCTTTTGCAACTCTACCGGCAAACCGACGGAAAGACCCTGTACTATGGAAGGAGCCTTGAAGATCTTGCTCCCGCCTATGTGAAAAACACGTACACTCATTTGGCGAAACACAAGAATCAGCTTCAGATATTGCAGAAGGCTTTCGAAGATGCAGCCGCCGAATACGAACGGCTGAAGGATGATGAATCTCAGAAAGCCGAGGTCGTCTATACCGCATTGAACAAATCGAACGAAGCGGAGAAAGCGTACCGGAACGCCTATTTGGACATCGTTCAACTGATCGGGGGGCTCTTCGTCGTGGAAGACGTTGAAGAGATCAAGGCTCTCCTCTTGGATACGTACGAAGCAAGCTTCGAGCGCCACCGGGTCGATGAGCAGCTCAAAGACATCGCCCTCAAGATCGCTGAAACTCAGCGTTCACACAACAGGAAGCCGGCGAGCTCCAAGGAGAAGCGGATCGCTTCCCTCAAAGAGATCGAAGCGACCCTGAAGAACGCTCTTGAAACTGCAGCCGCCAACATTGTCGAGGCTAACAAAAAACTCGAACAAAAGCGGAAGGAATACAGGCATGTCCCGGGGTTCGACGAGCATGAGGGCTACCGGAATGAGGGAATCGACCTGAGTCGGCTCACCTTCAACGAGATGCGCCTTCTGCGCAACGATCTGCAGCTGATCTTTCAGGATCCCTACTCCTCCCTGAACCCTCGAATGACCGTCGGTCAGATCATCGGCGAAGGACTTTTGGCCCACCGCTTCTTCAAGAAAGACGGTCCGGAGATGCAGGAGTATGTGATGAAGGTGATGGACGAGTGCGGCCTTGCGCCGTACATGATCCACCGCTATCCCCACCAGTTCTCCGGCGGACAGCGCCAGCGGATCGGAATCGCCCGGTCGCTCGCGATGAACCCCCAGTTCGTCGTCTGCGACGAGGCGGTAAGCGCCCTGGACGTTTCGATTCAAGCCCAGATCATCAACCTCCTTCGGGACTTGAAGGAGAAATCCAACCTCACCTACCTTTTCATCAGCCACGATCTGGCGGTGGTGAAGTACATCTCCGACCGGATCGGCGTGATGTACCTCGGGAACATCGTCGAGCTCGCTCCCGCAGAAAGCATCTTCACCAATATGATGCACCCCTATACGGAAGCGCTGCTGGCCGCCATCCCGACGACCGATCGGGGAGCGAAGAAGGAACCGATCATCCTCGAAGGTGATATTCCTTCCCCGATCAACCCTCCGTCCGGGTGCAAGTTCCATACCCGCTGCCGCTACAAGACCGAGATTTGCACGATGGTGGAGCCCGAATGGCGCGAGTTGGGCAAGGGGCACTTTGTTGCCTGCCACCACCCGCTGACGGAGAAGTAGGATGCTCTTTCCCAAAAAGATTCGACGCGTTCTGGATGTCAGGAAAGCCGAAGAGAAAGAGCTGACCGAAGAACTGGAGAAAGGCGACATCCCGGCGATGATCATCGCCGCCTTTCTCGTCTTCACCCCGGTGATTCTCCTCATCATCGGAATCGTATGGGGTCTCTACTGGCTTTTCACCCACTGAGAACCATCAATTTCCATCGCTCCAAGACCGTTCAAATCATGCTATACTGT
>SHOI01000031.1 GCA_004294855.1 Sphaerochaeta sp. | reverse complement strand
GCCGGCTTGACACCCGCGAGCAGCCGCTCTCGTTCTACACCACGCCGGGGTATAGCCAGTAAGAGGGTTGCCCGGACGATTCAATGCTTGAATCAGCAGAACCTTATTGGAGAACAGTCAAGAAAAAGGGGATTTCACGAATCTGTGAAATCCCCCTTTTCGGTTGTCGATCAATGTTTAACAATCGATCTCATAAATCTCGCCGATCGGGTTGGAGAGCAGATCATACCCGTCTTCGGTGATCGCGACTCCGGTCTCCCAGCGAAGTCCGTAGGAAGGTCCCGATGCGAACGTATCGACCTGGAAGGTCATGTTCGGCTGCAGTTTGTACGTCGAAGAGGATTCCATCCAGGGCGCCTCGACTTCGATCATCCCCGTTCCATGGCATGGGCCATAGACGAAGTTGTCCTTTCTGCCCAAGTCGATGAAGCGCTGATAGTACCCTTGAGCGATTGAAGAGGCTTCGACGCCGGCCTTCAGCTGTTTGTAGGTCCATCGGTGCATATCAAGGCCAAATTCGACCAACTCCCGCTTCTCGCCTACAAGGGGTCCCATGCTGATCGGCATCCCGACGCTCGGGCTGTATCCTTCGATCTTGGCGGAGAGGTTCAGCTGGACAAGGTCGCCCTTGCCGATTTCGCGGTAGGTGGAACGGCTGATGGCGTGGCTGGTCGACTTCTCGCTGAACACGTACATCGGCAGTCCTTCATACTCGGCCCCGTGCTCATAGATCGTCTTCTGGGCGACGCCGACCATCTGAAGCTCGGTCACGCCCGGGCGGATCGCCTTGAGAACCTCTTTGGTCGCAAGTTCAACGATTCTGAACCCCTCGCGCATGCAGGCGAGCTCATTCTCGCTCTTGATGACCCGAAGCTGCCGGACGATGTCATCCGCCCGGACGATTTCCGCATCGGGGAAGTTCGATCGCAATCCCTCGAGCTGGATGGGGTTCGTCAAAAGATACCCTGCAATTCCGATCCTCAGTTTCTTGCCGGTGACGCCAAGGTGCTTGAAGACATCCTTGAAGGTCTGGGGTTTGAACTCGGGATAGGCCGGGTCGGCTGACTCGCGATATTCGAGGAGGGTAAAGATTGTCTTGAGGACACTTCGGTCTCCGGCGAATTTGGTGCTTTCCGGTCCCACCATCAAAGCAGCTTTCCCATTGGGGGCGATTGCGACGCCGGCTGTCTCGAACAGAGGCCAGAAGTTCGTGAAATAGCGAACGAATGAATAATCCGCTTCGGTGCAGTTGGAGATCAGGATGTCAAGTCCCGCCTCACCGGTGAGTTTGGCGGCTTTTGCAATTCTTTCGAAGTATTCATGTTCCGGGATTGTTACGCGTTTTTTCAAAGTGTACTCCTTGGTAGTTTTATGGTGTGGAGGATCGGGCGAGGCTCAATCCTCCACGAAAGACGATTACAGCTTACTGATAAATGATCTGTTGGACGTGGTCATCGTGCAGGTTGGAGAGGTCGACGAATACCGCTCCGGTATCGATCTCAACCTCGACCGGCTTGCCTTGAAGCACATCGTAAAGGGTTTTTACACCAAGATATCCGATGGTTACCGGATCCTGGGAAACAAAGCCGGCGATCGTTCCGTCCTCAAGGAAGGAGATCTGCTGCGCTCCGGAGTCGAAGCCGACGATCGTGACTTTTCCGGCCTTGCCGGCTTCCTTGGCACCGATTCCGGCACCGACGGCGGCGCCTTCATTCGTGGCGTAGACACCGGCGATATCCGGGTTCGCCCGAAGGAGGTCGACCATCAGGTTGGCGGATTCCTCGTGCTCTCCACCGCTGTAGACGGGGGGAAGAACGTTGATCTTGGAGTTGGCTTTCATATAGTTCAAAAAGCCGTCCCGGCGCTTGATCGCCGATTGGTCGGTTGCGCTGTGGACGATCAATCCGATGGTGCCCTTGTCTCCAAGCAGCCTGATCATGTTCTGGGCGGCGATGGCGCCGGCATTTTCGTTGTTGGTCGCGACAAGCGAGGCGAAGGTGTCGGTGTTTGCTCCGGCGTCAAAGAGAACCACCGGGATTCCGGCCTTGACCGCTTTGTCGATGTAGGGGACCAGAGCCTCCGCATCAAGGGGTGCGAGCAACAAGCCGTCGGGTTTGGTCTGAATTGCGTTTTCAACCATGTTGATCTGCAAGTCGACCATATCTTCGGATGGCGGAGCTTCATAGGTGGTTCGGATGCCCAGCTCCTTTGCTGCATTTTCGGTTCCAAGACGAACCGCTTGCCAGTACTCATGCATGTACCCCATGCTGATGACGGCGATGTATGTCTCTTTGGCCGCCGCCTCCTTAGCACCGGCAGCAAAGAGAACGGTCGGAACGAGAAGGGCCACGATCAATACGAGTGTGACGATTCTTTTCATGTGTTTCCTCCAATTTTTTATTACCCACCACGTGAGCATTCAAACGTTACAGGCGCTGTGCTTCGCGCCGTTTTATATCGATGTATACAGCAAGAATGACGACACCGCCGATGATGACTTGCTGCCAGAACTGTGAAACGTGCATCAGGTTCAAGCCATTCTTCATCGTGCTCATGATCAGAACACCGATGATCGTTCCCGAGATCTGGCCGACGCCTCCCGACAGGCTGGTTCCCCCGATCACCACCGCGGCGATCGCATCAAGCTCATACCCGGAGCCGATCGCCGGTTGAGCGGAATTGAGGCGGGCAAGAAGGATCACTCCTGAAAGGCCGCACATGAAGCCGCAGAAACCATACGAGAACAATTTGACGAGCCGGACGTTGATTCCCGACAGGCGAGCCGCTTCCTCGTTGCTGCCGGTGGCGAACAGGTAGCGGCCGGTCGATGTCCGTTTCAGCAAAAAATGGGTGAGGAGCGCGATCACCGCGAAGTAGATGACCGGCAAAGGGATGTATTTGAACAGGTTGTAGTTGTGAATCAGGTTGAAGGTCTTGTTGTTTGGAATATATACGGGCCGGCCTTGGGTAAGGACTAGGGACATTCCCCGGGCGCTCATCATCATTCCGAGGGTCGCAATGAACGCCGGAAGTTCCAGATACGCTACGATGACCCCCGAGATGAGACCGCAAAGCAGTCCGATCAAGGCACCGATCAGAATGCCGACGAAGTTTGAAGCTCCTTTGGCGAGAGCGAATCCGGCGACCACCCCCGAAAGGGCCACGACCGAGCCGAGCGAGAGGTCGATTCCTCCGGTAACGATGACCAAGGTGACCCCGATTGCGATGATGCCGACGACGGAGGTTTGTTTGATGACCGTGATCAGATTGTCGAAATTAAGGAAATAGGGTGATAGAATACTGAAGAGGATCATCATCAGTATTAAACTTCCGAGAGCGGCGAATTGCTGAAGTGTCGAGGCACGCAGTTCCAATTTCTTCATCTTCTGTTTCTTCCTTTTTCCTTATTTTCCACCGGTGGCCAGATACATGATCGATTCTTCGGTCGCACTTGGTCCGTCCAAAATCCCGGCCACTCTTCCTTCGTGCATTACCAGAATCCGGTCGCTCATTCCAAGCACTTCCGGCAATTCGGAGGAGATCATGATGATTGAATGCCCCTCTTTGACGAGGGAGTTCATCAACTCGTAGATTTCCTGCTTCGCACCGACATCGATACCGCGGGTAGGCTCGTCAAAAATGAGAATCTTTGAACCTTTGCACAACCAGCGGGCGAGAATGACCTTCTGCTGATTGCCTCCACTCAGGTTTCGCAGAAGCTGCTCCAGACTCGGTGTTTTGATGCTCAATTGATCGACGTACTCCGAGGTTGCCTTTTCGATTTTCCCCTCATTCATGACGCCGAGCATTGAGGCGTACTCCTTGATTGAAGCCATGGTGATGTTGTCCTTGACGTTCAATCCGAGGGTGAGGCCATCGCGCTTGCGGTCTTCGGTGAGGTACCCGATCCCTCTTTTGATGGCGTCGCCGGGAGACGAGATCTCGATCTGTTCCCCCTTGAAGGTCACCGTGCCGCCATCCTTGCGGTCAGCGCCGAAGAGGAGGCGTGCCATCTCGGTTCTTCCTGCACCCATGAGACCGGATACTCCGAGAATCTCTCCTTCATGAAGGGTGAAGCTCACATCGTTCACCGCGCCCTTTCTGCTGAGCCCTTCCACTTCCAGGATGGGAGCGCCATAGGCGTGTTCCCGCTGTGGAAAATATTCGCTTAGCTCCCGCCCGACCATCATGCTGACGAGCTCCCGGGTCGTCGTGTCGCTGTAGTTGACGGTTCCGACGTACTTGCCGTCCCGCAGAACCGTCACCCGGTCGGCGATATGGGAGAGTTCCTCCAATCGGTGGGAGATATAGACGATCCCGACATTCTGCTTTTTCAGTTGGAGGATGAGAGAAAAGAGGTTCTCGATCTCATGGTCGGTCAATGCGGAGGTGGGCTCGTCCATGATCATGATTTTCGCATTGAGGGAGAGCGCTTTCGCTATTTCAACCATCTGCTGTTGAGCCACGCTGAGCGAACTGACCGGGCGTGCGGGATCGAGATTCAACTGGATCCGCTGAAGCAGCTCCTCGCTTTGCTCATGAAGCTTTTTACCGTCGAGAATCCATTTTCCGTATTTTCTGGGTTCACGCTTGATAAACAGGTTTTCAGCCACCGAAAGATGCGGGAAGAGGTTGAATTCCTGATAGATGATGCTGATTCCAAGCTTCTGGGCATCGCCGGCGTTCGTGATCGTTACGGGTTCTCCGGCTACCTCGATCTCTCCGCCATCCATCTGGTATACCCCGGTGAGGATTTTCATCAGAGTGGATTTTCCTGCACCGTTTTCTCCCAAGAGGGCATGGACTTCCCCGGAGCGAAGGTCAAAGTTCACGTGATCCAATGCATGGACTCCCGGAAAGGACTTATCGATATTCTTCATTACCAATAATTCACGTTTCATCGATCCTCCCTTTTCAAGCACCTCCCATAGTGCGTAGAATGGCTATTCTTGCAACTTTATACGCTAACGTTGTCAGTTTATCATGCGGAAAACCATATGTCAAAGAAAATAATATTCAGGCCGGATTTACATAAAGACCCTATTACTATCATTACAATAAGTAGTTATGTGTATAACAGGGATGCGGAATTAAAAATGTAAACGTTGTCTTCCATAATATAAACAGTACGTTGACCTGAGGGTAAAATTCAAATACTTCGGTAAAGATGGGGATATATTTGTTTAAATATCAATATGCTTGTGCTATTATACTAGTAAATTGGTAGTGAAAAGAAAATATTGACAACGTTTACTATCATGCTTGTCATCATGTGATGTACATGAACGGAACCTGTAAGGAGTCGCCCCATGAAGAAAAACAACCCAACGATGTTGAATCTGAACAAACGGTTCTTTGGACCTGTGAAGCAAACCATCCTCCAAAGCCGCGCTTGGTCCATTGAAGGCTTTGCCTATCAAAGCGGAGTGGAAGCCGTTACGATAGAAGTCGGGCGGGGAGTGTTCACATGGACCCCCTTCATGGGCAGCGAGCTGTGGGACTGGAGCGTGGATGGAGTTTCCCGGAAGTTCGAGGGGTTCAGAAAAGAACCGATCTATCAAGCACCGTTTCTGGCGAACTATGGTGCGTTTCTGATCCACTGCGGAGTTCGGGGAATGGGCGGTCCGTCCAAGGAAGATACTCACCCCCACCATGGAGAGCTTCCCGTTTCGCAGCCGGCGCGCGCCTGGATCGAGATCGATGAAGAGGACAAGGAGTTTCCGCTCGCCCTGTGCGCCGAGTTCCACTCGCACATTCCGTTTGTTGGTGAGTATTCCTTCACTCCTTCACTGAAAATCCACGCAAGCGGAACGTTCGTCGTCGTTGAAAGCGGGTTGACCAACCTTGCCCACGCTCCGTTTGAGTATCAGTATCTCGGTCACGTCAACTTCAACTATCCGAAAAGCGGACGCCTCGAGTATTCGATAGCCAACTTCACCGACAGGGAAGTCGTCGTGCTTGATGAGACGTTCGAAGGGGTGACGAAGAAACCCGAACTGTTTTTGACCCTCGATAAAGGTTGCACGCTCGATCCCGAGCTGGTTGCGGTCATCGACTACGGCAAAAAATCTCCTTCCACGTTCAGGAACGGGAAGTTCGCCCTCAGCCGGATGAGCGATGAGAAAGGCGGTTCCGCCTGGGTGGTCGCCCGCACCGATATTCTCGATCATACGGTCATCTGGCTGACGCAGACCCCCGACCGGAAAGCTGCAGGGTTCGCGCTTCCTGCGACCAGCGGTCCCACCGGCTTCACCAATGAGAAGAAGATGGGCAATGGCAAGGTCTTGCCCGGAAAACAGAGCATTACCCTCTGGTACGCCTTCGGAGTCGGAGACGGCGATATCGAGAAGGATATCGCCACCGCGCTCTCAAGGAGTGGAATGACGGAATGAGCACCAAGAAGAACAACAAGATCCGATTGGTCGATATCGCCAGGGAAACGGGATTTTCCATCAAGACCGTTTCACGGGTCGTCAATAATCAGGGGGACGTGAGCCCCAAGACCCGGCAGGCGATCATGAAGGTCGTAAACAAATACAACTACAGCCCGAACCCGATGGCGGCGACGCTGCGGACCCGGCGGACCCGGACGATCGGCCTTGTCGTTCCGGATTTCACCAACGAGTTTTTCGGTGAAGTGGGCCTTGCGATCGAGGCCGCGCTGCGCGCCCAATCCTACAGCCTGATCGTTTCCTTCAGCGGCAACTCCCACGAGGGCGAGGTCCGGGCGCTCGAGCTGCTGTCTTCGAAATACGTGGACGGGATCCTGCTTGCATCGGTCGGAACCACGACCGATGCCATCAACGAGCTGTTGAAAGAGGAGATGCCGCTTGTGGTGTTCGACAATGAACCGCCGCAGGTGGCGACGAACGTCGTGCTGCACGACAACATCAACGGAGCGTATGTGCTCACCCGGCACCTGATCGATCACAACTATCGTTCGATCGGGTGCGTGGCCGGACTGCAGCATCAGAGTTCCGGATCCGAGCGGTTGGAAGGATTCCTCAAGGCGATGGAGGACAATCGCCTGGAGGCGCCCGCTTCACACATCATCGTGGAGGATTGGACGAGCGAAGGGGGGTACCGGGCGATGAATCAATTGCTCGGTCTGCCGAAAAGCGAACGTCCCCGGGCCGTGTTCATCTCAAACTCGATCATGGCCCTCGGGTGCTACAAGGCGCTCATTCAGGCCAAGGTGAAGATTCCCGAAGAGATGGCGCTGGTCAGTTTTGACAACCTCAGCTTCATGGAATCGCTCGAACCGCCCATCACCACGTTAAGCAGCACCGGACACTCCGTGGGGGAGCAGGCGGCAAAACTTCTGCTTGCAACACTGTCAAATGAAGACTCTCCCCCGGTTGAGCGGATCACCATTCAAGGCACGATCATCAAGCGGCGCTCCTGCGGGTGCGCCTAGCGTTCCTCAAAATTCTGAACGTCAAGACGCCGGAGCCCATCATAAGCACCGTATAGGCGCTGAGAATCATCGGGATATTCCGGATGCCAAAGAAGCCGAACAGGGTCGATGTGAGAATCGGACCGAGGAGCGCTCCGATGCTTCCCGAGGCGACCAGATACATCACAAGGTGCTCTTCTCTGAAGGCCGCCGAACAGAACTCGATGAGCAGCGGCCAAATCGGTCCGCACCCGATGCCAAAGAGAATGACCGTCGGGTAGAGGAGGGTCAGCGTCCCGATTTTCGTCGATGCGATGAGGATCAGGCATGAAAGGAGCATGAGCGCCATGTGGATGCTCAGCGTTTTTTGTTGGGATTTGACGCTCTTCAAGACATAAAACAATCGAGAGAGGCAAAGCCCCGTCCAAAAGAGCGAGAGGGCGAGCGATCCTTGGGCTTCGGTGACCGAGAAGGTCTGGATGGCAAACACCGCAAGCCAGTTTCCCAAGGACATTTCGACGATGACGTAGGTGCCCATCGTGATAAAGAGTACATACAGGGCAAAAAGCGGGGCTGTGGCGGGCCGATGCGAGGGGGTTGGTGTTTCCTTGGGTGTCTTGCTGTTCGAAGAACGAGTCAGGCCGAACACGACTATGGCAATCAGCAACGAAAAGATTCCGATATATTGGCTGATTTTCGGCACATGCACGCCGGATGCCAGAAGAAACCCCACCATCGCGGGGGCGGCCACCGCGCCGATCGCATAAAAAAGCTGGGACGCATGAAGCATTCTGTTCGATCCGTCCTCAACGGTGAGTAGCGTCGTTCCGATCGACTCCACCAAGCCGCCGGCACCGCCTATGAGCATCATCAAAGTGATGAGAAGGACGAAACTGGTCGCTCTGCCGATCAGAAACACGCAAAGAGCGGAAAAGAAGAGCGCTCCGATCGCGATGGACAGGAGTGGAAGCCCCCGCTTGGCGTGAAGCTTTCCGATCCCGATCGAGCAGAGGGTGAAGGCGCCATACTGAAAAAAATACACCAATCCAAACGAAGAGATCGGCATGCAGAGGTGGCCCGAGAACCACTCGATCAACGGCGGCAGCGTATTCACCGATATCGCAAATCCGGCAAGGCTGATGACTAATCCAACGTTTATTCTTTTCTGCAGCATGTATTTTTCTCCATACAAGATAAACAATTCACTATCCTGCCGATGATGTCAAGAAGAATCAGAGTAAAAGCTTAAACGTTTAAATTATAGTTCAAGTTAAACGTAATGTTTTTCTTGATTTCTTAATCTTGTGGTCGTACAATTACACGTACGGAGTTTGTTGATTTGTACGTGCTTACCGGAATACCAGATTTGTGCTGCGAAAGAGAAGGAGGTGGGAATGGATTTAATTGACATGTACTTTGATCAGATCGAAGATGCAAAACAACGTCGAGTCCCCTTCATCATTCCCGTCGGGACGATTGAATACCACGCTCACCATGTTTCCAGCGGAACCGATACGATGGTCGTTACCGGATGTCTGCGGGAGCTTGGAAAAGAAAAAGAGATCGTCGTGCTGCCGCCGATCTGGTACGGGGTCGCTTCCTATGCGGTGGGAGGTCCCGAGACCGGCACGATTCACGTCGATGAAGACACCCACACCCAATATGTGTATTGCATCCTCAAGTCGCTTATCTGGGGCGGCGTGAAAAACATCTATCTCATTCCCCACCACCAGACGGAAGCCGGGGCGTTGATGCCCATGACGATCTCCTGCCACAAGGCGGCGAAGAAAGTCACGATGGAGTATATGGAGGCGACGAAAGGAGTGGGCTGGTGGGGGAGCAACGACTATCAGGACTATTATGAAAACCTCGGCTCGGGGGATGATCCCTTCTCATACATAAAAGTGATACCCCTCATCAGCAAGGAAGCCCAGATCGCCTGCGGCGGCTTTGACCATGCGGGAAAGTGGGAGACATCGCTGATGATGGGAACCTATCCCGACCATGTGGACCTCACGCGCTGCAAGCTCAACACCGAATGGTTCGCCCAAAGCGCCGTCGAAGCCACGGCGGAAATCGGCAGACACATGGTCAATTCCGTGCTGGATTGGCTGCGGGAAGCGATAGTGTAACATTATTCCTTTTCTGCAAAGGAGTAGTGAAGAAATAAAAACCATATAAGGAGAAAAAGTATGAAAAAAGGAATGGTTTTTGTGATGATTTTTCTCTTGGTCGGCTCGATGCTGTTCGGTGCCGGGCGGGCGGAAGAGGCTGCCAAGGAGACAAAAATCGGAGTGAGCATCATGGAGCTTTCAGCGTATACATGGTACCTCGGGGTCATTGATGGTTGTAAGCAGTGGGCTGCCGATAATCCGGATGCAAACTTTACCTTCCAATTCGAGGACTCCCGCTCGGACGTATCGACGATGCTGAACAACATCGATGCCCTGATCACCGGTGGAGCAAAAGGAATCATCCTGTTCCCGGCGGACGCATCCTCGGCGATTCCGACGATGAAACAGTACGTCAGTCAAGGTATTCCGTTCGTCATCGGTGACTACGCACAAGATCCGAAGAGCCCAAATGACATCGTCTGGGAGACCTTTGTCGGACACGATATGAGAATGCTCGGCGAGACCGCCGGAGAAGTGGCCGTTGAGTACCTTAAGAAACTCGGCAAGCCCGATCCCGTCTGTCTGTTCGTTACAAGACCCACCTCGGGACAGGTCTCGGTCGATCGGTTCGAGGGATTCAGGGACGTTGTTCTCGCTTCCTTCCCGAAAGCCCGGATCATTGAAGAAGGTGACGTCGGCGCCGGTTCCCGGGACTCCTCACAGAGCCTGATGGAAAACGTCCTGCAGCGCGAGCCGGTCATCGATGTCGTCAGCGGGCACAATGACGCCGAAGTAGTCGGTCCCTACAACGCTGCCCGGGCGGCCAACCGGAAGGAGATCAAGTTCATCGGTATCGCCGGAGACAAGGACGTGTTGGGCTACATCGACAGCGGCAACGAAGCATGGCTCGGCGAAGTCCTGCAGAACCCGGTAGACCTCGGGTATCAGGCGACGAAGGCGATGTATCAGGCCCTGATCGAGAAGAAGACTCTCGACAAGGTTTGGGATCTTCCCAAACCGGAAGCGATCACACCGGCGAACATCGCCCAGTATGATTGGAAGAACTGGTCCTGGCTGTAGGACGGTGAAGATGTGGGGTAGGGGATTCATCCCCTGCTCCACCCGATTTTTAATGGAAAGACAGGTGAAGTATGATTACATTGTTACCAGAACCAAAATACATTGTGGATAATAAGAAAGAAACAAAATCCTTCCGCAAGATTCGAATTGATACCACCGACTCGGATCTTCTTACGTTGGCTGTTACCCGTTTTTGGAATTACCCCGAACTGTTTGACGATCCTGGCAACGATGAGATAGTTGTTACATTGATTCCGTCGCTTGAGAACAAGAAGCACAGTGAAAAGCCGGAACTCCGATCCCAGGGATATGCTCTGGAGATCAACAAAGAGGGGATCACCCTCTCTTATGAAGGACGGGCGGGGTACATCAACGCTCTGACTTCAATAAAAATGCTTTTACGGCAAGGGAAAAACGGGTACACCCTGCCTTGTTGTGAAATCGAGGATTGGCCTTCCGTCGCCGTTCGGGCGGTTGCACCCACCTTTTCGTGGTATGCCGGCTACGGGCGGATCGGCTTTGATTCCCAGCTGTGGGGATACGACAAGTGGGTCGAATTCCTCAATGTTTGCATGGACAACAAGATCAACCAGTTCAACATGGTTATGTATGGATATTGGCCGTTCGAGTTTGAGCAATACCCCGAGACGGTCTATCGGAACGTCCCGGTGGATATCTGGAACGCCGAGAACGATGACTGGCTCACCATCCGGTACACGCACCCGAACATCGAGCATCCCTATCTGACCAAGCTGTTCGATTTGGGCCATATGATGGAGTTTTCTTTCTTCGCCTACGTCGGGCTGAACTCCTACAACGGGGCGTATTCGATCAAGCATCCCGAGGCCCGGATGATCCCGCCGAAGGGAGGCCAGTTCCTGAACGATTTCGATTCCCTGTGCCTGAGCAATGAAGACAACGTGAACTACATCCTCGATTCGATGCAGCGGATCGCCGAGATCGGCTTTGACGGGTTCACGCTGGAAGAAAGTGAAGAGGGATTCTGGTTCTGCGAGTGCGATGGCTGCAGAACCCGCTGGGGTGAAACAAGTGAAGCCCCGGTGGAAGCGAAGCATAAAGCGAACATCTGGCTGCTCAACCAGATCTGGGATCGGGTGAAATCGGTGAACAAGGACGCGGTTCTCGGCATCCGGGCGTTCCGGCAGCCGCCGCTGGAAAAGGATCCGGCGTTCCTCGCTTCCTGCGTCGACGAGATGCCGAAAGGTATCAACCTCTTCTGGGCGCCCGGGCTCTATGTCCCGGAAAGCGAATTCGAGAAATGGGTCAATGCGTTCGGGAAGGAGCATATCTGGGCCCGCGACACCGAGGCGAACTCGATCACGTCCACGATGGGGCGGCTCTACCGAACCTTCGCTTCGAATCTGATCCGGTATGAGGATGAAACGAATGAGCAGGTGATCGAGACGGATATCCGCCAGCACCTCGGCAGCACCGCCATGGGCGTCCATGGAATCAACGGATACATGTTCGAGTGGTACGGGCTGTTCCTGCACCTGTTCGCCCACGGAAACTACGGGTGGGGTTCAAGAATGGAGATGGATGAGTTCTTCGACAAGGCGTGCGAGCTCAACTTCGGCGACCTTGGAGAGGATGTCCTCTATGTGATGCGGACGATGCTCACGATCCACCAGAGCCAGATGCCGCTGTATACGACGCCGTTCCCGTTCCAGAAGAACAAGATCCGAAACAGCGACATCCCCGAGATTGAAGCGGCGAAAGCCCGTCATCCCAAGATCTTTGAAAAGCTCACCAACCTCCACAAGGCGTGTCTGGCCGATCCGAAGCTCCGCCACTGGGCGCCGCACTTTGCGAAGCTGAAGAACGCCGAGCGGCGCAACATGGTGATCTACGAGATGATCAAGGCTTCGCTCAGGTATGAGGACGAGAAGGATCCGAAGAAAAAAGATCGGATCCTAGATGAGATTCTCGCCTACAACGAGGAGGATTTCGCCATCGCCAAGGAGATGTTCTTCGACATCAATCCGGTCGGAGAGACCGGGGTCAAGAGCTCGATGTTCCCGTATCACGAGATCAAGCGGTTGATTCACAACATCAGGAACCCGGAGAATCCCGACAACGACATCATCTGTTCGGGAATCGAGGCTCTCGGTTGGCTATGGTTGTAGAGGCAAAGGCGGTCAATGTGGAGACATTGGTAGAAGTAAAAAACTGTACGATGGTGTTCCCCGGAGTCAAGGCGTTGGACAATGTGGACTTCACGCTGCTCGCAGGGGAATGCCACGGGCTTGTCGGTGAGAACGGAGCCGGAAAATCGACGCTTTCGAAGTGCATCATCGGTGACAATCGAATGACGGAGGGAGAGTTGTACATCCAAGGGAATAAAATCCATATTCCCTCCTTCAACGTTCGAAAGTCTCAGGAGATGGGGATCGCGATCGTCCACCAAGAGTTTCAGCTGATGGGGGACCTCAACGGTCTGGAGAATATCTTCATCGGAAGATATACCAAACGAGGTCCGCTCATCGACTGGAAGGAGCTGCAGAAGGAGGGCGAGGCGCTCTTGGAATATCTTCAGTGCGACGTGGATCTGAAGGTGAAGGTCAAACACCTCCGGACAGCCGAAAAGCAGATCATCCAGCTGGCCAAGGCGATGCTGGACAATCCGAAGGTGATCATCTTCGACGAGCTGACTTCGGTGCTGCAGGAGGACGGGATCGAGAACATCTTCCGGATCATCCGTCTTTTGAAGGAGAAGGGGATAGGAATCATCTACATCTCCCACCGCCTCGATGAGATCTTCGAGTGCTGCGACCGGTACACCGTTCTCTGTGACGGGAAATGGATCAACAGCGGATATGTGAAAGACATCGACAAACCCGAATTGATCAAGATGATCATCGGCCGCGAGCTGAAGAATGTATATCCGCCAAAGAATGAGGAGTTCGGTGAAACACTCCTGGAAGTGAAAAACCTCACCGCGCACGACGGATCGTTCCGCGATGTCTCGCTGTCCGTCCGGGCAGGAGAGGTCGTCGGGATTTCCGGATTGCTGGGCGCCGGCAAGACCGAGCTCATCCATGCGATCTACGGAAACTATAAAACAACATCCGGCGACGTCTTCGTACGGGGGAAACAGGTGGAGATCAAGTCTCCGCAGCATGCGATCAAACTGGGGCTCGGAGTGATTCCCGATGAGCGGCGGCTGCTCGGTTTGAACATGCTGTTCAATATTCAGGACAACACGACGCTTCCATCGATGTTCATGTTCAAGAAGTGGAAGATCTTCCAGAACCATCGGGCGGAGGAGAAAGCGGCTTTTGACATCAACGACAAGTTGAAGCTCCGGTATGTGAGCCTCAGCCAATTGATCAGCAAGCTTTCGGGCGGAAACCAGCAGAAAGTCGTCATCGCCAAATGGATGCTGCGCAACTGCGACCTGTTCCTGCTGGATGAACCGACCCGGGGCATCGATATCGGAGCGAAGTTTGAAATCTATTCATTGATCAACGAGCTGGCGAAAGCGGGGAAAGGAATCGTATTGGTTTCACCGGAACTGGAAGAAATCATCGGACTTTCCAACAAGGTGTATGTGATGTATGAGGGGAAAGTGATGGATACTGTTGAAGGCGACGATATCAATCAGGAAGTGATCATCCAAGATCTATTAGGAGTGAAAGAAGCATGAGCACAAAAGTACTTGGCGGCGATGAAAGGTTGTTTAAAAAGGATTACAAGGCCTTTTTTAAAGAATGGATGATTCTCTTCCTGTTCATCGCCTTGTTTATCATCTGCAGCATCGCCCTTCCAAAGTTCAGAACCACCAACAACATCATGAACATCTTCCGACAGGCGTCGTTCATCTCGATCATCGCCTTGGGTGAGTTCTTTGTGATCCTTATCGGGCACATGGATATGTCGATCACCTCGATCATCGGCATGACGTCGATCTTTTTCGCCGGAATGGTCGTAAACGCAGGGATTCCGATGTTCTGGGCGATCGTCATCGTGTTCGCCCTTTCGATCTTCGTCGGGATAGTCAACGGCGTGCTCACCATCTATGGCAACATGCCTTCCTTCATCGGAACGTTGACGGTCATGAACATCATCAAGGGAATCTACTTCATATATTCTCGGGGATTGCCCATATCGGGGCTGCCTGATGCGTTCAACTTCTTCGGAGCCGGGTATGTCGGATTCGTTCCGTTCCCGGTGATTCTGTTGCTCATCGTCGCGATCATTCTCTATGTCTTCACGCAACATACTGAATTGGGCCGAAGCTTCTATGCGGTCGGCGGAAACCGGGTGGCGAGCAAGCTGTCGGGCATCAACACGAACTTCATCGGAATCCTGGCGTTTGTCATCTGTGCGGTTCTTTCATGCATCGGAGCTCTCGGGCTGACGAGCAAGACCCTCAGCGGAAACGTGAGCATCGGTGAAAACCTGCTGTTCGACGTGATGACGATCGTCGTGCTCGGCGGAACATCCCTGACCGGAGGCCGGGGGAAGGTGTTCGGCGTCATCATCGGAGCGCTGTTCCTTCAGGTCATTTCCAACGTGATGGTTCTGCTCAGCATCAACAGCTATTGGCAATGGGTCGTCAAGGGATTGATCCTGATCGTGGTCGTTCTCATTGACGCCAATTCCAAGCACGACTAACGCATATACATGGCTTTGATGATTCTCTCGGCAAGGGAATCAGGGAGGAGCCGCTTCAGCAGCATCAGGAGGGAATATGAAAGGCCCACCGGTTTTCGGATCGGCGGGTTTTTCATTTGTGACACCTTATAAATCATCTTGGCGACTTTGGTTGGGGGATATCCGAGTTCCTCATCGCGGGCCATCTTGGCGATTGAACGGAGCGCCTGGTCGTGGTAGGGGGATGATGGATCGATCGTCAGCCTTCTGTTGGCAGTGAATGCGGTGTTCGTATCACCCGCCTCGATAACCGTGGCGGTAAGGCCGAATGGCCCGCCTTCAAGCCGCAACGCTTCGGTGTACGCCTCCAGGGCGAACTTCGTGGCGCTGTAATGGCTTTGAAAGGGGATGCTGATTCGTCCCGCGATCGAACCGAGGATGACGACCCTGCCGCTTCCCTGCGCTCGCATGCAGGGAAGGAGAACCCGGTTGACGCGGAGGACTCCGAAGTAGTTGGTGTCGAACTGGGCGATTGCATCATCAATCGGGGTGTCCTCGGCGCTGCCGCCGATTCCATATCCGGCGGAGTGGACGACGACGTCGATTCCTTTCCCCGTCGTCTTCACCGCTTCGTTCCAGATCTCTTCGACGCTTTTCTTTACCGACTCCTCGTTTGTGACATCCATCCGTCTGAAGACGATCCGATTGCTGGGAGAGGCGATGGGATTCCGGCTCGCTCCCCAGACGTGAGCTCCATTCGTTGCAAAGAGAAGGGCGGTTTCAAAGCCGATGCCGGAGGTCGCTCCGGTGATAAGAACGTTCATCATTCATGCTCCGGGAAGAATCTTTTCTTTATGGACCATCCTACCACATCTTCATTCCAAGGAAGAGCCGGTTCCGAACGCTTCGGCATAGATCGCTTCTATTTCCTCAATCATCTGAACGGAAAGCTCTTTGAACTCCTTCTCTTTAGCCCGCTTTGAAAGCGTTCCGTTGTGTTGTTTCAAGAATTGGTAGAGGAGCTGAACGCTCCGATCCGGCATCTCGCCAAGGCGCTGAAGACCTGCTTGAAAGCGGTCATAGGCGATGATGTGCGAGGCTTCCTGGCTCAAGTCATGTTCGATCGTATCCTGCACACACCGATAGAGGAAGAGAGTGTATTCGGTGGCATCGAAGTAGCGGTAGTAGTCGGCGGTTTCGTTGAGAACGTGAATGTTGTAATCGAAGGTGACGGTCCACTCGATGAACGGCAGAATCGAGGAGGAGTAGGCTCGTAGAACCCGCTGATACTCCTGTGTCCGTTTCAGCATCGCATGGGAGACGGGAAAGATGATTCCGGGTGGATTGAAGCCTCGCTGAGCCAGGATATGGTGAATCAGATAGCGATGAATCCTTCCGTTGCCGTCGCTGAACGGGTGAACCTGGACAAACCCGAATGCCACGCTTGCAGCACTCACGACGGGGTCAAAGGAATCTCGGGTCCGTTGTTCATATGCAAGAATGCCCTCCACTAAAGGAATCACGTCTTCACTTCGGCTGCTCGCATGTTCGACGATCGGGAATCCCGTCATCGGTTCATGTTCTCCGACAAACCCGCCTTCGGTTCGGAAACCCGGCTTGATGAAAACCGATTCTCCGATGACAAGCTCCTGAAGCCGAAGGAGCTCTTCTTTACTCAGTGAAACACGACCCGCCTGCCCGATGGCCGCCGCCCATCGTGCAAGTCGATCCGGGGTGGGAGATTCATGTTCGATCGTAAAACTGGCTCGTGAATCTTTTAACAAAAGAAATGCGGCTGCTCTTGATAGAATCTCCTTTGGTATCGTCGATACGAGAGTCGAGGCACGATCTTGCAAGGCAAGCGATTCAAATTCCAGCAGCTCGGGTGTTTTTGTTACAAGCGGACAAAAAGCGGGAGTTCCCGGAAGATTGTCGATCACTCGATGCCGCGGCGAGCGGATACCGGCGACCGCATATTGTTGTTTCGGATCGAGAACCGGGATGTAGTTGCCTTGGGTCACGTCATCCAATGAGAGCCTGCGATCCATCAACCACTCATAGAGAAACCAGATTCGACGGGCGTATTGGCCGGTGATGGACTCTTTGACGACATCTTCAATCTCTTGAACAGGAACCGCTTCAAAGAGCTTCTTGAGAACCAGAAGATTAGCTCCTTCATACCGCAGGGCAAAGGTGAGCTGGCTTCCGAGGGTAGGTTCAATCCGAACACGCTTGGAGAGAAATCGCCACCCTTCATAGTCTTTTTGGGCATACCCTTCCCCGATCGCCATCTTGAGCGAAGGATACGGAGTCTTCAGGTGATAGTGATTGATCAGGGCCGTGTAGCCGGCCGGTGTTCCCGGTGCCGGAAGCACATATCGTCCGGAATAGATTGAATCGACATTTCTCATAGGTTGGAACCTGTTTGAGCAAATGCATTCCGGATATGTACATACCAATACCCATGACGTCGGCTTCCGACATCTTGGCAATCTCGGGTTGGGTGAGCTTGTTGTTGGTCTTTGGAAGCGTGTAGGCAACGATTCCGTGCTAAGCACAAAAATCAAGAAATATGAAGTTCTGTGCAATAGAATTACTTCCTTGATTTCCCACTATCTCTGGGAGATTTCACCCAATCCTGCAAACGTGTCGACTATCATGATTGGAAAAGAAATCGCATAGTGTAAAAAAATGATGTACAATCAAACGAAACCAACCCTTGGGAATCGGTGGATTTACAGATTTGAATACAGTGTTGGATTCCATGTAGGATTGTGTACTCATATTGGGAGCATGAGGAGACGATACGTGAACAGAGAGCGGGACAAGCTGAAAATAATGGTGTCTTCGACTGTATATGGGATAGAAGAACTCCTTGATCGTGTATATACGCTTTTGACATCCTGTGGATATGAAGTCTGGATGTCCCATAAGGGAACAGTGCCTGTTTTTTCCAATCGAACTGCATTCGAGAACTGTTTGCAAGCTGTGGAGGATTGCGATTTATTTCTGGGAATCATTACAACCAACTATGGAAGTGGACAGAATCCGGAAGATCCCTCAAGTCTCTCCATCACTCACCAGGAGATATTGAAAGCAATCGATTTGAATAAACCTCGATGGTTGTTGGCTCATGAGAATGTGGTATTTGCCCGTTCACTGCTTAACAATTTAGGCTATAGGGGGAAGACCGGACGAAAAGAACTGAAGCTGAAGAAGAATCAGGTTTTTACAGATTTACGCATCATTGACCTCTACGAGGCAGCGACCATTAATCTTGAATCATCGGATCCCGTTCCTTTGGAGGAACGAAAAGGCAACTGGGTACAGAAATACCACTCCAACAATGATGGGTTGCTTTTCACAAGCTCCCAGTTCTTCAGATATCAGGAGGTTGAAGAATTCATCAGGGAAAACTTTCAGGACAGAGAGCAGTTCCGGAATAATGGAGGAACTTCATGACTCTGAAACAGATTAAGGAACGGCTTTCACTTGGAGAACATCAACGTATTGAGTTTAAGCCTTCCATCGATAATCTTGATGAGCTGGGGAAAACGGTATGCGGATTCCTCAATACCTTTGGCGGATATCTGATATGTGGTGTTACTAAGAGAGGAGAGGTGATCGGTATCGATGATTCCCATGACAAAGTAAATAAGCTTGAGCGCTATTTGATAGAACACATCTCTCCGAAGGCATTCGTAGCTGTCCAAGCGGAGGAGTTGGATAAGCAGGTGGTCGTTTCAATCGAGGTTCCGGCAGGAAGTGATATCCCATATGCTTTCAAGAATGTTATTTACATCCGAACGGATGAAGACACTCAAGCAGCAACCCCTCAAATCATTCGCGATATAGTCATGCGTCATCAAATTGAGCCTGAACGTTGGGAGCGTCGCTTCTCTTTGGCTAAATTGGAAAAAGATATTGATGAGCAGGAGATAACAGCCGCTGTGGCCGACGCAGGGAATGTGAGCAAGGTATTGTTTCGGGATAAAAAAGATATTTTCATGATTTTGGAAGATTTCTCGGTTGCTCGGTATGGACGATTGACGAACGGTGGTGATGTTCTTTTTACCAAGAATCCGGCTATCCGATTGCCGCAGACCCGAATCAGGGCTGTATGCTACAGTTCAGACAATAAGGATAGCGATCAATTCAGGGACATGAAATCCTTCGAAGGACCATTGTACCGAGTGTTTGAAGAAGCTTACTCGTTTATCACCCGCAATA
>SHOI01000030.1:1912-19679 GCA_004294855.1 Sphaerochaeta sp. | reverse complement strand
ATAGGGATATCTCTTGCATATTAGTTCAATGTGATATAGAATCGAAAGCGTTCCGAAAGTAAAAAGAAACAAGGAGCGAAAAGGTGTTCGGCTTGAGTCCGAGGGAAGAAGAGATTCTCACGTTGCTCAGAAGCGGCAAGGAATACCCGGTGACCCGCCTTGCGGAGGAGTTGGGGGTCTCGGCCGTTACAATTCGTTCCGACTTAAGGAGTTTGGACACAAAAGGCCTGATCGTCCGAAGCCACGGGAAAGCGGTGGTGGCGACCACTCCCCAGGTGGGGATGCGAAACGACGCCCATACCAAAATCAAGGAAGCGATTGCGAAAGCTGCGGCGAAGCTGGTGAAGGACGGCGATTCGATCATGATCACCAACGGTTCGACCTGTTCCCTGATCCCCCGCTACCTCTTCGGAAAGCAATCGATCAAGGTCGTTACGAACTCTACACTCCTCTTGCCGTACGGCCGGGCGAACAACCATCTGAACATCACCCTCATAGGCGGCGAATACCGCCCTGAAGCGGAAGCCCTCGTCGGGCCCGCCGCGATCACCCATATTGAAAGTTATCACGTCCAGACGACGTTCTTCGGAACGGACGGGCTCACCCTTGCCCACGGTCTCACCACGAGCCTGGTCGAGAACGCCCAGGTCGTCCAACGGATGTGCGCGCAAGCGACCCGGCGGGTCCTGTGCGTCGACTCATCGAAAGTCGGCAACCGGGGCTTTGTACGAATCATGCCGGTCAGTGACGTCGATACGATCGTCACCGATAGTGGATTTCCCCGGGATCTCGTCTCCGAGCTTGAAACCCTCGGCGTCGAAGTCCTGATTGTACAATAGGAGCAAAAGGATGGCTGAACAGGTATTGATGCCCAAACAAGGCAACACCGTAGAATCGTGCATCATCGTGGAATGGAACGTCAACGTCGGAGACAAGGTCGCAGTCGGAGACATTCTCCTCTCAGCGGAAACCGACAAGTCGACGATCGACGTCGAATCCACCGCAGCAGGGGTGGTTCTCGCCCGGCTCTGGGAGGAAGGTGATGATGTTCCCGTCATGGAGCCGATTCTCATCGTCGGAGAGGAAGGCGAATCGTTTGAGATTCAACGACCCAAGAAGAAAGAAGAAGAGAAAAGCGTCCAGGTTGAAGAGCCTGAAACTGTAAAGAAAGAGCCGAAAACGGCGAGTGCGCCTGTGAGCGCACCGGCTGCCGGCGGTTCGACCCCCCGGGCTCGAAAGCTCAGCGAGCAACTGGGGATTCCCCTCAGCGCAGCGACCCCGAGCGGACCGAAAGGACGGATCGTCGAAAAGGATATCCGGGCGCTCGCCGGGTCTCCCCTGTCTCCGGCGGCGAAAGCGCAGGCCCTCAAGGAAGGAGTCGTTCCTCCTTCGGTCGGCAGCGGCATGGGTGGCCGGGTGCTTGCCCGTGATTTGAGCAAAACTCCTGAACGAGTGGTTGTTGATCTTGATGCCCACACCGATCATCCGGTCCGCGGGATTAGAAAAGTGATCGCCCGCCGGATGGTGGAGTCCCTCCAGACGACCAGTCAGCTGAGTCTCCACGGGTGGGCGGACGCCCGGGCCTTGAAGGCGCTGCGGGCGGCGTTCAAGGAGGATGAGGAGACGAGCGGCATCACGATCGGGGACCTGGTGAACTTCGCCGTCGTCAGGACACTTATCGAGTTCCCCGCGTTCAACGCCCACTACCTCGGTGAAACGATTCGCCGATTCGAGCATGTCCACCTCGGCGTCGCCACCGATACGGAGAAGGGTCTGATGGTTCCCGTCCTCTTCGGTTCGAATCTGATGAGCCTGAAGGAGCTCAGCGCCCGGACCAAGGTGCTCGCCACTCGGGCCCGGGACGGGGTGGCCCAGCCGGATGAGCTTGCCGGATCGACCTTCACCGTCTCCAACGTCGGTTCCTTCGGCATCGAGGCGTTCACCCCGGTGCTGAACATCCCCGAGGTCGCGATTCTCGGCGTCGGGACGATCGTCCTGAAGCCGGTCTCCACCAAGAACGGCGTCGAGTTCATCGACCACATCGGTCTTTCGTTGACGATGGACCATCAGGCGGTGGACGGAGCCGACGCGGCGCGCTTCCTGCGCGCTCTGATCGATCGAATCGCAAGTCTCGATCGTCTTCTGATAAGGATGGGCAGCAATGGCACAGTATGATTTGATCGTGATCGGCAGCGGCCCGGGCGGATACATCGCCGCCCAGCGCGCCGGAACATTGGGAAAAAAGGTTCTCTTGATCGAGAAGGAGCACTACGGCGGCGTATGCACCAACAAAGGGTGCATCCCGACCAAGAGCCTGCTTGGCAGCGCCAAGACCTACGAGCATGCGAAGAACGGATCGCTTTTCGGCGTCGATGCAAAGGATATCGCCTTCAACCTCAAGAGCGCGATGGCCCATAAACAGGATACCGTCGAGACCCTTCGAGGGGGAATCGAGTTCCTGATGAAGAGCGCCAAGGTGGAAACCGTCTTCGGCGAAGCGAAAGCGCTGGATGCCCACCGGGTCGAAGTGAACGGAACGATCCATGAATGTTCCTACCTGATCATCGCCACCGGATCGTCGGCGTTCGTTCCGCCGATTCCCGGATCCGATCTGCCGCATGTGCTCACCAGCGATGATATTCTGGAAATCGAGAACCTTCCCTCCGAGCTCGTCGTCATCGGAGGTGGAGTCATCGGAGTCGAATTCGCCTCCTTCTTCTCGATGGTCGGGGTGAAGGTGACGGTCATCGAGATGCTCGATGAGATCCTTCCGATGGCCGATGCCGAGTTCGGCAAGCTCGCCCGGAGAGCGATGAAGGACGTAACCTTCAACCTCGGCTGCAAGGTCGAGAAGATCACCGAGAAGAGCGTGGTCTACACCGACGCCAAAGGCGAGCGGAAGGAGCTGGCCGCCGAGAAGATCCTGATGAGCGTAGGCCGTCGACCGAACATCGGCGGGTTGGAGGCCTTGGGCCTGAAGATCGAAAAGGGCGCCGTTGTCGTGGATGAACAAATGCGGACCAGTCTTCCGACCGTGTACGCGATCGGGGACGTGAACGGGAAATCACTTCTTGCCCACAGTGCGAGCCGGATGGCCGATGTGGCCGTTTCGACGATCTTCGGCAAGGGAATGAAGATGCGCTATGACGCGATCCCCTGGGTCGTCTACTCCAATCCCGAGATCGCCGGCTGCGGCCTGACCGAAGCCCAGGCGAAGGAGCGGGGCTACGAAGTGCTTGTCCACACCGCCCAAGGGCGCCAAAGCGGCCGCTTTCTGGCCGAGCAGGGCAAGCGCGCTCCCGGGATGATCAAGGTTGTCGCCGATAAGGAGAGCGGGGTGATTCTCGGTGTTCACCTCCTTGGACCCTATAGCAGTGAAATCATTTGGGGCGTCGCCGCGCTTCTGGAGGCGGAGCTTCGGATCCAAGACGTCAAGGAGATCGTCTTCCCCCACCCAAGTGTCAGTGAATTGTTGAAAGATGCAGTATTTGCGCTCGATTCGAGCCTGTAAGAGAGAAGGAGAGATACGTCATGTCCAGACAGATTCCATTTGATCCGGCAACGTTGCGGAAGAAAGACACCCTTGTGTTGCCTGAAATCCCCATCAACCACTATGTGAGCGATGTAAAAAAAGAGCTCAAAACCTATGGCAAGGAGCGCCTGATCCGGGCCTACTATGATATGCTCCTGATTCGCAAGTTCGAGACGATGCTCGACATGATCAAGAAGGAGGGTGTGTATCAGGGAATCTCCTACAAGCACCTCGGTCCGGCCCACCTCTCCGCCGGTCAGGAAAGCGCCGCCGTCGGGCAGGCGATGGTCCTCGACGTGGATGACCAGATCTTCGGCTCCCACCGCAGCCACGGAGAGATCCTCGCCAAGAGCATGAGCGCGATCGCCCAATTAAGTGAAAAAGAGCTGCTTTCGATCATGGAGAGCTATATGGGCGGAAACACCTTCAAGGTCGTCGAAAAGCACCACAAGGGCAAAACCGTAAAAGATCTTGCCGAGAACTTTGTGCTCTACGGAGCGCTCGCGGAGATCTATGCGAAGAAGAACGGCTTCAACGCCGGCCTCGGCGGCTCGATGCACACCTTCTTCAAGCCCTTCGGCTCGATGCCGAACAACGCAATCGTCGGCGGTTCGGGAACGATCGCCGTGGGAGCGGCGCTCTACAAGAAGATCAACCGCAAGAAGGGAATCGTCATTGCCAATATCGGCGACGGTTCGCTTGCCCGCGGTCCGGTCTATGAAGCGCTCGTCCTTGCCTCGATGGACCAGTATACGACCCTCTGGGACGACAACCCGGGGTATCCGCCGTTCCTTGTGAACGTCTTCAACAACCTCTATGCGATGGGCGGCCAGCCCTCCGGCGAGACGATGGGCTACGGAATCGCAGCCCGGATGGGGGCGGGAATCAACCAGAACTCGATGCACACCGAGCGGGTCGACGGCTTCAACCCCCTCGCCGTGGCGGATGCGACGGCAAGGAAGAAGGCCCTCCTTCTGGAAGGAAAAGGCCCGGCGATGCTCGATACGATCACCTACCGCTACAGCGGACACAGCCCCAGCGACGCGATGACCTATCGGACCAAGGAAGAGCTGGATGCGTTCAGGAACCAGGATCCGATCGAAGCGTACGGAGAGTATCTGGTGAAGAACAAGATCGCATCCGCAAGCGAGCTTGAATCGTACGACGCCCTTCTGGAAGAGAAGATGCGCAAGACCCTCGAGATCACCGTCGATCCCGCGATCAGCACGATGGTCGATGAAGCGTTCATCGAATCGGTGATGTTCAGCAACGGAAGCGTCGAGAAGTTCGACACGACCGAGCCGGCTTTGCTGCAGACCTTGGAGGAGAACCCTCGGGTTCAGCAGATCGCCAAGCGCAGCCGCTATGCGTATGACGAGGAAGGAAAGATGTATCCGGCGGCCCGCCTCTATCAATACCGCGATGCGGTCTTCGAAGCGATGGTCCACCGCTTTGCGATCGATCCGACGATGGTCGCCTACGGCGAAGACCACCGCGACTGGGGCGGCGCGTTCGCCGCGTACCGCGGTCTTACCGAGCTGCTTCCTCCCTCCCGGTTTTTCAATTCGCCGATCAGCGAAGCGGCGATCGTCGGAAGCGGCGTCGGCTATGCCCTTGCCGGCGGTCGGGCGGTCGTCGAACTGATGTACTGCGACTTCCTCGGCTGCGCCGGAGACGAAGTCTTCAACCAGATGCCCAAGTGGCAGGCGATGAGCGGTGGCCAGCTGACAATGCCGCTGGTTCTCCGCGTCTCCGTCGGAAACAAGTACGGCGCCCAGCACTCCCAGGAGTGGACCGCGATGGTCGGCTCGGTGCCCGGCCTCAAGGCGATGTACCCGGCGACCCCCTATGATGTGAAGGGGATGCTGAACTACGCCCTTCGGGGAACCGACCCGGTCGTCTTCTTCGAGAGCCAGAAGCTCTACGGAATCGGGGAGCAGTTCGTCAAGGAAGGGGTGCCCGAGGGATACTATGAGATTCCCGAAGGGGAGCCGGCGATCCGCAAGGAAGGAAAGGACATCACCCTGATCGCCCTGGGCCCCTCCCTCTACACCGCGATGAAGGCAAGCGAGAAGCTTGCCGAGCTGGGCGTCGACGCCGAGGTGATCGACCTCAGGTGGATCAACCCCCTGAAGTACGAGCTTCTGGTCGAGAGCGTGAAGAAGACCGGAAAAGTGGTTCTTGTAACCGATTCGGCCGAACGGGGCAGCTATCTCCACACCGTCGCCTCGAACCTCAACCGTTTGGCGTTCGAGTACCTCGACGGACCGGCGGTCGTCGTCGGGTCGAAGAACTGGATTACCCCGCCTGCGGAGATGGAGGAGTACTACTTTGCTCAGGCTTCCTCGATCCTCGATGCGATCCATGAGCAGATCATGGTGCTGCCGAACTACGTGGTGAAGCAGAACTATACCGACAGCCACTTCTACCGCACCAGCAGCGAGGGGGTCTAGGGTGACAGTTTCCGATGCCAAGATCAAGATCAACGATCCTGACAAGTCGGTTCGCCTTGCCGCCGCCGCGGTATTGGGGAAAGCAATCCGGGAAGGGGTGCTTGCAAACACTCCCTCCCTCGAGGTGAATAACCACGTTCATACCACCTATTCGTTCAGTCCCTATGAGCCTGCAGCCGCCGCGTTTGCGGCGTGGCAGGCGGGCCTGGGGATCGTCGGATCGGTCGATCATGACTCGATCTCGGCGGCCGAGGAGATGAACGAGGCGGCGAGTCTGATCGGAATCGCTTCGACGGTCGGTTTCGAGCTGAGGGTGAGTTTCCTGGACACCCCCTTGGCGAAGAAGAAGATCAACAACCCCGACAGCGAAGGAATCGTCTACATCTGCATCCACGGGGTGCCGAGCGGCCGGATCGAGGAGGTGAGGGCCTTTCTTGCTCCCTTGCAGGCGATCCGGAATGAACGGAACAGGAAGCAGGTCGGGAAACTGAACACCCTCCTGAAACGATACGGGATTGTCGTGGATTTCGAAGGGGATGTCGTTCCGCTCTCCCGCGCCGGCGAAGGGGGATCGATCACCGAACGCCACATCCTCCATGCGCTCTCCAAGAAGCTGATCGCTTCCTATGGAAAGGGGGAGACCCTCCTGAGGTTCCTCCGCTGCGAGCTGAAGCTGGACATCCCTCCGAAGGTGGAGCAGTTCCTTCTCGATGGTGCGAACCCGCACTACGAGTACGATCTCTTGGGAGTGCTGAAGAGCGCATTTTTGCCATCGTTTTTCATTCAACCCTCAAGGGAAGAATCGATCGATGTGCGTGAGGCGGTTGCCTTCGCCAAATCGGTCGGAGCGATTCCCGCGTACGCGTATCTCGGGGACGTCGCCTCCAGTCCGACCGGGGACAAGAAGGCGGAGCAGTTCGAGGACGGATTCCTCGACGAGCTCCTCGATCTCCTTGTGGAGATCGGATTCCCGGCGATCACCTATATGCCGCCGAGAAACACGAAGGAGCAGCTTGCGCGCATCCAAAGGCTGGCTCAGGAGCGGAACCTGATGGAGATCAGCGGGGTGGACATCAATTCCTCCCGGCAGAGCTTCTCCTGTCCCGAGCTCTTGGAGGAGAACGCCAGACACCTGATTGACAGCGCCTGGGCTCTCGTAGCCCATGAGAAGCTCTCATCGGTCGATCCGGTCTACGGGCTCTTCCACCCCGAGAATCCCTACCGGGATGAAGCGCTGAATCAGCGGATCGCCCGCTATGCGGCGATCGCCAGAAACAGCGATGTCCATAACCCCTATACCATGATTGAGGAGGTCAGATCATGACAGTCTTCGAAGATATCAAAAGAGAGATTCCTCCTTTGATCCGCGGCCTGAGCTTTGACGGCTCCCTCGGCCTGATCATCCACACGCTGGGGCCGGGGCCAAGCGCCCTTGCGCTGCCTTCCCCTTCCAAAGGGGACTCGATGAAGGAAACCGCCAAAGCATGGCAAGCCCTCTTCGACGAGTACGTGAAGAAGGAGCGGGTGTATCCCGCGACGATCGGGGTCGGAGAGCTCAGGTACGGGCTGGGGACGAACTACGATGAAGCGGTCCGGGGCGAAGGGGTGAGCAAGCTGCCGACCCTTCCGCCTGCACTTACCCGATCAGACGTGGTCCGCGACAAGGTCGCTGTCGTCACCGGCGGCGCTCAGGGATTCGGCGAGGGGATGGTCCGCTCGCTCGTCGATCATGGGGCGTTCGTCTATGTCGCCGACCTGAATCGGGAAGGGGCGCAAGCGCTCGCTTCCGAACTGAACTACGATGCGATGATCACCGTGGCGAAGGCGGTCGAAGTGAACGTGACGGATGAAGCTTCCGTCCAGGCGATGATGGACACGGTCGTCTCCGAGGTCGGAGGCGTCGATCTCTTCATCTCCAACGCGGGCGTCCTGAGAGCCGGTTCGGTGAAGACGATGAGCCTGAAGGATTTCGCCTTCGTTACCGATGTGGACTACACCGGATTCTTCATCTGCACCAAGTTCGCTTCCCGGACGATGGCGATCCAGAACATCCCCTCGGGAGCTTATTACACCGACATCGTGACGATCAGCAGCAAATCCGGTTTGGAGGGATCCAACAAGAACGGGGCGTATGCCGGTGCGAAATTCGGGACGATCGGACTGACGCAGAGCTTTGCTCTGGAGTTGGTCGAAGACAATATCAAGGTCAATGCAGTGTGTCCCGGAAACTTCCTCGACGGTCCGCTTTGGTCGGATCCGAAGCGGGGACTGTTCGTCCAATACCTCGAGACGAACAAGGTTCCGGGGGCCAAAACGATTGAAGATGTACGACGGGCCTATGAAGCAAAGGTGCCGATGAATCGGGGCTGCACCACGGCCGACGTGATGAAGGCGATCTTTTACATAGTCGAACAGACCTATGAAACCGGGCAGGCGGTGCCGGTCACCGGTGGACAGGTCATGTTGAATTAGGAGAATTACGATGAAAACACGAGCAGTAAGACTGTATGGCATCAACGACATGCGGATTGAAGAGTTTGAGCTTCCTGCAATCAAAGATGATGAAATCCTGGCGAAGGTCATCACCAACAGCATCTGTATGAGCGACCATAAAGCCGCTGCCCAGGGGCCGAACCATAAGCGGATTCCCAAAGATATCGATAAAAACCCGGTCATGCTCGGTCACGAGCTCTGCGGGGAGATCATCGAGGTGGGGAAGAAGTGGAAAGACAAGTACCACGAGGGAATGCGGTTTACGATCCAGCCGGCGATGAACTACAAAGGAACGCTGGATGCCCCCGGATACTCCTTCCCGTATATCGGAGGGGATGCCACGTACGTCATCCTTCCCCACATGCTGATGGAGCTGGACTGCGTCCTTCCGTACGCCGGTCCTTCCTACTTCCTCGGAAGCCTGGCCGAGCCCTTGAGCTGCGTCGTCGGAACGTTCCATGCGATGTACCACACCACCGCCGGTTCGTACGTCCACCACATGGGGATCGTCGAAGGCGGGAACGCAGCGATCCTGGCGGGCGTCGGTCCGATGGGGATGGGCGCGATCGACTATGCGATCAACAATCCCGACCGCCGGCCCGGCCGTCTGGTCGTCACCGATATCAATCAGGAGCGCCTCGATCGAGCCGCCATGCTCTATACCGTCGAGCATGCGAAGAAGAACGGGGTCGAGCTGCACTACCTCAACACCCGGGATCTTGAAGATGCCGACAGCGTGTTGATGGAACTTTCCAACGGGGAAGGGTACGACGACGTGTTCGTCATGGCCCCGGTTCGGGCCCTGATCGAGCAGGCGGATGCGATTCTCGCCAAGGACGGGTGCCTGAACTTCTTTGCCGGGCCGGAGCGGACCGACTTTACCGCAAGCCTCAACTTCTACAACGTGCACTACGCTTCGACCCATATCGTCGGAACGAGCGGTGGAAACACCGACGACCTGCGCGAGTCGTTGAAGCTGATGGAAGAGGGCCTGCTCAATCCCGCCGGGATGGTCACCCACATCGGCGGACTCTCCTCCGTTCCGCAGACGGTGATCGACCTTCCAAAGATCCCCGGCGGAAAGAAGATGATCTACACACACCTTGACTTCCCGCTCACCGCGTTGGAAGATTTTGCGGAGAAGGGGAAGAAATACCCGCTCTTCGCCAAGCTGGACGAGCTGGTGAAAAAGCATAATGGTCTGTGGAATGCCGAAGCCGAGGCGTATCTCATGGAGCATTGCACGATGAGGATTGAGGATTAAAGATGAAGAAGCGCATCGCGATTGATTTGGGGGCAAGCAACGGGCGGGTTCTCGTTGGGAATTTGGAAGAGTTCGAAGTGGTTCACCGCTTCACGACGCACAACGATCAGATTCTCGGTGAGTTCTACTGGAACATTCAGGGACTGTTTTCGGAGATCAAGACCGGTTTGAAGAAGGCGTTTGACTGCTATCCGGATGAGATCGTTTCGATTGGAATCGACACGTGGGGCGTGGATTACGCCCTGGTTGACGGGAACGGGAGCCTGGTTTCGCTCTGCTACCACTATCGCGATGGGCGAACCGACGGCCTGATCGAGGAAGTGAGTGCGCTTCTGGGAGGAAAGGAGCGGGTCTTCGAGGAGACCGGGATCGCCTTCCAACCGTTCAACACGATCTATCAGCTCGTGGCGCACAAGCGGGACCGGGGGGAGGTGTTCGCCGCGGCGAAGCACTATCTGGCCCTGCCGGATCTGCTTGCCTACTGGCTGACCGGAGTGATGAAGAATGAGCGCTCCCACGCTTCGACCACCCAGCTGTACAACCCGAAAACCCGGGACTGGGCGTGGCCGATCATCGATGAGCTCGGCTTCGACCGCTCCCTCTTCGGAAAGATCGTCGACAGCGGAACGGTGCTCGGCCCCTTGACGGTGGACCTCCAACACGAGGTCGGAGCTTCGGATAAGGTGGTGGTGATCGCCTCCGCCGCCCACGACACGGCGAGCGCCGTAGCGGCGGTTCCCGCGATCGCGGGACAGGTGCCCCTCTACATCTCCAGCGGGACGTGGTCGCTCTTGGGCAGCGAGCTCGGCGAGCCGCTGACCACCGTCGAGGCGATGGAAAGCGGCTTCACCAACGAGGTTGCCGCCAACTCGCAGATCCGCTACCTCAAGAACATCATGGGAATGTGGATCCAACAGGAGTGCGTCCGCCACTGGGAAAGCCAGGAGGGGAAGCTGACCTGGAAGGAACTGGATGAACAGACCCTGCTTGAGGAAGCCTACCAAGGTTCGATCGATGTCAACGACCTTCGGTTCCTCAAGCCCAACACCTACGACAATCTGATGGTTGACCGGATCGATGCCTACCTCGAAGAGCACGGGATGGAGAAGCCGAAGAACAAAGGCCAGTACATGGTCGCCATCTACCGGGGGCTCGCCACAGCGTACGCCGAGGCGATCGGGGATCTCGAGCGGGTGCTCGGAGTCTCGTTTGCCTCGCTGAACATCATCGGCGGAGGATCGAAGAACGAGATTCTGAACCAGTGGGCCGCCGATGCCACCGGCTTGACGGTGCTTGCCGGCCCGGTCGAGGCGACCGCGCTGGGAAACCTGATCGTCCAGAGTTGGGCTACCGGCGAGCTTGCCTCCCTGCAGGAAGGGCGCGACCTGATTAGAACCCTCCACAAGGTGAAGACGTTCACCCCCCGCTCTTGAGGGCAAGGAGCTCCTTCATCACCGGATACAGGTCGACGGCGGCATCTGCAACGCCGAAGCCGTCATGGAGCGTTCGATAGATCGGATAGAGGCGACGGTAGACCGCCGTCGCTTTCTCATTCGGATGGACAACCCGGGTCGATGGGGGGACGATCGCCTTTTGGGCGGCTTCGATCGAGGGATGAATGCCCGAAGCGACGCTTGATGCGATCGCGCTGCCGAGGGCGGTTGCATATTCACATTCGGCAAGATGCATCGGCCGCTCATGGACATCCGCATAGATTTGAACCAGAAGGGGGTTTTTCATCGGAATGCCGCCGCCAAGAACGACCTTTTCAAGCTGTACGCTACACGCTTGTAGCCGATCAAGGATCACCTTGGAGCCGAATGCGGTCGCTTCGATGAGGGCGCGGTAGACTTCGGCGGGAGTGGTCGACAGGTCCAGGCCGAGGATCAGGCCGCTCAGGTTCTGGTCCTGCAGGATCGAGCGGTTCCCATGGTGCCAATCAAGGCTCAACAGACCGCTTTGACCGGGTCTCAGCGTTGCCGCCTCATCCATGAGCGCTTGATGGGTGGTTCCGAGGAAGGTGTTCACATACCAGTCGAAGATGTCTCCAACCCCGCTTTGGCCCGCTTCGATTCCCCACATCCCCGGAAGGACGGAGTGCTCGACCACTCCGCCAAGACCCTTGGTATCGGAGAAGTGGCTCGTCAGGGGAGCAACCGTCAGATCGCAGGAGGAAGTCCCTACGATCTTCACCAGCGTTCCGGCGCCAACCCCCGCCCCGAGCGCTCCGAAATGGGCATCAAGCGCTCCGGTGGCGAGGGTGATGCCCTCCTGCAGTCCCAATCGCTTCGCCCACTCGCCGCTCAGGTTTCCGCTTCTTCGGTCGCACGGCTGGACGGTGGAGCGGTGGAGGGACCGGCCAAGGGGGATGAGCCGTTCATCCAACTCGCCAAGGAAGGAGAGGGGAGGATATCCACCATCATAGAGGGCCTTGTGGCTCGCTGCGGAGATGTTCCTGATTGCTTCATCGATATGGGTCTTTCCGCTTAGGAGAAAGAGGAGATAGTCGGTGATTTCAATCCACGTATACGCCTCGTCGAAGAGCTCGGGGTCGACGCGGAGGCAGTGAAGCACCTTGGACCAGTACCACTCGGCGGAGTACACCGAGCCGATCCGGGAGAGGTAGTTGGGATGGGAGCGGTGGATGAGGCTGTTGATCGTGCCCGCCTCCTTGATCGGGGTATGGTCTTTCCACAGCCAGATATGAGCGTTTGGATTGCTTCGATGGGCGGGAAGGTCCAGAAGGGCGATTCCGTCTTCCCGGACGGGGAGAATCGACGAGCCGGTCGAACACAAGCCCAAGGCGGCAATCAGGGAGGCATCAACCTCTTTTATTGCGTCCTTGACCGATTGTTCAAGACCGAGGCGGTAATCCTCCAGGTGATGGCGGACCATGAAGGGGTTGGGATAGAGGGGAGTATGTTGATAGGCATATTCGCCGCTACCGAGGATCGAACCGGTATGGGGATCAACCACGATCGAGCGGACGCTCGCCGTTCCGAAATCGACACCGAGAACCAGACTCATCCCATTCCTCCCTGCAAAAAAGAGGGTGAATCATCACCCCCTTTGTAAAAACCAGCTGCTTATTTCAATTCTTCATCGAAGCAGACGCAGACTTTTCCGCACTTCCCGCTGGCCATCAACGCATAGGCTTTATCCGCATCGTCGAGGCTGAAGCGGTGGGTGATGAGGTCTTCGGGGTGGATGTTCCATCGGACGAGGCGTTCGACCAGATCCTCCATCTTCCAGATCGAGGTCACCCAGCTGCCGTAGATCGTTTTCTGATCGTGGAGCATGTCTTCGCTCGGGTTGAAGGTGACGCTGCCACCCTCGCCGACGAAGGCGATCTTGCCCCATTTGCGGGTCGCCCGGATCGCGGTCGCCCGTCCTTCGTTGTTGGCCGAGCAGTCGAATGCCCGCTCGACGCCGTGACCGCCGGTGAGCGCCTTGATCTCGGCGACCACGGTGGGTGAAGGGGTGAAGCCGTAGTCGAGAATGCCGAGTTCCTTGCACATCTCGATCCGATCGACGTTGGTTTCGATGCCGAAGAGCTTGGTGGCGCCCATCGCCTTGGCGAGCATCAGGGTCGCCATCCCCACCGGCCCGAGGCCGACGACAAGGACCGTATCGTTGCCCGACACGCCGACTTTCTCGATCGCCTCATAGACCGTTCCGAAGCCGCAGGCTACCTGAGCGCCGTCGGCATAGGTCAGCTCATCGGGGAGGAGCACGAGGTCCTTCTCGTCACAGAGGATGTAAGGCGCCATCCCCCCGTCCCGCTGCCATCCGTAGGCGGCTCGAAGGTGGCTTGTGCAGGAGATCATGAATCCCTGCCGGCAGTCATAGCAGATTCCACACCCCGAGATATGGTAGACGATGACGCGATCGCCCTTTTTGAAGCGCCGCATCCCTTCGCCGACTTCGACGATCTGCCCGCACGGTTCGTGTCCGGCGATGACGTTTTGATACCCCTCGGGGCCTTTGCCGAGGTGCTCGCGGTAGATCGCCCGGATGTCGCTGCCGCAGATCGTCGATGCTTTCGTCTTGACGAGCACCTGACCGTAGCCGGGCTTCGGAATGGGAACCTCCTTGAACACCACGGTGGAGTTTCCCGGTAAAAATGCCGCTTTCATCATGATTGGCCTCCTGTAATCGTTCCATCTTCATCCCAGAGATCCCGCCACGAGGTGGCTCCTTCCCAGAGGAACACCTGGCCTTTGATCAAGCGATTGTTGGAATCGACTGCCTCTAACATCGTTAATTCCTCCTCCGTCAAGGGATCGGAGTGGACACTTTCAAAGTTCGAACGCAGGTTTTTCACCTTCGTGGAGAGGGGGATCGGGATGATCCCGTTGCCTGATGCCCATTTCAGACAGATCGACGCGGGGTGGACGCCATGCTTTCTTGCAAGCTCGACGACGATCGGGTGCTCCATGTCGACCACGTCCTCATCCGTGCGGTCCCGCTCGGGGCGGTTGGGGCTTCCGAGCGGACTGTAGCCGATCGGAATGATCCCTTCCGCTTTCATGTATGCGCGCAGCTCCTTCTGGGCGAAGGTCGGATGGAGCTCCAGCTCCGCCGCGAAGGGGCGGATCGAGCAGTCCCCAAGGAGCAGACGCAGCTTCGCCTCGGTCATGTTGCTGACGCCGATATGCCGAACCATTCCTTTTCGCTGGAGCTCTTCCATGCCGCTCCACGTATCCATGAACTGCTTGTGAATATAGGGAACCGCGTTGGGGTTGCGCTCATCCACATGGGCAAAGGGCGGGTGATGGTTGGGAAACGGCCAGTGGACGAGGAAGAGATCAAGGTAATCGGTCTGAAGATCCTTCATGCTCAGTTCGGCCGACCTGATGACATTCGCCTTCCCGTGCATGTCATTCCAGACCTTGCCGGTAAGCCACAGGTCGCTGCGCTTGATCTTGCTTGCCGCGAGCACTTCTCCGATCTCCCGCTCATTGTCGTACACCCGGGCGCAGTCGATCATCCGATACCCGATCGCCAGCGCTTCCTTCACCGAAGAGGCCATCACGTTGGCGGAAATATGGTCGGAACCGAACGTACCCATACCGATCTTGGGAATGTGTAACATCTTCATATCTTAACGGTATCAAAGCGGGCAGGAAATACAATGCTTGATATACGAATATCTTGTATCGTTTTGCGAATTCATCTATTCTGGATCCATGAAGCACATCGGTTTGGATCTTCGCTTTCAGGATGGCTACGACATGGAGGTCGCCGGCGGAGTCGTCCGATACGCTCGAAGCAAGAGCGATTGGATCCTTCGGGGTCAAGGTCCTTGGTTCTCCTTCAAGGAGGATCTTTCCGAGTGTGACGGCCTCATTGCCCGGATCGAGAGCAAAGAGGTGGCCGACGAGGTCCGCGGCTATCGGATCCCGGTCGTCGACATCGCTTCGGCGGTCCGCCTGCCGACCCTTGCTCAGGTGCACAATGACGATCATCTTACCGGAAAACGAGCGGGGTCCTATCTGAAGGGGCTGGGGATCGAGCACTTCGGCTATTGCAGCGCTGAAGGCCTGATCTGGGCAAAGGAGCGCCTCAGGGGGTATCAGGAGGAGGTTCAACGGGAAATCTTCCACTTCTCCCGCCCGCTGGGGTGGTGGCGGGCTCTCTACGGCGATGATGAAGAGCTCGGCAGGTGGCTGACCTCCCTGCCGAAACCGATCGCTCTTTTTTGCTGCAACGATCTTTCCGCGCTGAAAGTCCAGCAGCAGCTGAAACATCTTTCGATAGCGATCCCCGATGAATGTGTCATTCTGGGGGTGGACAATGAGCAACTGGTGTGTGAATTGGCGAACCCCTCGATCTCCTCGATCCAAATTCAGTGCAGCGAGATCGGCTATCAGGCATCCAGACTGCTTGACGAGCTGTTGGCGGGAACCGTAGAAGGAGCGGTCAGGCGGGTCATCGAGCCGGGAGCGTTGGTGGAGCGGGAATCGACCCGGTTGGTGAGCGAGAACGACGAACACGTCTCCAAGGCGCTTCTCCTCATCAAAGCCCGGGCGACCGGCGGCCTGACCGCCAGCGATGTGGCTTCAAGCGCGACGATCTGCCGGCGGGCGCTCGAAATCCGTTTTCAGAAGATCCTCGGAAGCACGATCTGGAAAGAGATCACCAAAGCGAAGCTCGGTCATGCGGCGACCCTGCTGAAGCACACGACCGATTCGATCGAACAGATCAGCGAAGCATGCGGGTTTGGTTCCACCAACCGCTTCTACACCCTCTTCAAGCGAACCTATCGGACGACCCCTCAGGGATATCGAAACCGGGAACGGGGGAGGAAGCAGGGATGAAGGAGATGGTGCACAACGCGCTGTACGTGGAAGAGCGCGATCAGCTCTTCTTCGCCCGGAGGTTTTCACCCTCCGTCGCGAAAGAGCTGGGGAGGCATGCCCTCTATCAGGCGATGGGAAAGACGAGCGCCTCCGTCCAGCTTCGGTTCCTTCGAAACGGACCGGCGACGCTGACCCTCAAGCGCTTTCCCGCTTCGCTTCGTTCAAGGCCCGGCCAGATTGATTTTTCCCGACGGTATGGAGGGCCGCTCAACTTGAGCGAAACGCTCGACATTGAAGTGGACGGGATGCTCTTCCACAACCCCCTCAGAAACGGAGTCATCCGCTTCAACGAAGGCGAAGAGATCACGATCCATCTTCCGAACCACCACGAGGTGGGATGGATTCTCGAGGGCTCGGTCGAACCGGTCGAGCGGAACACCGGGACGCTGCTCTGTCTCGGAGACTCGATCATCCAGGGGGTGGGGGTTCACCACGGCAGCGAGGGATTGTGCACCCGATTGGGTTCGATCCTGGAGATGGAGGTGCTCAATCAAGGGCTGGCGGGAACCTTGGTCAATCCGAGGATGGTCGTCCCGCTGGAGAAAGTGATTGATTCCATCCTGATCGGGTATGGAACCAACGATTGGTCGCTTCGGGAGGACAGGAGCGAATTTATCGAAGATGTGGACGAGCTGTTTTCCCGCCTTCGAACCCTCTATCCCCATCAGCCGATCGTTCTTTTGACGCCCCTCTACCGGGCAGATCATGACCGGATCCGACCCCTCGGTTCCTTTGAAGAGATCGGAACGATTCTCGGAGAGGCTGCCTCAAGGTATGAGAACGTCACCGTGCTGGACGGGGTGTCTCTTTCACTGCGTGACCAGTTTGATGACGGGTTTTTGCACCCCAACTCCCGGTTTATCGAGCATCTTGCCCGCCAGGTGGCGGATAGGTTTCCTTCAGGAAGCGGATCGCTGTCTTGATCCGATCCAAGGCGGCTTCGATCCGTGCCCGCTGGGTCGCGAAGTTGAACCGGATAAAGGAAGCGTACGCCTGTCCGCCGAACCATGTTCCCGCGTTGCAGGCGACCCGGGCACGTTGCCCCAGGAAACGGGAGAGCATGCTGCCGTCCGGGCTGGTGGCGGGATCGTACAGATCGGGATTGGCCTTGGCATCCGCTTCGATGAGCTTCATCATCCTGCCGGCATCGATCAGGCCGATGAACGACGCCTCGGGTTCGAGGAAGATCAGCTCGGGAAGATGCCGGGCGAAGTAGTCGCTGATGAACACGGCGTTGTCTTTCAGGTAGGTGACAAGCTCCTCAAGCCAAGGCAGCCCCTTCTCATAGGAGACTCGAGCCAGGGCGGTGACATAGCTTGCCGGACGGAACATCCAGAGCTGGTGCAGGCGTTTTTCGAAGGCTTGTTTCATAAAAGAATCGGTAAAGAGGGTAACGGAATAGTGCTCGCCGGCGATGTTGAACGTCTTCGAGGGAGCCATGCACGTTATTGCTTTTGCTTCGAGCTCCTTGGCGACGGTGTGGACGCTCACAAATGATTTGAAGGAAAGGTCGGCATGGATCTCATCACTGATAATGACGACATCCCGGGCTTTGCAGATTTCCGCAACCCGGATGAGCTCCTCTTCGCTGAACACGATGCCGGTCGGATTGTGCGGGGAGCAGAAGATGAGCAGTTTGGCCCGGTCGATGACCGTGTCCAAG
>SHOI01000030.1:0-1812 GCA_004294855.1 Sphaerochaeta sp. | reverse complement strand
GGATCGTTTCTTTTCTTATCTCCTGAGCGATCTTCAGAATCTTCCGTTCGGCGTGTTTGTAGTAGAATTCGATCTGCATGATATTGGGTGCGGTGAAGAGGGGGATGTAGGTGTTTGGAAATCGAACCGAAGAGGCGTAACTGAGGGCGACTCCCCGGTCTCGAAGGAGGATGTCGGCAATCGAATGGGCCCATCCGCCGAAGAGGTTTTTGGTGGTGACGACGTAGAAGTACTGAACGGGGGAAAGGTCGAGCTTGGGAAGAACCGTTTCAATGAACTCGACGACGGTTACCGGAGGCAAAAAGAAATACGTGGGAAACACCAATCCGACCGCTTCGGTGAGTTCAATGGTCGAATCGTCCATCAGATCCGGAATCATGACAATGCGGGCGTTTTCAAAGAATATTCTGAGCCTGTTCGCCACGTGGTAGCTGTTGCCCGTTCCGCTAAAACAGAGAATCGTGTGGTTCATTCCGCAGCCTCCGGTTCAAAGGATTTCAATCGAGCGCAGATCTCGACGGTGTCTTCATCGTCGATCCCCAGATTCGTGACCAGTCGGACGGTGTCGCCTTCGGTGTTCGCCAGAATACCGATCTTCTTCAGTTGGGAAAGAACGGCTGAACCCGGAATGCCGGGAACGGTGAAGAAGATGATGTTGGTTTGGACTCCTTCAAGATCGACATCCGCCCAGCCTGCATCAACGAGCGCCTCGGCGATCGCCCGGGCGTGGAGATGATCGTCTTTGAGCCGCTTGACGTGGTGGTTCAGGGCGTATAAGCCTCCGGCTGCAATGATGCCGGTCTGCCTCATGCCGCCGCCGAGCATCTTTCTGACCGTAAGCGCCCGATCGATGAATTCCTTCGTCCCGCAGATGATGCTCCCGATCGGAGCGCCGAGCCCTTTGGAGAGGCAGAACGTGATCGTATCCGCATGCGCTGCGTATTCTTTCACGGAGATCCCCGTCGCAATGTGGGCGTTGAAGATTCGGGCCCCGTCCATATGGACGGCAAGATTGTTCTTTTTGGCGAACCGCTGAATTCCGGCAAGGTTTTCAATCGGATAGCAGTACCCGCCGATCGTGTTTTCGACGCTGACCAGGGTAGTGGTGGCCATATCATACATCCCTCGTTTCACCTTCCCTTGAAGCAGATCGGCACTGAGGATTCCCCTCGGGGCTTCAATGGCAATGGGAAGGACGCCGGCGATCGCCGAGACGGAGCCGACCTCGTGGTGGATGATATGGCTGTTGGATGAGAGCAATGCTTCATTGCCTCTTCCACCGTTGATGTAGAGGGCGACCAGATTGCCCATCGAGCCGGAGGTGAGGAGCAATGCCGCTTCTTTGCCGGTCAGCTCGGCAGCCAACGCTTCAAGTTTCGTGGTGGTCGGGTCTTCCCGATATACATCATCGCCAACCTCCGTTTCAGCAATCGCTTTTCGCATTTCCGGGGTCGGCTTGGTTACCGTGTCGCTTCTCAGATCGTAATAGTTCATTAGTTCACTATAGCGAATCGGCTATACAATTTCCAGTTTAAAGAAACCCCCCGACGGATGCCGGGGGGATGATCACATTTTGGTCGAATCTACTTGAGGTAGATATCCTTTACCGGGTGGTAGTCCATCGTGTTGCCGTACCAGCCGCCCCACTTGTTCGTGTCGATCATGTTCAAGGTGACGTAGTAGTAGAGGTTCATCAGAGCCTGGTCTTCGTTGATCATGATGTCTTCGGCGGTTCTGAGAACTCCGAAGCGGTCGGCGGGATTGTCGATTCGGGCAGCCTCGTTGATGAGGATGTCATACACCTCGTTGGAG
>SHOI01000142.1 GCA_004294855.1 Sphaerochaeta sp. | reverse complement strand
ACAAGGCACTGTAGAGCTCCTTCCTGAGGGGCAAAGCCCCGCGGTTTTGATTACCTTGCCATTATGCGGATAATGGAAAGGAACGTCAAGGGAGTTGATTGCCCTATTTGCTCCTCCTTATCGGAGTATCTGCACAAAGGTCTTGATCTCGAAGGGCATGAACGCGATCTGATCTCCATTTCGATATTCTGTATCGGAAATGGCCTCTTCCAACAAGTTGGCTTCATTGAACACCAGGGTTGAAGCACAATGAAGCGTCACAAAACGCTCTTGTCCGCCTGTTTCAACCGCCCGAAATACCAACGCAGCGCTTGTTTCGGCTTGCTTCAGCACCGACAGTTCCACCCCGTCGCCTTCCAGCGAAAGCGGCTGTGCATCCAGCATGATCGGTTCTTCGGAAAAAACTGCAACGTCGGGATCATTGAGTGCATTGGAAAGAGCGCGGACATGATTGGCCTTGTCAGCGTAGGGATACAACGCGTACACGAACGAGTGCTCTCCGAGATCCGCAAACGGATCGGGATCGAGCGGAGCCCTGAGCAAGCTCATTCCAAGCACTCCGTCTCGGCATGAATACCCGTATTTTGAATCGGAAAGCAGCGCGGCGCCCGTTGTGCCGTCTCCGACATCCACAAACCCTCTGGCGGCAAATTCGAACTGGGCAAAATCCTTCTCATCCTGAATGTGGGTCTTTCTCTTCAGAACTCCATAGGGAATATCGCACGAAGCCCACTCGACCATGAAATCGATCGGGAACTCGACTCGCAAAAGTTTGCGGCATTCATTCCAGTCGACATGGGTTTTAAAATAGACCTGGCGCCCCTGTTTCGGCAGGATCGCATACTGCAGAATCGTTGAATGTTCGGTCTTATACACGAACCGAAGCGCAGCAAATGATTCATTGTCCACATGGTATTGATGTTCCACCGCCTGAAGGGTCTCGATCTCCTGTTGGCGATAATAAAAATCAATATCCCAGGCCTCCCATTTCTGAGGAGTATCGGCATAGAGTCGCAATACGTTGCCCGAAGCGCCATGCATCCGGTCTCTGCCCGTTGCATGATCGATCGCGTGTATGATCTGTCCGTTGGGAGCAAACTCATACGTGATATGCTCGTTTTCAAGGATCAGTGAGTCCTTGGAAAGCTTGACCGGGTGTTGTTCGCTGATGACAAATGAATTCCACCCCTTCCGAGCGAGCGGAAGGTACAGCCAATGGGAATCCCCGAACCGGGTAAGCGGATATCTTCCATTGAGCATGTATGATCTTCCATCCGTATCCAACCCCTCTATCTTGACCAGTTGCATGTCGTCGGAGTCGTTGAATCGATAGATCGAAAGATACTTCGATCGCTTGGTCTCCCGACCTCGAGTAAAAAACGAAGACGATATGAAATTCCAATCCGTCCTGTTGCTCTCAAGATACTCGACGATGAGCTCACCGAGGGTTGCAAACATCCTTGCGTACAGCGAATCCGCCTCCCTGTACATCTTTCCGATGCTTGACCCCGGAAGGATATCGTGGAATTGCAGCATCAAGCCGTCTCTCAACACGTGTTTGATTGTTTCCCGGGGATAGCGCTTTTGGGTTGCGAACAGGGACTCGATGACCCGAATCGCTTCTTCAAAGATCCGGTTGTTCTTTTTCGTGCGCGCTTGGGTCGTCAGGGTTCCCCGATGCAGCTCCAGATAGAGCTCGCCTCGATAGAGATCCAAGAGCTCTTTTTGAGCCTCCAGCCGCTCAAAGAACCGATCAACCCGGCCAAAGGAGGCTTTCGGAACTCCTTCCAAGTTTTTTGCCAGGATAATGCGTTCGATATGTTCGTCTTTCGGTCCGCCTCCGCCGTCTCCGATCCCTACTGCAGTGAGGAATTCATCAAGACGATCTTTTTCCAGATATCCGCGCTCCGCTCGGATAAGACCGTCGGCTCCTCCGCCCGAGTTGTAGGTGCGCTCCGGGAGAAAGTGCGTTACCACCTGCGACCCGTCGATTCCCTCCCAGATAAATGTTTCATAGGGAAATTGAGTATGGGCGTTCCATGATATTTTTTGAGTCAAAAAATATTGAACGTCGGCTTTTCTCAAGATCTGCGGCAATGAAGCGGGATATCCGAACACATCCGGAATCCAGCAGTTCCTCACATCTATCCCGAACTCCTCCTTAAAGAACTGCTTTCCCTCGACAATCTGGCGAACCAATGATTCGCCCGATACCAATGAGCAATCCGGTTCGACCCACATCGCACCCAACGGCTCCCATCGCATTGAGGCAACGGCGCTCCGTATTTGCGCATAGAGAGCCGGGTGTTCTTCTTTGACCCACTGGTAGTGCTGGGGAGTTGAAGCTCCGAAGAGATAGGAGGGGTATCGTTCCAGATTTCGAAGCTGGCTGGCGAATGTCCGAGTCACTTTTCGGTGCGTTTCCGCAATCGGCCAGAGCCAGGCGGTATCGATGTGGGCATGCCCCACCGCCGTAGTCGACAAAGCGGAAGGCACGGCAGGTTTGTCAAGGACTTCAGTCAGAACGGATAGAGCGGCTTCCGTTCCCCGAACCGGGTAGATGAGCGCTGCATCAAACAGGGCGCCAAGCACCCGGACGGCGCGTGGAGAATCCTTGTCGATCGATTGATACAGATCAAACAGGAACTCGCTGGCCATGAAGAGCTTCCACCGTTGGTCATCAAAGATTCCAATCCTGGCGTATGCAACTATTCCATTCCAAACCCCTTCGGGATGCTTTCCCGAACGATCGAGCTTCTTTTCATCCCGCTCGATGCCGAACAGGTCGTTGGCGGCAACCTCCACGTAGAGCCGAACCTTCCCTTTGTGGAATCCTATCCGATGAGTATCTTTGAGGTAGTCTTTCTCGTAATGGCTGTAGCTTGTAAGCCCGTAGAGCGGAGTGCCGCTCTCCGAATAGACGAGCATCTCGCCGCCCAGATTGAGCCGGACCGCCAGCTCTTTACCTTCATACTCCTTTGGCAGATCGCAGGAAAGGATGAAATAGGAGGATTGCCAGGCGCTTCCCCACCTCTCGCCTTCCTTGATCGGCAGCCGCTCGAGATCAAACGTATCGATCAGGGGCAATCGCTCATCGCACGTATGCCGAGTCGCCGAAAAGGTCAGTTCACTATGGACATAGCTTCGCTGCAACTCATGAATAAAATCTCTGATCCTGTTGACCGCGGCAATCTGTCGCCCTTGTTGAGACCATCCTCTCATGGTACCTTCCTTTCAAACCGATTCGTATTCTTTCATCAAGAACATCGTCGTTTTTTATTTCTTGTTCTTCCCCATCATACGCGAACGCGCATTAAAATCAAATATGCCAAAAGTATGACATAACAGTTCGACGTCCGCTTGAAATCTGATGTAAAACCTTTATGCTCATAGCTATATCCTCCTTGATCCGCTTGCAATCTTCACTTGACTTATTCCATCACCCAAGCCAATGATAAGAGTTGGACACTACGAACTGTATTTCTAAGGAGCAAGCATGAACATTATCACCAGATCG
>SHOI01000141.1 GCA_004294855.1 Sphaerochaeta sp. | reverse complement strand
ATGCAATCATTTACATTTGATATTGTATATTATCTATATTATTTTTATACTTTAACAATTATTTTTAATATCTATACATGTTGTAATCATATCGTATTACAAGGGTTCTAATCAAAACCTGTTTAGTATGATTCAGTTTCTCATTCGGAGTAAACAACTTTTCTATGGATCATGAGCATGGTATTGGAATCACTGGTGTTCAAGCAGATAGCTTTCACTGCAGGAGAAAATACGATATGCTAGGCGATTATAGGAGAAATGCAAGATGGCGAAGTACTTTCCTGATGGATACATCCCGTTGATGGAGCGGAAACAGACCGAGAAAGCGATCAAATATGTGAAAGACACCTTTGAGCGGGAGCTTTCCGGCGGATTGATGCTCAGCCGCGTCACCAGCCCGTTGTTCGTTCCCCGAGGCTCGGGAATCAATGACGACCTGAATGGCGTCGAGCGCCCGGTGGTCTTTCAGATTGGGAACTTCGACAATAAGGATATGGAGATCGTCCAATCCCTAGCAAAATGGAAGCGTCTGGCGCTTGCCACCCTTGGGTTCAAGCCCGGAACCGGTTTGTACACCGATATGAATGCCATTCGCCCTGATGATGATTTAGACGCTATCCACTCGATCTACGTTGACCAATGGGATTGGGAGCTTGTCATCACGGAAGAACAGCGTTCCCTTGACTTTTTGAAGTTCGTGGTTTCCAAGATCTATTCGGCGATGAGACGTACCGAGTTTCTGGTGTGTGAAATGTTTCCGGTAATCAAGCCGACGCTTCCCGAGAAGATCACCTTCATCCATGCCGAGGAGGCGCTGAGACGATACCCGAATCTGAGCGTGTATGATCGCGAGTATGAACTCGCCAAGGAATATGGGGCGGTCTTCATCATCGGCATCGGTGCCAAGCTGAGCGACGGAGCATCTCATGGCGGTCGAGCCCCCGACTATGATGACTGGTCGACGCCGAACAGCGATGGGTATCTCGGTCTCAACGGCGACATCGTCGTATGGGATCCTATTCGAAAGAATCTTATGGAAATCACGTCGATGGGAATTCGAGTGAATCCGGAGTCATTGATCCGGCAATTGACGATTCGTGGAATGGAAGAACGGGCAAACCTCTATTGGCACAAACGGCTTTTGGCCAATGAGATGCCGCTTACGATCGGAGGCGGAATCGGTCAAAGCCGGCTCTGCATGTATTTCCTGAAGAAAGCCCATATCGGAGAGGTGCAAGCATCAATTTGGCCGCAGGATGTGATGGAAGAAGCCGCAAGCCTTGGCGTCGTATTGATGTAGGAAGAAAGCAGTGAAACTGATAAGTTGGAACGTAAACGGATTGAGAGCCATCCAGCAGAAAGGCTTCAACGACTATTTCAGGGAGGCGGATGCGGATATCTTCTGCCTGCAGGAGACGAAGCTTCAGGAACACCAGGTGACTCTGGAAACCCCCGGCTATTATCAGTATTGGTCATTTGCCGAGAAGAAAGGCTATAGCGGAACTGCGTTGTTCACCAAGACGGAACCCCTTTCCGTCGAATATGGAATCGGACATGAGTTCGACAATGAAGGGCGAGTCATCAACGCCGAGTTCGAAGAGTTCTACGTGATGACGGTCTATACTCCAAACAGCCAGGAAGAGCTTGCCCGCTTGGATCGGCGGATGGAGTGGGATGATGCGTTTCGAGAATATGTCAAAGCGTTGGCGGAACACAAAGGCGTCATCATCTGCGGCGATTTGAATGTAGCCCATCAGGCGATCGACTTGAAAAACCCGAAAACGAATGAACGCAACGCCGGCTATACGATTGAAGAACGGGAGAAGTTCACCCGGCTGCTGGAAGCCGGATTTGTCGACACCTTCCGCTATCTGTATCCGGATGCAACCGAAGCCTATTCGTGGTGGTCGTATCGCTTTCAAAGCCGATCACGGAATACCGGGTGGAGAATCGATTATTGGCTGGTGAGCGAACGCTTGAAAGAACGGGTGGTCGATTCGACGATCGCCACCGAGGTGATGGGTAGCGACCATGCGCCGGTGATTCTTACCCTTCGGTAGCCGGTCGTTCCCTGAGGAGCTTCACCACCATCAGCACAAGCATCGTAACGATCGTTATGGAGATCGTGGCAAGCCCCGAACCTATTCCCGCTTTCTCGGCGACCGAACCCACGATTATAGGCATCGTGATCGCCCCGACCGATGCAGTCGCAATCGTCGTGCCCGTTACGATCGTCGATGCATTGTAGCGTGGATCCATCGTTGAAAGAGTGGTCGGATAGGTCCCGCTCATCGCCAGACCGAAACCGAACAGACTGATATATGTCAGCACGATGCTTCGGATGCCGATCATCAACAGGAAAAAGAGGAGTTGCAGCGATCCGAGAATGACCAAGAGGATATTCTTGTTCATTCTCGTTGAAAGGAACGCGCAAAATATCCGCCCGATAAGAATGAACACCCAGAGCGCAGTGCTTGTGGTCAATGAAAGACTCGCACTAAGACGGCCGGTATCTCGGAAATAGGTGACCAGCCAGCCAATCACCGAAGCCTCGGTACAAAGGTAGAAGAACAGAATCCCCGTATTGATCCAGTAGGAAGAATCGGTGAGGAAATCCGGTCTTGTTCCTTTCTCTCGCCGGGTCGGAGTATTGCTGATCGTCGACCGGCCAATCGCAAGAAGAACGAACAGTTCCAAAACAATCAGGAGATATGCGGCAAGCCGCCAATGAACCCCCCGGATCGATGTCGTCAGAAGTGCGACAAGGGGCGCCAGGAACGCTCCAATTGCAAACGAGCCATGAAGCAGATTCAACCCGGCTGTCTTGTTTTCAGTAATTTCACTGATGAGGACATTGGTGATATTGCTTCGCGTCCCCCGTCCGACACCGGTTAAAACGAACGCGATGATGAGAGTGAGCGGGTTGCCGGTAAGCGTCATCATCGTAAAACCGATGATGATCCCCGAGGAGAGAACAAGCGTGCTCTTCTTTCTTCCCAAAAGGTAGGGCAGAAACCCGGCCAGAATGAGGGCGGTAAAGTTACCGATCTGATGAGCGCTGAGAACCGCACCGCCAAGGACGTAACTGAGCTCGTATTCACTCTTCATATAGGGAAGCAGTGAACCAATGAGGGTAGACATCATTCCACTGGTGAAAAACGAAAAATATACCGTATAGAGGAGGGGAAGATCGTTCTTCCGTACCTTCAACATGTTGGATAAAGGGCCCATGAATGCTCCTGCACATAAAGAAATCCCCCATGCGTAGAGGGATGCGGAAGATACAAAAGAAGAGGCCCGGCAGCTACCTACTCTCCCACCTGCTGGCAGTACCATCGGCGTGAGGGTGCTTAACTTCCGTGTTCGGGATGGGAACGGGTGTGTCCACCCTGCTGTGGCCACCGGATTATATTCAAACACGTGGAGCGACAGCTTGTCGATCGCGTGTTGGAAGATACAAAAGAAGAGGCCCGGCAGCTACCTACTCTCCCACCTGTTGGCAGTACCATCGGCGTGAGGGTGCTTAACTTCCGTGTTCGGGATGGGAACGGG
>SHOI01000140.1 GCA_004294855.1 Sphaerochaeta sp. | reverse complement strand
AGCGCTGTGAAGAACGCCAACAGTTGACCTTGCAGGAGGGGGTTGTTCATAAGGAAAACCATAGCAGAGAGACGATTTCTGCTCAATTCCCTGGTCAAATGAAAACGGCGCTGCTAAGATCAGATCTATGAGAGTCGTTGCAGCTGTCATCATCAAGGATGGGCGGATTTTTGCCGCTCAGCGGAATGCGTTCGGTCCGCTTGCAGGAAAGTGGGAGTTCCCCGGTGGCAAGATCAAGGAAGGGGAAAGCCCTGTTTGTGCATTGAAGCGGGAAATACGGGAAGAGTTGGGAATCGAGATCGAGGTTCATTCTCCGTTTCTTACCGTCGATCACTCCTATCCGACCTTTGATATTACTCTGGAAAGCTACCGGTGCTCGCTTACGGAGGGGACAATTACCCTGAATGAACACCTGAGTTGCGGATGGTTTTCTCTTGAAGAGTTGGAGCGGCTGGATTGGGCGGCAGCGGATCTTCCGATCGTGTCTCATCTTGGACGGGAGCTGGGATGAGCGACTTTGAAAAGCAGCTGGCCAACGGTTTGTATTCGGGCTTCCTCGATCGCCGAAGATCCAGTTCGGAAGCGATGCGCCCCAAGCTTGTACTCAATAACCGACTGACTCAAAACCGAGTTGCCGATGTGCTGAACACCCATTTGCATACGTGTTCCTCCTTTTCCTTCAGCGTCGCATTTTTAAGCAAAGGAGGGCTCGCAACTCTCCTGCAGGCGCTTCTCGAATGCAAACGGCGGGGGGTGAGGGGACGGATGCTCACCAGCGACTATCTGAACTTCACCGATCCCCGAGCCGTCGGCTTCATTTTTCGCGAGCTCGGACCGGAAATCGAAGTACGGGTGTATACCGCCGAAGCGTTCCACACCAAAGGGTACCTCTTTGAACATGAAGAGAGGCCGACGACCCTGATCATCGGATCATCCAATATCACTCAAGATGCCCTCCTCAGAAACCATGAGTGGAATCTTCAGGTAGCCGGAACCAATCAAGGCCAATTGATTCAGGATACGAAGGAGGAGTTTGAGCGTCTTTGGACCAATGCAACCACTGTCTCGGAGGCGTGGCTCGAGCACTACACCAAGGTGTGGGATACGTTCAATACCGCTCGAGTATTTGTACCTCGGCAGGTTGACAGCCGTTCCATTCAGGAGACTTCCGTCGCCAAACGCGGTTTCGAGCTCAATTCGATGCAGAAAGATGCTCTTGCGCGTCTTAAAGAAATTCGGTCGGAAGGAATGAGCAAAGCCCTCCTTGTTTCGGCAACGGGCACGGGAAAAACAATCCTGGCGGCAAGTGATGTGAATCAGGTAAAACCTGAGCGATTTCTGTTCATCATCCACCGCGAACAGATTGCCCATGAAGCGATGCGGAGTTTCATGCAGCATCTCGACGAGCCGGTGGAATGTGCCCTCCTGACCGGCTCGGATCGGAACCTGAACGCCCCCTATCTCTTTGCAACGATCCAAACGCTCACAAAGGATGAGGTGCTGTACTCGTTCGACCCCGACTGGTTCGACTACATCGTCGTCGATGAGGCCCATCACGCTCCGGCGGCAAGCTACAGGAGAGTCCTTGAGTATTTTCGCCCAGCATTTCTCCTGGGGATGACCGCCACACCCGTCCGACCGGACGGGAGGGATGTCCATGGAATCTTTGGCAATACGGTTGCGGCGGAAATCACCCTTTCTCAGGCGCTTGAAGAAGACCTTCTGGCTCCCTTCCACTACTTCGGCATCACCGGTCTCAGTATCGATGGCACTGAAGGGCAAAAAGTCGAAGAGTTCAGCAATCTTGAAAGGGAAGAGCAGATAAAACATCTTTCCGTCATCTTGAGGCGATACTCCTTGGGCTTGAGTCGAAGAAGAGGACTCATCTTCACCTCGACGAATGACGATGCCGCGTTTGTCGCCCGGGAATTGCGGGGCCTTGGCGTTCGGGCGCTTCAACTCAGTGGAGCCAGCAGCCAGAAAGAGCGGGAAGAAGCGTTTGATCGTCTTGAAGCGGAAGAGGAAGATCCGCACCACCTTGAATATCTGGTGAGCGTCGATATCTTCAACGAGGGGGTGGATATTCCCGCGCTCAACCAGATCATCATGATCCGGCCGACGCAATCGGTCATCGTGTTTACTCAGCAACTCGGAAGGGGACTCAGAAAATACCCCGGAAAAGAATTCCTTACCGTCGTCGATTTCGTGGGAAACCACCAGAACAACTACATGATTCCCATCGCCCTCTTCGGGGAGAACAGCTATGATAAGGATACGCTGAGGCGGGTTGTCTTCGGAGGAGCGGCGATCCCCGGCGTTTCGACGGTCACGTTCGACCGGATCGCGAAGGAACGGATCCTCGATTCGATCAACAGGGCGTCGTTCTCCAACAGGAGGATGCTGACCGAAGCGTATCAAAGCGTAAAAAACCGCTTGGGGAATCGGATACCGAGCCTCGTGGATTTCATCCGCTTCGATGGCATCAACCCGGAGCTCTTCCTCCGCTACCGGAGAACATGGGCTCAGTGCAAGGCTGTGATCGATCCCGCTTTCACCCTTGCCATGGATGATATCCATCTCAAGAGCCTGAGGTTTTTCAGCCTTTATCTCCCACGCGGTATCAGAATCCTTGAAGCGGGTATCTTGTCAGCACTTCTGGAAGGTCCGAAAACGGAAGAAGCCCTGTTTGCCCGGTTCAAAACGAACTATGGGTTTGTACCAACCGTTGCTTCGTTTGCATCAGCTCTTCGGATCCTGAACAATGAATTCGTCCAGGAGAAGTACAAGGAATCCTATGGAAACATCAGCTACGTCGAGGAGGCGGATGGGCGCTATCGCCTTTCAAGGGAGTTCTCGGAGCTTTTGCGGAACGACCAGTATCGAAGCGAACTGAATGAACTTATCCAGCTGGGCACGCTGAACCATCAGTTGCGGTTTGCCGGACAGTGCGATGATTTCGGTCTTGTGCGTGGACGGAAGTATACCCGCAGCGAGGTGTGCCGAGTGCTTAATTGGGAAAGTGATGAAGGCAACACGATCTATGGGTACAAAGTTCATGGGGAAACGAATACGTGTCCGATCTTCGTGACGTACCACAAACATGAAGGTATCGATGCTTCGATCGATTATGACGATCTCTTCATCGACCATCAACACTTTGCATGGCAGAGTCGGACCCGGGTTCGGCTCGGATCGACAGAGATGCAGGGGATCCGAGATCCGGAGATGAAAAAACTCCTGTTCGTCAAAAAGCGTGACGATGAGGGGGCGGGACACTACTACCTCGGCGAGCTCGGCTTTCTTTCGAATGAGCAGAGTTCTCGCCTAAATAATGAGGGTGTCGAGCTGGATGTGGTGAATGTCCGGTTTCGCCTTTTTCACCCGGTGGAGGAGAAGCTCTACGACTATATCACCGACCGGGAACAGGAAGAGATGGTCGCCCTCGATGCCTAGAGGGGACTGTACGATTCAAGCAGGTTGATCGTCGTGGGATCGATCGTCTCCATGAAGCGCTCGGTGTGAAGCACCTGTCCGATTCGATTGAGGTATTCCACCTCGATCGTGTAGGAACCCGGTTCGAGATCGA
>SHOI01000029.1:7560-20424 GCA_004294855.1 Sphaerochaeta sp. | reverse complement strand
GGAGATCATCGAGCAGAACAAGCGCTTTGCCGCCTTCGAGGAGGAGCGGGACAGCACGGAGAATCTGGAGAAGATCCCCTTCCTCCGGTTGGAGGATCTGCCGAAAGAGATCCGGCCGAACGACCATGCTCTGAAGATCATTGCCGGCAGGGAGCTCTGGATCCGCACGATTCCCACCAACAAGATCGTCTACGCCGACATCGCCTTCACGATTGATGATTTGACTGAAGAGGAGATGCTCCTTCTCAACCTCTACACCCGTCTGGTTCAGACCACCGGCCTTGGCGAGCTGCCTTATGAGACGGTGGCGCAGCGGATCAAACGGTTGACCGGCGGCTTCTCTTTCTTCGTCGAGGTGGGAACTTCCCTTCAAGGAGAGGCGGTTCACCTTCTGATCGTTCGAATCAAGACCCTGGCGGAGGATTTCGATGAGGCGCTGGGCTTCATTCAGGAGCTCCTTGTTGGAGCGAATGTGGATGACAGGAAACAGCTGCGCTTCGTCCTCAACAACTACAAGAGCGAGTTCAGCGAGGTCGTCACCTATGGCGCAACGAATTTCGCCTCAAGCTACGCCACCCGAACCTTCAGCGAGGCGGCATGGGACGCCGAGCTGATCGGCGGGCTTTCCCAGTGGTTCCATCTTACCGGGCTTGAAGCCGACAGCCTCGGCGGGCGGCTCAAAGCCCTGCAGACGAAGCTGGCGAACCGCCGAAGGCTGGTCGCCCATCTAAGCTGCGAGGAGCCTTTGCTGGAAGATTCGGTAAAGAGCTTCGAGATGTTCATCACCCGCTTCGAAGACCGGGGACCGCTTGACAAAGAGCCGAGGAGCTACGAGAAGGTCGGACCGACTTCGAATCTGACCGTCGATCTCTTCAAGCTGCCGTCGACGGTCAGCTACAGCGCCTGGGCGCTTCGCTCCGCCAAGCGGGGAAGCGTGCTCCAATCCGCTCAGGTTCTCCTCTCGCAGATTCTTACCACGGGGCCTCTTTGGGAAACGATCCGGGGGCAAGGCGGAGCGTACGGGGTTTCCGCCAGTGCCGATGTGGCCGAGGAGACGTTCATTCTTTCCACCTATCGGGATCCGAGGATCGCCGGAACGTTCACCGACCTGAAGAGGGTGCTTGAGGAAGCCGCGACCCGTGTTTTCAGTGAAAAAGAGATTGAAGACAGCACGATCTTCATCGTCGGACGGGAGCTCAGGCCGCTTTCACCCGGCCAGGATGCGCTTCTGGGATTCCGCAGGATTCTCTACTCGATCACCGACGAGTTCCGCCTGATGCGGCGAACCCAGCTTCTTGAGCTCTCAAACGAAGACCTCAATGAGGGAGCGAAAGCGCTGCTTGAACAAGCGGAGCGGGACGGGAGCAATCTGGTCGTCCTGGCAAGCGGCGAACTGCTGGGGAAAGAGGCGAAGAAGCTGGAAATTCTCAACGTGGAAAGCCGGCGCCTTCCCCTTTAATAGACGGGTTTCAAACCGGCGCCATACAGGATCCCGCTCACTCTGAAGAGGGAGTACGGGGTGTAGGAGATACTGATGCCCAGTTCTTCGGCGATCTCGATCATCGCCTGGCTGGGCTGCTTGTTTCGAACGAGGAGAATGTTGCGGATATCGCTCATCTCGGCGGTTCGAACTGCCTGCATATTCGACAGGCCGGTGATCATGATGATATCATCTTTCAGGATGGTGAGCACATCGCTCATCAAGTCACTGGCAAACCCATAGGTGATCGTATCGTCGGCATGGTGACTTCCACAAACAAGGGTGGCTTCGGTAAGCTCTAAGATCTCGCGTAACGTCATGCTGAGACTATAGCACAAAAGAGCGCTTCTATCCTAGCGCACATCCATCAAAACAGTCCGAAGCAGGTATTCGGCGATCGAGCCGAAGCGCTCGAACCCGCGAGCCGTTGCTTCTTCCCGGGTCGCTCCCCATCCCACCGCTTCAATATCCTGGGAATGATAGAGGATCGCCGAACGGACCGAGTCGTAGAGGATGAACGAGCCGCTGACCACGGCGATCACATCGTCCAAGGCTTTGTCGAAGCTCAGCACGCCCACCGAGCCGATGATCGTGTAGCGGACATTCTTGGGAATCTGACGAACCAGATCTTCAAGCTCGTTTTCCGCCGCCCGCTCCAGTGCGACGTCCAAGATGGGGATCCCGTCCCGTTTCGAGCCTTCACTGAAGGCGGTTTTGGCATGGGTGGTAGGCAAAAGATTGCCGCTGATCGAATACTCCTCGAGCGAAAGCCCGATCGATTCCGGTCCGAATGGATGGGAAAGGGAGTACGGAAACTCGATCGAGACCTTTTTCAGCGCTTCTTCGACGCGGAGGGCAAGATCCCGAGGCAACGGAGGAATGTCGAGATTCAGCGCGAAGGTGATGACTCCCTCGCTTTTCATCGCCGCGTTCAGCGGGTTGAAGAGGAGCTGCCCCGAATCGTGACTGTTGAAGTAGAGGGTATCCTCATAGAGGGCGCCAAGGGCGTTGTACGCTTCGTACGTGACGGAAATCGGGGCATGCATCACCCGGGGGGCCAGCAGCCGCGTCCGTCTTCGAAGGGTTACCGTCGTTCGGGCGGAGGCGCTTTCGCTGCGGGTCAGGACGAACTGCAGCGGCTCGATGTAGCGGATCGCTTCGGTGACCAGCGCTTCCGGTTCATAGCGTTTCTCTCCGACCGGACCGCCGGAGGCGACCAACGCCGCCTCCAGGTATCGGGTGATGGTTATCGTGTCATCGTTGGCTTTGTAGGCGAGATTCGCTTCCCGGAGCAGCTCCTCGATCCGGTCGATCCGATCCTGAAGCGCTTGGGCAAGCTCCGTTCGCCAGCGTTCGATCACCTCTTCGTTCGCCCGGGCCCGGAGAAAGATCTCGTCCCCTTTCCGATATTGGTTGGTGATCACCAAGCCGAGATCCGCAATGCCTCCGGTATCGATGAGCTCGTCAAGGTATCGCTGATCGAGGTCGAACCCGATCGATGCTTCAATCCGGGCAAAGAGGGTTTGATAGGGCTCAAGGCCCCGTCCCTCGCCGTGGAAGAACACCTGGCTCGCCCTTCCTTCAAGGGAACTCGCCCGGGAAGACGTTCCTGAACCCGGCAGATCCTTCGCCAGGCGGCAGGAGGCAAGCAGAAGAGGAATGACGATCATCAAGGGAAGCAGCTTCTTCATACGCTAGAAAGTGTACGCCGTTCCTGCAACAAAGAACAGTCCATCATGCACCGATGATCCGAATGCCCGCATCCGCTCTCCGCCTCCTGCGAAGATGATCCAACGACCGAGGGCGTACTCCAGAAGAAAGGTTCCCTGAACATACCCTCCCCACCCCCTGCCAAGGGAGTAGGCTCCTCCTCCCGAAACAGCGGCACTGAAACTCAGCGCCCGAAAAGGAGTCCAGCCGGTTCCGAAGAGCTGGGAAAAGCTCACCCGAGCTTTTACCCCGGCTCCCAGCGAAAACTCCCTGCCGCCCAAGGTGCCTCCCTCAACGGCGAGGGAGAATGGATAGAGACGAAGAGGAATGCATGCACCTGCATGGAACCCAAAGACCCGTTGAGCATCGATGCTCATGGAGAGATATACCGGTATCTCCGGTCCCTGCACGAGCCCCATCCCAACCTGAAGGGTCTTTCCGCCCTCCTGCTGCAAAAGAAGCCGGCTTTCGTCGACCCTTCGGACGCCAAGCAGGCCGATCCTGTTTCCCCGGGCGTCGATCGCCCAGAAGCGATTGCCGACGCGAACCGAAGGATCGGGGTTTTCAACAAGAACGCTTGTCTTCGAGATGACATCGATCATCAACGGGGGAAGCTCATCAAGCAGGGCGAGGCCATCGTAGACCAGCGAGTCGGAAATATAGCTCGGCTCCGCCTCCCATGAAAGGGGAATCGGAATCATCAGCTCCCGGCCATCAAGGTTAACCGTCAGGAGATACCGGTCCGCCTCTTCGGTGAGGAAACCCCTCAACTCTTGATTCTCTTTGAGGCGCGGGCCCATCACCGTATTGAGGGCCTCTTCCGTGTGGTCGATCAACGCACCGGGAATCGTCGGCCCGCTTTGAACGTGAATCGCCGAAAAGATCAGCGAGTTTACCAAGAGCAGAAGAACCAGAGTCCCGATTCGCTTCACAATGCGGCTCCGAGTTCGATGATCTTGAGGATCAGGCGGGTTGCATCGACCATCGCCGGAAGGGCGGCCCATTCATAGCGGGAGTGGACGTTGTATCCGCCGGTGAAGATGTTCGGGCAGGGAATCCCCGCTTCGTTCGCCATGCGGGATCCATCCGTTCCGCCGCGGATCACCTCGTTCTTCAACTCAAAGCCCAGCGCCTTCCCCGCAGCGAAGAGGGTGTCCAGAGCAATCAGTTTATCCTTGGCGATCTGAGCCATGTTGTAGTAGATGTGCTTCGCCTGAAGATCGACCTTTCCACCGGGATAGAGGCCTTCGATCGTCCGGGCGAGACCCTTCAGCACCTCGATCCGCCGATCGAGGTTTTCAAGGTCGAAGTCCCGCAGATACACGGTCAGGTCGACGTGCCGGATCGAGCCTTCGATCGTATGGGCACAATAGTAGCCGTATCGTCCGTCGGTCGCCTCGGGGCTCTCCGCCTGCGGGAGGGCGCCGATGAACGCGCTCGCCATCGTAAGTGCGTTGACCATCCGGCCCCGGGCCGCTCCGAGATGGTAGCTCACCCCTTCGAAGCCAACCTTCACCGTCACGGCGTTGAAGCATTCGCTCTGGATCTCGAAGCGCCTGCCTCCGTCGACCGTGTAGCAGTACTCACAGTCGAGCTTCTCGTAGGGGAACCCGTCCATCCCGGCACCGGTCTCCTCGTCGCTGGTGAAGATGATGTTGATTCCGCCGTGTTCAATCTCGGGGTGTTCCATAAGATGGCGAACCGCGCTCATGATCTCGGCGATTCCGGCCTTGTCGTCGCTGCCGAGTAGGGTCGTCCCGTCGGTGACGACGAGCGTCTCTCCGACATAGTCGGAAAGCTCGGGATTTTCCGCAGCGACGATCGAGTGTTCCTCGTTGAGGGGGATGTCCCCTCCGTCATACTTCTCGATCACCCGGGGCTTTACCCCGTTGCCCGGCACATCATCGGCTGTATCGACGTGCGCCATGAAGCCGACGACCGGCACCGCTTTCTTCATGTTGGAGGGAATCTTCGCAATGACGATCCCCTTCTCATCGATATGCACATCATCGACTCCAAGTTCGACAAGCTCGGAGGCGAGCATCTTCAAGAGATCCCACTGCCCGTCGGTAGAGGGGCGCTTGGTGTCGACGACGCGATCGTCGCTCATCGTGTCGACTTGGACGTAGCGGAGAAACCGCTTGAGAATATCTTCTTTCAACCGGGTGATCATGCATCTTCCTCCTCAGATTGATTCAGTATCACACAAAGTGCGGACCTCATCAACATTGAGGAGGAAGCGAGACGGCCTAGACGTTGAAATTGTACCGTTTCAGCATCGGTTTCACGATGTCGATGACGTTGTAGATCGCAAAAACACAGATGAGGATTCCCGTCACGACCGGTCCCCGCTTCATGGTTTTGCCCACCGCCATCACGCTGGCGGTCAACGCATAGGAGAGCTCGGGCTCGGTCGTAACCCCTTTGAGCCACTCGCCGAACGCTTCATCGGGATCGCCGCCGAACTGGTAGTACCGCCAGATCGCCATTACCGTTTCGCTGACGATCCCCGCTGCCACGGCGATCGCCGCGGCGGCGGACACCTTCCCCCAGAAGACCGTCGTCGGCATGCACGCATACACGATTCCGGCGGTGAAGAGGACCATCGTCCGGGTCACGAGCTTCTGCATGTCCTTCCAGAACGGCACCCGTTGACTGGGTGCAAGGCGCCTGGCCAGATCCCCCGCCTCGGCAAGCAGGATCTCCCTGACTTGGACAAGCGAACGTTCCAGCTCCGCCTTTCCCTCCTCGTCTAGGAGCGTCTTCGCGTACTCCGTCACCAGATCCAGGTCCTCCTGAGTCTCCCCGGTGCCGACGACGTAGCAGAACTCCAGATACTCCATCCCCAGCTCTTCGGCAAGGGTGTTTCGAATGATCTCCTCCGCCGACGGAATGCCCCCTCGACTCAGGACATCCATCTCCTCGGCCAGGTACGGCCAGACGGTCTCTTTCTGGGCGTCAAGGATTACCGAGACCCCGCTGAGGACCTGCTCCTCCGTCACAGCGTGTTTCTTCTTCATCTCCAACCCCATCGTGCACCCCGAAATGGGGATGATCAACAGGATTGCCACGATCGTATTCATCCATCGCTTCATCACTTCCTCCTCTTAGGTTGTTGCCGACGGCAGGGTGAAGGACCACCCGCCGTAGAGAGCGAACCGTATCATCGGATAGGAACTGAAGGCCTCCTTCAATTCCTGATAATCGCTTGTGAAAACACTGTTGGGATCTTTTATGGTCATCCGCGGCTCGATGAGCAGTCCGAAGGGAAGACGGAAGGTGTAGCCGAAGCCCACCTCGTTCAGAAAGAATGTCTCCGTTTCCCCGTACCGCCGTTCAAAGAGGATTCCCAACTGGATGAGAGATGCATAGATTGCCGCCGCCGCCTTGGAAAACGGGTGGTAGGCGAGAAACAGGCCGCTCTCCAGATAGATCGGTTGCCCCCTGCCCTTTTCCGCCGTCAGTTCAACGGGCAGCATCAGAGCGAACTCGTCACTCAGATCGAGCCGGGCTTCAATGCGAGCCGAAATCGTCTCGCCGAAGAGCGAGATCAACGAGGCGCAATCGGTCTTCAACTCAACATTCGTGGAGCCGAAGACAACATGTGTTCCGATAAACATGAGGAGCAATACCGCTGTGACGTGTTTCATCTCTTCCCCTTGCGAGGAAGGTACCACAGCCTATCGGTCCATCATATTCCCCGTTTGAGGTAGCTCAGACAGAGCAGCTCTCCCCGTCGATCGCCTTGGAAAGCGTAAAGGCGTAGGAGGCGTCCCCGGTGACGATCACGAGAGCTTTTTTCGATTCGACGATCGAATCCGTCGAGAGGCTCATGATCCGGTCGAGGGGGATGGCAAGATCCTCCACCACCCGCCCCTTCTCCTTGGTGAAGAAATGGAAGGTGTCCTCGGTGAAGACGATCCGTCCTTTGACAAGTTCATCCTCGGTGATCTTTGAAGATGAACAGGTAAGCCGGATCGGATCGGTGATCCCCGTCTCTTTCACCGAAAGATGGAACGCCAGGCGCCAGTACAGCAAGGCTACCGCGGCGAGCAGAAGGATCATCAAGTAATAGAAGCCGACTCCGATATAGAAGCGGTTGAGGATCGAGATTCCTCCAACGAGCAACAACATAAGAATTTTCAGCACGGTCAACATCTGAATAAGCAATCTACCTCAGTCGGGGCAAAAAAGAAAGAGCGGGAAGCGATATCCCGACTCTCCCCCCTTCCAGGGTGGAGGATATCATGAAGCGACACAAACATTTTTTCACGCTTTTTGTTTTGGTCATCACGCTTGTCATAGCGGGAACCTCGTGCACGGATCCGGGACCGGAGGTCGGAACGCTCACCCTCAATATGCAGATGAGCTCCCGTTCCCGAGCACTGATACCGGGGGAAACACCACTGGAAGTGGCCCGCTACATCGTGATGGGAACCGGCCCTCAGGGGGCTACGTTCAATGTTTCAACCTCGACCAAGAGTGTTGATATCGAAGGGTTGCTGCTTGGCGAATGGAGCATCCGGGCGATCGGGCAGAACCAGGGGGGCACCGATCTGGTCGAGGGAACGATCGATACGATCATCGGCACCTCTCCGAACATCGTCATCATCGAATTGAATGAACTGATCGGAAAAGGAACCCTCAACCTCACCCTCGACTGGAGCGAGATCGAGATCGCTTCCCCGTCGACGACGCTCAGGCTCATCGATGCCGAAGGGAACACCCGAACGCTCAATCCGACGGTGAACAATGCGGCGAACGGCTCGGTCACCTACCAGGAGCTGCTGGATGCCGGTTCCTACACCGTGACGGCGCAGCTGGAAAACAACGGAGAGCCGATCGCCGGATTTGCCGACTTCATCCGGATCGTCAGCAATCGAACCACCGAAGCCCAGATCACCTTTGAGATCGAGGACTACACGACGCTTCCCGCTTCCGTGACGATGGTCGATCATCTGGGCACCCCGATCGAATGCGAAATCGCCGGGCTGCCCGAGGAGGTCCCCGCGTTCGAGCCGGTCACCGTGTACCTCAGCTCCGACAGTGATGCGGTCATTGATGCGGTGTGGTATCTGAACGGAGCGGAGATCGCCCGCGGAATGGAGTGCACGTTCAGGACGGCGATCGGATCGCACCGATTGGACGTGCTTGCCCAAGGCGCTCTCCTCGCCTCCCTGGGATCGGCGACGATCTCCTTTGAATCGAAAGTCATCGGCACCTCGGGCGTTCCGGTGCTCCTGCGCAACGTCTCTTCTTCCAGCGACGGAATCACGATCGATGCGGGGTGCGTCACCAAACTCCTGCCCAACAACATCCTCATCGTGGGGAACAACACCGAGCAGGCGATCCATGTGTGCCGAATCGTCCGCGGCTCCCTTGAAGTGCTTCACACGTACACGAGGGCGATGAGCGGGTATCACACGAAGAAACTGACCGACATCTACTATGATCCGCTCAGTAGTCAGGTGATCATCAGTGACGAGGACGGACCGAGGGTCAGCCTCTATCTCTACAACCCCTCGACCCACGAGCTCACCCTTCGGCTTGTGAAAGACAACATCTACTACTCCAAGGGCAGTACGGTTCTCCGGTTCAACAAGCTCTCCAACTTCAGGCTGGACAAGCTGAACGGATATCTGTACGGCCTCATCGGTGGAAAAAACGAGATCACCGCCGTCCTGATCAACTCGGCGACCGCCGAAGAGCTGAAGCAGAACGTAGGCCAGGCGTTCCACTCGAGCGGGTATGAGTTCAGCGACTGGGACACCAGTCCGAGTTCCAACCACACCGTGCTGGTAAGCTCGCAGTACAACTGCGTCCTGATCGCCAGCCGATCGGCGGCCACCGGCACGATGGTTCAAAACATGAAGCTCTATCTGCAGGACACGCCGTATGTCACCGGGGCTCGGAGCGTCTGCTTCATCGGCGAGGAGACGTTTGTCTACTCCACCGCCAACAACCTCGTCCGCTGCAGATACACAGCCCAAGGCGATGCGATGACTCAGACGGATGTGTACAGCAAAGGCGACGGACACGGAACGGCTCGGGGAATCACGCAGATGGTGACCTCCCCCTCGATGCGGTACCTCTACACCCTCAGTCCAAGCGAACGGGCTCTGGATGTGTATGAGATCAGCGAAGGCACCGAGGAACTCTTCCACATCGAGACGATCCCGATGGGCTCGTTCAACGGAACCGACATGGAGATCTCCCCCGACGGAACCCACCTAGTCGTCACTTCGGAGACCGCTCAATCGCTTCTGCTCTATCAGATCTGCGACTGATCCTCAGAACATCGAAGAATCGAATGTGCCCAGCCTTCCGGCTGGGCACAAATGGATACTGGCCAACTATCAGGCCTTGTAAACAGGAATCTCCTGATAGGTGGTATGCAACAGGTGGTGAGCCTTGTCGCTCAGCGGTTTCTCGAAGTACTCCTCGTAGAGCTTCAGAATCGCCTCGTTCTGGTGGGAGCAGCGGATGGCGGACTGCCGGTCATCCTGATAGAGTCCCTCCGCCCGCTCCTTGCGGAGGATGTCCGTCGCGCCGTAGGGTTGTCCGCCTCCGGCGATGCATCCGCCCCGACAGGCCATCACTTCAACGAACTCATATGGAGCCCGTTCACCCTTCGCTTTGGCCGCTCGAATCTCATCCATCACTTCCTTGGCGTGCGACAGTCCGTGGATGACCGCCACGCGCACCGGCGTGCCGTCAAAATCCACCGTCCCTTTCTTGATCTCCTCAAGGCCTCGCACGACTTCGACGTCGATGTTCTCAAGCTCTTTTCCGGTAACGACGTTGTAGGCGGTCCGAATCGCCGCTTCCATCACCCCTCCGGTCGCTCCGAAGATCGTCCCCGCACCGGAGTATTCGGCGATCGGGTTGTCCGCTTCCTCTTCCTGAAGCGAGAGGAAATCGATTCCCACCCGCTTGATCAGACGGGCGAACTCCCGGGTCGTCAGCACAAGGTCGACATCCTGATGTCCGCTTGAGAACATCGCCTTGTCGCGAATCGTTTCATGCTTCTTCGCGGTGCACGGCATGATCGCCACGGTGAACAGCTTTGCCGGATCGATTCCCATCTTCTCCGCCCAGTAAGTCTTCTGGATCGCTCCCACCATCTGCATCGGGCTCTTCGCCGAAGAGACGTGCTCAAGCAGATCGGGGTAGTATTTCTGCACATAGTCGATCCACGCCGGACAGCAGGAGGTCAGCTGGGGAAGCAGACCGCCGTCGCTCATCCGGCCAAGCAGTTCGCTCCCCTCCTCCATGATCGTCAGGTCCGCTCCGAAGTTCGTATCATGCACCGCCACCGCGCCGAGGCGCCGGATGGCGGCATAAATTTTCTTTGTCGTGACCGTTCCGACGGGAAGGCCGAAGGATTCGCTCAAGCCGACCCGAATCGCCGGGGCGATCTGCACGACGATCTGCTTCTCGGGATCGTTCATCGCCTTGATGTAGTCGGCGACCTGATCCTTCTCGTAAATGGCGCCGACGGGGCAGTGGACCACGCACTGGCCGCAGCGGACGCAGGGGCTGTCCTCCAGCTTCATCATCGCCGCCGGAGCCATCACCGTCATGTCGCCGCGCCCGATGAACTCGAGGGCGTACACTCCTTGCAGATCCTGGCACACCTGGACGCAGCGTCCGCACTTGATGCACTTCTCCGGCTCGAAGACGATCGAGGCGGTGGAAGTGTCTTTCGGCCGGTCGCTCAGCCGTACTTCGAAGGGCTGCTCGCGGATGCCGAATTCGGCGGCCAGATCCTGAAGCTCGCACTCCCCGTTGCGGATGCACGAGAGGCAGGTGGAGGGGTGGGTTGAAAGAATCAGCTCGAGGATCGTCTTCCTGACCTCAAAGAGCTCGGTATCGTGGGTGATCACGCTCAGCCCTTCAACGACCGGAGCGGAGCACGCCCGAATGATCTTCGCCGAGCCCTCCTGCTTGACGATGCAGAGACCGCACGATCCGAACGGCACCAAGTCATCGTGGTAACAGAGCGTGGGAATCTTCACTCCCGCCTGCGTCGCCGCCTGCAGCACCGTCATTCCTCTTGTTACATCAACAGAGATCCCATTTATTTTTACTTGAAAATCACTCACCTTGCGTCCTCCTAAGAGACCAATACGGCGCCGAAGCGACAGACATCATGACAGACTCCGCACTTGATGCAGACCGAAGGATCGATCACGTGCGGCTCTCGCCGTTCACCGGTAATTGCATTGACCGGACACTTGCGGGCACAGAGGGTGCAGCCGGTGCATTTCTCGGGATTGATCGAGTACGTCACCAGATTCTTGCACGTTCCGCTCGGACACCTCTTGTCCACGATATGGGCAATGTATTCATCCCTGAAGTGAGCCAGCGTGGAGGCGACCGGGTTCGGAGCGGTCTGGCCAAGGGCGCAGAGCGAGCCTTTGCGCATCGCTTCCCCGATCTTCTCCAGGGTATTCAAATCCTCCATCGTCCCGTTGCCGAGGGTGATCTTATCCAGAATGTTGAGCAGCGAACGCCCGCCGATCCGACAGGGAGCACACTTGCCGCACGACTCCTCGACGGTGAAATCGAGGTAGAACTTCGAGACGTCGACGATGCAGTCGTCCTCGTCCATGACGATCATTCCGCCGCTGCCCATCATCGAGCCGGCCTTGACCAGGGAACCGAAGTCGATCGGGGTGTCGAGGTAGTCTTCGGTGATGACTCCCCCGCTGGGTCCGCCGGTCTGGACGGCTTTGAACTTCTTGTTGTTGGGAATTCCTCCGCCGATGTCGTAGATGATTTCGCGGAGGGTGGTTCCCATCGGCACTTCGACCAGGCCGGAGTTCCGGATTTTTCCGGTCAGGGCGAAGACTTTCGTTCCTTTCGAGTCGGCGGTGCCGATCCGGTTGAACCAGTTGCCGCCCTTGGCAATGATCACCGGGATGTTCGCCCAGGTTTCAACGTTGTTGATCACCGTCGGCCGATTCCAAAGTCCCTTGACCGCCGGGAAGGGGGGCCGGGGCGTGGGCATTCCCCGCTTGCCTTCGATCGATCGAAGCAGGGCGGTCTCCTCGCCGCAGACGAACGCTCCGGCGCCAAGGCGGATCTCGATGTCGAACTCGTAGCCGCTGCCAAGAATATTTTGACCTAAAAGACCGTACTCACGCGCCTGGGCCATCGCGATCTCCAAGCGCTTGATCGCAAGGGGGTACTCGGCCCGGATGTAGATGAATCCTTTCTTCGCGCCGATCGTCTTTCCGCAGATCGTCATCGCTTCCAGGACGGAGTGGGGATCGCCTTCCAGCGTCGAGCGGTCCATGTACGCGCCGGGGTCTCCCTCGTCAGCGTTGCATACGACATACTTCACATCGTTCTCGACGGCTTTGGTGAAGTTCCACTTCATCCAGGTCGGGAAGCCCGCGCCGCCGCGTCCGCGGAGCCCGGAAGTTCGGAGCTCGCTGATGATCTCATCGCTCGTCAGCTCGAAGAGGGCCCGTTCAAGACCGCGGTAGCCGTCCCGGGCGATGTACTCGTCGATGTTCTCGGGATCAATTGTGCCGCAGTTGCGGAGCACGACCCGGAACTGCTTCTGGTAGAACTGGATGTCCTCCACCTTGGCGTGCTTCTTCGACAAGTCCTTGTCATACAGCAGCCGCTCGACCTGCCGGCCTTTGATGATGTGCTCGGCGATC
>SHOI01000029.1:0-7460 GCA_004294855.1 Sphaerochaeta sp. | reverse complement strand
CTTGTCATACAGCAGCCGCTCGACCTGCCGGCCTTTGATGATGTGCTCGGCGATCAGTTCCTTGGCGTCGGAGGGCTCGACCTTCACATAGAAGGAATCTTCCGGCAGGATTTTGACGATCGGTCCTTGCTCACAGAAGCCGAAACAGCCCGTCTTGACGATTTGCACCTCATCGACAATCCCGTTGGCTTCGCACTCTTTGATCAGATTCTGGTAGATTGCGTCGGCTTTGCTCGACTCGCAGGCCGTACCGCCGCAAACCAGGATGTAGTGTTTAAATGCCATTATCTGCCCCCACCCTGTGTGATGATATCGATTGCCGGGCGATCGAACATATGGTCCGTCACTAGGCGTTTTCCGAGAATATGTTCGGCCACGATCCTGCGCGCCACATCCGCATCCACGTTCCCGTAGATCACCGGCGGCATATCGGGAAGAATGACCTCCACTGTCGGCTCGACGTGGCACAGGCCCATGCACCCGGTCTGGGTGATCGCCACGTGCTTGATCTTCTCCTCATCCAGAACGGAAAGGAATGCTGCCAGCGTTTCCTTCGCTCCGGCGGCGATTCCGCACGTTCCCATGCCGATGATGATTCTGAAGTCCTTGCCCTCGATGGAGCGCTTCTCCAGAGCTTCCTGTTTTTCCTCACGGAGCCTTCTCAGCTCTTCAAGTGTCATTTTTGCCATAGTATCCTCAACTCAACGCGGCCTCTTGGCTCGCAATGTACTCTTTCAACAAGTGCAGGCTTCCGCTCATTTCAAGGTCGCCCAGCACGTCTATCAATTCCTGACGGTCCAGCGCGTATCCGTCGGTTTCCGTTTTTCGTTCGATCACCAGCGATTCCGCTTTCGGGTGGGCGAGCAGGGTCATGAACGTCGACACCACATCGCCGAGCGGCGGGGTATCGATCGAAGCGGGGTCGAAGGTGAAGTGGACGGTCGTTCCCACCCCGACTTCCGATTGGAGGGTCAGTTTCCCGCCGGCAAGCTCGGTCGCCTGACTTAAAAAACTCAACCCCAGTCCAACCTTTCGAAGCGGGTGCTTCCCCTCTTCGGTGCTGAACGGATCAAGCGCCCGCTTCATCACCTCTTCGCTCATCCCCTTGCCGTTGTCCGCCACCGTTACGCTGATCGCTTCAGCGGTCTCTTGGAGCATCAGACGCGTGTTTGTGCTGTTCGCCTCGAACGCGTTCTGCACCACTTCAAGCACGTAGTCGGTGATCGCGATATGCATACGCCTTCCGTCAGGAGAACTGCTTGATGATTGATGCGATCTCGTCTTTGGTGACTTTTCCGAACACCTCGGCTCCGACAGTCAAGACGGGAGCCAAGCCGCAACATCCAACGCAGCGAACTGCTTGAAGGGAAAAGTTTCCATCCTCCGTCACTTCACCGACGCCGATCTTCAGCTGCTTCGACAGCTCGTCGATCAACGGCTGGCCGCCTTTGAGATAGCACGCAGTCCCCATGCAAACTTGGATATTGTGCTTTCCAGGCTTGGTCAGCTTGAAGAAGTGATAGAACGAGACGACCCCCCAAATCGTGGCAAGCGGAACATCGAGCATCGCCGCCACCTGATCCGCCGCGCTGCGGGAGATGTAGCCGTGCTCTTCCTGCACCTGGTGCAGGACCATGATCAGGTTGCCGGGCTTGTCCTTCCACGTTTTGATGAAATTCACAAGCTCGGGGGAGAAGGTTACGGTGTTTGTTTCAGTCATAGATCCTCCAGTATCCATCTGGTTTCGGTGATACATTACCCCTTAAACGCAAAGATGTACATATAAATTCTGAAAACTGTCCAAGCAAACGCATTGTATTTTTGAATATAACACGATATGTTTACGCTAAATTCAAAATTAATATTCTTTCATTCATATTATAAGGAGAAAATCCAATGAACAACGACCAATTGGTGCGTGTAACTCGATATTTCCGGACCCTCAACCGTCTGAAGACGATCGGCCTTGAACGCGTGTTCGCTCATAACCTCGCCGATGCCGCCGGCGTTTCCGCTGCGACGGTCCGCAAGGATTTCTCCCAACTGGGGATCTACGGCCAAAAACGGGGCGGCTACGCGCTCTCCGAACTGCTTGCCTCGCTGGCGGAGCTTTTGGGCAAAGGAGACAGCCAGAACTGCATCATTCTCGGGTGCGGACGAATCGGAAAAGCACTGATGCACTACAGCGGCTTTGAGCAGGACGGAATCCGGGTGGTCGCCGGTTTCGACAGCGATCCGTTGGTCTACAGCGACTCCTCCCACCCGATTCCCATCTATCCGCTCAGCCGGATCGACGAGGTCGTCAAAGCCCTCGATGTAAAGGTGGGGATTCTCGCCGTACCCGAGCAGGCGGCCAATGACAGCTACGAACGGCTCCTTGGCAGCGGAGTGATGGGCATTCTCAATTTCACCCCGATCACGATCAAAGCCCAAGCCCGGAAGGATGGCCGGATGCCGGTCGTCCACAACATCAACATCGCCTTGGAGCTGGAGCAGATCTTTTACGAGCTCAAATTTCCCAGGGGCTCCGAGTGAGGGTGACCATCACGGGCAGATGGTCGCTGTAGCCGCTGAGCGTTTTGAGATCCCAGCGCTTCGGAGTTCCATCGCCCTTGAGCAGGTAGGGAAAACGGATCACTTCGAAGGTGGAATACTCCCAGTTCCTGCGGTCGAACAGCGAAGGAGAAAGAAGGATCTGATCGTATCGGTGCCAGACTCCCCCATAGCAGTACGACCCTGCAAGGCGGCAGTCTTCGGCAAGGTAGGGATTGTAGAAGATTCCCGGACCCAGGAAATCCGCATTCCCGCTGATCAGCAGCGACCCCGCCCGACCATAGAGCTTCGCATTCGGGTGGACAACGTCAACGAGGGCGGTCTGCACTCCCTCGTGTTGATGGACGACCCTCGGATTCTGGTTGAAATCGCCACAGATGAGGACCGCTTTATCGACATGGTCCCTGCTCGCCAAGGAGACGCTTTTCGCATTCTCGATTCGAAGGAGCTCGCTTTCACTGAACCCCCCTATCTGGCTTTTGGCGTGCAGGGCGAAGATGACGACCTCTTCGACGGGAGTCGAGATGACGACTTCCAATATGTTCCGTCCCCCGGGAACCGCATGGACCGAGGAGCGGACGATCGGATGGCGGCTGATCGCCCCGACGCTGATCGGCGAACCCTCCGTCCGGGCGACCGCATACGAGCGGTACCCCTTCTTCGCCAGATGAAAGGAAAGCAGATCCTCCATGACCCGTTCATTCTCAATCTCCTGAAGGATGATCACGTCGGGATGGTTGAGAGCCGGGTCAAGCAGGATCTTGCCGAGGTTCCTGAGCCTGAGCCGATAGGAGCGTTCGCTCCACTTCCCGGGGTCTTGGTACTCGGCATGCTCCGTTCCGTCGAGGGTCGCATCGAAGAGGTTTTCCACGTTGTAGGAGAGAACCCGGAAGACATGCTCATCGGCGGGAATATCGCACGAGCATCCGAAACATGAGGTGATGAGGATGAGAAGAAGGACGATCATGCCCCGTAAGGGGGAAAAGCCGCCGCTTCGCTTCAGCTGTTCTGGCTCTTGCAGATGAAATAGGTGAAATAGAGGAGCGCGACCATGTCGACCACGTCAAAAGATTCCAAGCTCATCGTTTCAACCTTCAGCAATCCTTTCTTCAGGTTGTCCAGACTCGAATCCGCCTGCACATCGCTTGAACGCAGGGACTCCAGGCAGAGATCGATCAGCTTGGACCACTGCTCTTTTGCAAAGATCTGAATGATGAGGTTGTAGTTCTGATCGATCATCGTCAGATCGCGGGCTTCGGAGAGGAAGCCGGCAAGATACGCTTTCGTCGAGCTCAGGTTACGCTCTTCATACAGGGAGGCCAGACTCGGCGGACCGAAGCGAAGCAGGGAGGCGACGACCGAATAGCCGGTTTGACGGAACGTGCCGCTGCGTCCCTGTTCAACGAAGATGAAGAACTCCTGAAAGAACCTTCCTTCTTTGTCCATGAAGCGCTTGGCGACCAGATAGTCGATCACTTCGTCGATATGCTTGGCTGAACGGCTGAGCTCATTGACCACGTTGAGGTACTCATCCGAATCGCTGATCCGAGCGAGCGACTTTGACGCCATTGAGCGGACCGAAGCCCATCGGCCATGGAGCAGCAAGTCGACGAGGGCGCTCTTCGCCTTCTCTTCCTTCCGGTAGGAGCCGAGGGCGGCGATCGCATCAAGCTGAACATAGGAGTCGTCATCCTGGGCGACCCTGATCAGATCATCCAGCAACGACTTTCGGGGCCGGTCGCCGATCGCCCTGACCGCTTCAAGCTTGTCGACGTGGAAGGGGCTGGCGAGAATCGAGCGGAGCTCGCTTGTCGCAAGGTAGTTCACGTTCCCCCCGAGGTTGTGCATCAGCATCCGCCGCTTGGCGGGGTCGCTTGTCCGCTCCAGCCGCTCGATCATCGAAACCGCCCGGATTCCGTGCATCGAAAACACCACCTGGGCGGCGGCTTGCGATGAGTAAGCCCCGATCTCCTGGATTCTGAGAGCGACCAGAGCTTCGACCAGGATCAGGGCGAAACCGAAAATGAAGACGAGGGTATACCCGTTTCCGAGCGCCGTGCCATGAAACAGCAAGCTTCCTTGGGTGAAGTTCGCCAAAAACCCGCTGAGCATTCCGACGCCGAAAGCGACGATTCCGTTGATGAAGTTGACCATCGAGTTGAAGGAGACAAGCTCATCATCCGGCATCACCTGGGTCAAAAGGCGGAACGTCAAGAGGTTGATCAGCGCCACAAAGGTGTTCGTGAGGAACCCGAGGCCAAAGAACCAGGCGAAGTGGAGGGTTCGGGGAAGAATCGCCCAAAGGGCGAAAAACCCCAAGGTGAAGAGCGTCGAAATAACAACCAGCGGCTTGGAGCCGAGGCGGTCGGAAAATCGCTTCGACACCCATGAAGCGACCATCACCGAAAGACCGAGCAACACGGAATAGAGGACGACGATGCCGTTGGATGAACCCAGTTCAATGCGGAAGAACGGGGTCGTGAGCCCGAAAATGACCGTTACCCCGGTGGCGAGCCACTTCAGCAAGAGCCGGCGCCTCAGCACCGGCTGGGCCATCGCTTCGGTGAACAACGTCCAGACGGTTCGCCCCGGCTTGTGGGTGATGACCATCCGGGAGGGAATCTTTTTTATTTCGCGGCTTGCGAAACAGTTGGCGACGACTCCAAGCACCTGCATCGTAACCAGGCCTACAAGACCGCTGAAGCGCTGAACAGCGAAGACGGCGGTCATGATCAGGCGGACCGTCATCGACGAGCTTTGATACGCGACGTTCGCATTCGCCACGACCTTGCCCCGATTGGAGGGGCTGCTGATCGATTTCATCGTCGAATCGTTCAGAGCGATCCCGATCATCCGTACCAGATTATAGAGGGTATACACCGTCAACAACAGAAATACCGCCCAATCTCCACTGACGATGAACAGGCCGAGGTACCCCAGTCCCACGAGCCCGCGGAAGTGCCACACGAAGGATTGCGTCCTGGTGTGATGCTTTCCCTTGAGCATCCGGGGGACAACGGGAAGGATTATTCCGGCAAGAAATATCACCGAGGAGATATAGCCCAGGGCGAAATTGCCGGCACCGAAATAGAGTGCAAGCAGATACACGACGGTCTCGCCCATCAGGCTGAAGGAGATGCCATTGAACACTTCCTGGCGATACATGTGCTTTTGGCCAATTCGTTTTTCTTTGTCGCTTAAATACTTCGTCTTGGGCATATCGGATTACAATGCGGACCGTTCGGCGACAATGCGGCTTACAAGCCCGTACGAAAGCGCTTCCTCGCTCGTCAGCCAATGATCACGGTCGGTATCGTTGGCAACCTCTTCAACGCTCTTGCCGGTTTCGCTTGCAATCAGGGAATCGAGCTTCGAGCGGAGGCGTTCAAGGTATTGGGCGTGGATCTCGATGTCGGTGGCGACCCCCCTCATGCCGCTCATCGGTTGATGGATCAGGTAGGTTGAGTTCGGCAGAGCGATCCGCCGCTCTGAAGGAACCGCCAGGAGGACGAGCACCGCGGCGGACGCCACAAGGCCCATCCCGATCATCGTCACCGGGGCGTTGATGAAGCGGACCATGTCGAAGATCGCATATCCGGCATCCACATCCCCTCCGGGGCTGTTGATGTAGAGCCTGATCGGCTCATTGCTCTCCCCTTCCAAGACAAGGAGCTGCCTGATCACTTCATCGGCGCTTTCCTTATTGATTTCACCGCTTAACAGAACGCTGCGGGTCTTCAGCAGCTTTTCCTGCAGTTGTGCTTCACTTTGCGTTTTCTTTTTTTCTTCCGCCATGACGGCCTCACTTTCGAACGATAGAATGGATATATCAAGTATAGGCAAATTGCAAGGAGATGAAAAGCATCAAAACGAGATTCCCACACACCGGCAAGGAAGATATACTGAAGATATGAAATCTGCAACGGTAGCGGTCGTTGGCCGCCCCTCGGCGGGAAAATCAACGCTGGTGAACACGATCTGCGAGATGAAGGTCTCGATCACGGCAAAAACTCCTCAGACCACCCGCAATGCGATCAAGGGGATCTACACCGATCAGCGGGGCCAGCTGATCTTCATCGACACCCCCGGCTATCACCTTGGTACCCGGGTTCTGAACCTCCGCCTTCAGGAGACCGCGGTCAAGAGCCTGAGCGAAAGCGACCTGGTCCTCTATCTCATTGACGGAAAGCGGAGCGCCAAGGAGGAGGAGCTCTCGCTCGCCCGGACGCTCGCCAAACTGAAAACCCCGGTCATCTGCCTGATCAACAAGGCGGACATCCTTACCGAGGAGGAGATCGAGGAGGCGAAAGGATTTCTGAAGGAACAGCTGCCTTCTTCCCCGATCCTCATCGGAAGCGCTAAAAACGACGAGGGAATCGACGAGGTCCTGATCGAGCTCTTCAAGGTCGCCCCCGAAGGCCCGCTTCTCTATGACGAAAACGCCTACACCGACCAGGAGCTGGAGTTCCGGATCGCCGAGCTGATCCGGGAAAAAGCGATCGCCCTCGTCACCGAGGAGCTTCCTCATGCGATCTACGTGGACGTGGCGGACATCGAATACAAGGAAGAGACCAACACGATCTGGATTCGGGCGTTCATCGTCGTCGAGCGGGAATCCCAGAAGGGCATCGTGATCGGCAAGGGCGGAGAGAATATGACGAAGATCCGCAAAGCGGTCGAACCGGAGATCCGTTCCATCTTCCCCAAGCGCAAGCTCCGCCTCGACCTCAAGGTCAAAGCAAATCCCCGATGGCGAACCAAGACACATGTTCTGGATAATCTGCTGAGATAAGAGAATCACCACCTGCACTCAAATCCGATCGACGCCTGCCCTGCCACAAGAAACGGCAGGTCGCTGTAGACCGGTCGGATCGAGTCGGAGAGATAGAAGGACTGGTTCATCTCGA
>SHOI01000139.1 GCA_004294855.1 Sphaerochaeta sp. | reverse complement strand
TTCTTCAGCTTCCCCTCCTCTTGCCCTCCCCTCCATCCAAGGCTACCATCTGATCATGGAAACACAGGAACAACGGGTCATGATCCTTCATGGCTTCAGCCGTGAAGAGCTGTATATGGCGATCCGGGCGGTGAAGACCGTCCTGCCGGATGCGGATGTCGCCTTTGCGAAAAGCACCGGGCACTCATTGAAGCGCACCCTCGGAGAGCTGGTGGACGAGATCGCCGAAGACCACGCCTATATGAAGGCGAATCCGCCCGATCAGGAATGATGGACATATCAGGGTAGAACCATTTTCATCCATGGTTATTGACATATGCCAATAATAGTGGTACAGTACACCCAGTTATTGGCATATGCCATTAACAGAAAGAGAACATCATTCATAAGGAGGCACATATGCCATATAGAGACGGAACAGGACCGATGGGCTACGGCCCGATGAGTGGACGCGGCATGGGCCCCTGCCGCCGCGAGGTTGGATACAGCCGGGGCTTTGGCCGGGGCAGGAGATTCGGAATGGGAATGGGCATGGGAATGGGCTGGGGTCTGGGCACACAACCCTACACCCTTGCAGACCGCAAGCGGGTTCTTCAGGAAGAACTGAAGCGGATTGATGAATTGCTTGAGCAGGAAGGCAAGGAAGAATGAGCCGACCGAGGAAGTTCCGCAACGTTTGCTCCCTTCCTCAAGTAACCGAGTTCGGGCCCCTTGCGGGCCCGCCCAATCGTGGGGATGCGATCATCCTGAGCGTGGACGAGTATGAAACTCTCCGCCTCATCGACACGGTGGGGATGACTCAGGAAGAATGCGCTCTGGAGATGGGCGTGGGTCGATCGACGATTCAAGGAATCTACAACGTCGCTCGACGGAAAGTATCGACCGCCCTGGTCGAAGGAAAAATCCTTTCCATCCGGGGCGGCGATTATCGCCTGCGCGAACACCGCGGAGGCGGCCATGGCTGCGGCCGCGGCTGCGGCCAAGGCAGAAGGCGCGGCCAGAGAGGAGAATGGTAATGATTATCGCAATTCCGGCAGAAGAAAAAAGTTTAGACAGCGTCATCAGCGTCAACTTCGGACGCAGTCCCTATTATTGCATCTATGACACGGAAAAAGAACAGTCGACGTTCGTCGAGAACAAAGCCGTCGAACGCTCCGGTGGAGCGGGAGTCGAAGCCGCCCAGAATCTGGTGGATCGGAAGATCGACGCCCTTGTCACCTTCCGCCTCGGCGATCATGCGGCGAAGGTGCTCACCACAGCGAAGATCAAGGTGCTGAAGGCGGTGAACCTTTCGATCGCCGACAATATCGCCAAAGTCCTCGATCATTCCCTTGAGGAGCTGAACGAAGTCCACCCCGGCGGGATCAACAAAGGATGATATATGAAGATAGCGGTTCTCAGCGGCAAAGGCGGAACGGGCAAAACCCTCGTTTCGGTGAACCTGGCCGCTGTAGCGGAGAAAGGAGGATACTTCGACTGCGATGTCGAAGAGCCCAACGGACACCTCTTCCTGAAGCCGTCCGACATTGAAGAAGAGGAGGTCACCTCCCTCAAGCCCGTCGTGGATATGGACACGTGCGACGGATGCAGGGTCTGCGTCGATGCGTGCGTGTATAAAGCCCTCGCCTACATCCCCGGCGAACTGATGATCTTCGATGAGATCTGCCATGCCTGCGGGCTCTGCACCCACCTGTGTCCCCGGCAGGCGCTCACGGAGACGAAACGGGTGATCGGGACGATCCGACGGGGCAGGCGCGGCTCCCTTTCCGTCCATACAGGAACGATGCACATCGGCGAAAGCACCGGGGTCCCGATCATCAAGGAACTCCTGAAAAAACTCGATGACGATCTTTCCATCATCGACAGCCCCCCGGGCTCGGGGTGTCTGGTCCTTGAGACGATCGCCCACGCCGACTACTGCATTCTGGTCGCCGAGCCGACGATCTTCGGCGCTCAGAACCTCGCCCTGGTCCATGAGCTGACTCAGGTGATGAACAAGCCGGCGGGGGTATTGCTCAACAAAGTCGAAGACGGAATCAATCCGTCGGAGCTCTACGCCAAGGAAAAAACCTTGAAGATTCTCGGGTCCCTGCCCTATGATTCATATGTGGCGCTGGAGAACTCCAACGCCGAGCTCCTCGTCGAGCGAAGCGAGAAGTATCGGACGTTCTTCCTTGAACTCCTGAAGGAGGTTGTCGATGAAGCAACTCTTGCTGCTCAGCGGTAAAGGCGGAACCGGAAAGACCACCGTCGCGACCGGCCTGATTCAACTCAGTCAGGCAAAGGCATACGCCGACTGCGACGTGGATGCCCCGAACCTCCATCTGGCATTGGGAACGTTTGACAACCACACAACCAAACCCTACTACGACCTGCCTAAAGCGGTCATCGACCCCAATCGGTGCACCGAGTGCGGCTTGTGTTATCAAGTCTGCCGCTTCGATGCGATCGCCGAGAACCCCTATCGGGTGACTGCCCACCTCTGTGAAGGATGCACCTTCTGCACCCACGTGTGTCCCGCCGGGGCAATCAGCCTCGAAGAGACCGTCGCCGGAACGATCGAGCTTCATACAAGGGACGACGAAACGTTCTCCACCGCGACGCTGAAGATGGGTAGCGGCACCACCGGTCTTCTGGTCACCGAGGTGAAAAAGCAGATCAAAGACAAGGCGGAATTCGCGATCCTCGACGGTAGCCCCGGCATCGGGTGTCCCGTCATCGCTTCCCTGACCGGGGTCGATCTGGTTCTGATGGTCGCCGAACCCTCGCTTTCAGGGCTCAGCGATCTGAAGCGGGTGATTCAAAACGCCCGGCAGCTGCAGGTGCCGATCTGCGTCATCGTGAACAAGAGCGATGTGAACGAGGAGCTTACCGAACGGATCAGGCACTATTGCGCCAAGGAGGCTCTTCCCTTCCTAGGGACGATCCCCTACGACAGGGAAGCGGTCGCTGCGATCAACAGCGGACAGTCGCTCATCGAACGCGGCGGTCCGGCAAGCGAGGCGATTCAAGAGATCTATCACAAGGTGATGAAGGAGCTGGAAGCACTATGAGAATCACGACGCTCGTGGAGAATGTCTCCACCGACCCCCTCTTGGGTTCGGAACACGGCCTTTCGTTGTGGATCGAGACGGAGTCGAGGAAGATCCTCTTCGACAGCGGGGCCACCACCCTTTTTGAAGAGAACGCCCGGGTCTTGGGCGTCGATCTTTCCAAAGCCGACTTTGCGGTCCTTTCCCACGGACACTGGGACCACAGCGGAGGGATGAACCGTTTCCTCGCCCTCAATAGCCATGCGCCGATCTACCTGAAGGAGACCGCCCTCGGTTCCTTTTACAGCAAACGGGATGAAGAGACCTTGGTGTACGCCGGTCTGGATGAGGAGCTCAAGCAAAGCGACCGCTTCATCTTCAGCGATGAGTACACCGATCTTGGCGACGGGGCGTTTCTCTTCGGCAGGATCGAAGGAACGGAGTTCGTTCCCGAGGGGAACAGGACGCTCTACGTCGAGAGGGACGAGGTGATGACTGTCGATCCCTTCGACCATGAACACTACCTCGGGATCGAGGAAGATGGAGAAAAAGTCCTTTTCAGCGGATGCAGCCATCTGGGAATCGTGAACATCGTCGAGCAGTACAGGCTTCTGAAGGGACACTACCCCACCCGGGTCATCGGAGGGTTCCACCTCTCCAA
>SHOI01000138.1 GCA_004294855.1 Sphaerochaeta sp. | reverse complement strand
CCTCTTTTTTTATCTATTCCGAAGAATACCGATCTTTGATTGAGTTCTTTTTCAATGTCTTTTTTCATCGTTACGGTGTACACTGAAGGTAGTGATGTTACCAGTTTCTATACTCATGGAGGAGCTTCGATGAAAAAGTTTAGAATTGAACACGATTCTCTTGGAGAAAAACAGGTGCCCGTAGATGCATACTATGGGGTGCAAACCGTCCGGGCGATGGAGAACTTCGTTATCTCCAACACCCCGATTTCTGCTTTCCCGGAGTACATCAAGGCTTTGGGTTATATCAAGAAAGCCTGCGCCTTGGCGAATATGGAGTTCAAGATCCTAGACAAACAGATCGGCGAGGTGATCATCAAGGCCAGCGAGGAGATGATCGCCGGAAAGATGGATGACCAGTTCCCGATCGATGCGATTCAGGGAGGAGCGGGAACTTCGGTGAACATGAACGCAAACGAAGTGATCGCCAACCGCGCCCTCGAGCTGCTCGGCAAAGAACGAGGCGTCTATGATGCCGTGCACCCCAACAACCACGTCAACCTTTCACAATCGACCAACGATGTGTGTCCTTCGGGAATCCGGATAGCAATCCACCACATGCTTGACGACCTGCACGATGCTTTGAAAGGATTGAAAAAGGCCCTTGCCGATAAAGGCGTTGAATTCAGCGACGTGCTGAAGATGGGTCGAACGCAGCTGCAGGATGCGGTTCCAATGACCCTCGGGATGGAGTTCGCCTCCTGGGCGGTATCGGTTGAGGAGGATATCGTCCGATTAAAAGAGATTCAAACCCTCCTCACGGAAATCAACATGGGAGGGACTGCGATCGGCACCGGCATCAACGCGCCGAAAGGCTATGCCCAAGTGGTCACCGCCCATCTGGCAACGTTGACCAAGCTTCCCCTGCATCCTGCGAAAGACCTTGTGCAGGCCACTCAGGATTCCGGAACCTTCGTGGAAGTGAGCGGCTTCCTCAGACGGATCGCAGTGAAGGTTTCCAAGATTTCCAACGACCTTCGGCTCCTTTCCTCGGGACCGCGGACGGGAATCAGCGAAATCACCCTGCCCCCGATGCAGCCGGGATCTTCGATCATGCCGGGCAAGGTGAATCCGGTCATCCCCGAAGTGATGAACCAGGTCGCCTTTGATGTGATCGGCAATGATGTCGCCGTCGCGATCGCCGCCGAAGCGGGCCAGCTTGAATTGAACGTGATGGAGCCCCTCATCGCCTACAAGATCTTCACCTCAATCGAACGCCTTACCCGCGGTCTATCCACGCTCACTGAAAAGTGCGTCGTCGGTATCGTCGCCAACCGCGACCGCTCGCGCTCGCTGGTTGAAAACTCCATCGGCATTATAACCAATCTGGTTCCGCGCCTCGGCTATGAGCTGTGCGCCCAAATCGCCAAGAAAGCCCAGAAGACCGGCGGATCGGTGTATGAGATCGTGCTGGAGGAAGGCCATCTCAGCAAGGAAGAGCTGGATCAGCTCCTCTCCCCCGAAGCGATGCTGTAGATCGAACCATCCCGGTGGAGGCTCTTCACCGGGATTTCTTTTGCTTTCCGCTCGTTACACATCCTTCAGATAGATCGGGTTGCTGTACGCTGTCTTGCCCTTTTCATCGATTATCCGAACCTTGACGTGTTCCTTGTTTCCCCTCAGCGGAGCGCGAAAGTGCGTGAGGTTTTCTCCAAGTCTCCGTCTCAAATTGCGGTTCTCACCGCTGAAGATGATCCTGCTCACCGGTGAACAATGCACCTCCGCCCACCCGTCTTCAACGGTGAAGGAATGGATTTCCGGCCCCATCGAGGCGTAATAATGCCCCGCCTCAAGGGCGGCGATGATCGCTTGGCGGGTGCGCACTTTCGCCTTGACCATGATCCAGGCGCCGAAGGAGTCGTTACCGGTATTGCCGAACGGCCAACCCGGTTCATCCGTGTATCCGTTGTGGTTGTCGTCGGTTGCGATCGCACCCCACCTTCGTCCATAACGAAGACCTGTTTCCCAAAAATACGACCCCTCGCCGATCCCGTCGTAATATTCGGTGCCCCAGTTCATCACCTCAAGGGCAAAGAACTGATCGTACGCCTCGATGTCGCGATACTCCAGAAGCGACCAGTCGGGATGATTGAGCATGAACAGATACTCATCCTGATATTCTTCAATGAAAGCGCGGGTTTCTTCCTCGTCCTGTATCGAGAAGCGTTGGCCTTGGGCGAATCGGGAGACCGGCCCCTTCTCGAACACGTTGAGGTGCACCCGTTTCGAGCCCATGTATCCGGCAAGCTCGAAACCGGGGATGAGGATCATCTTTTCACGCGGGGCATACCGGGCATAGTAATCGTGGTCGGTGAGCGCGAAGAAATCATATCCCCGCTCTTCATACGCCGCAATCACCCGATCCGGCGTCAAATTGCCGTCACTGAGGGTTGAATGGGCGTGGAGATTGCCCTTGAGCCAAAGACCTTCGTCCGGAACAAACCGTACCATGCCCATTTCGTCCGCCTGTTCATCTGATTTCTTGTTGGCATCATACCATGTCGTCCAATCATCGAAAACTTCTCACAAGCGGTTATTTTTGGAATATGCTCTCCATATTGTATCGGTCGGAGACGGCGTCTTTGTTTTATCAAGATAACGGCCTTGTCGGAAACAAATTTTGAAGGTAACGCCGGTCTCCTGTTGTGGAGGCCGGCATAACGAAGTGTTATTTGAAATACATGGCGATTGGCAGTACGTGCAGGAGTGACTTTGAGCTCCTCGAGGAACACTAAAAAGTCGTGCAAGTTTGACGGACAGGTAACCACGGCATCAATGTTGATCCGGCTTACTCCGTCACTGACCGCTTTAAACATGGATATTGAGGGTGAAGTTGTAGAGCTGGAGGTATCGGTCGATTTTTTGGGAGATCCATCTCTTTTGTCGTCATACTTCGTTACAAATCCTTAAAATATATCGAACTACTTGCGCTATTTCACCCGTTCGTCTTTGCCGCCAGAGCCAAGAGGGCCATCCCTTGGCCATACTGCATCGATCTGAGTGGAATCTTTCGATAGTGGTCGAGGGTCGTTCCCACATTCGTTCCATAGGAGACATCCCTGAGGCACCCCGCTTCGTCAATACGCTCGACAATCGCTTTCAGGGCTTTGTTTGCAACATCCAGATATTGTTTATCAAGGTATCCCGCTTCAATCGCCTTATAGAATCCATAACAGAACCCCGCTGATCCCGAGGCTTCAAGATAGGAGTCGGGGTCATTGATCAAGGTGTGCCACAACCCGCTTTCATCCTGATGCTCAGCGAGGCTTTCAAGCTGCCTCACAAAACGGGTAACGATGAATTTCCTTACCGCCGGCTCCACGTCCAGAACTTCCAGAAAATCGGGAATGAAGATCGTCAACCACCCGTTTCCCCGTCCCCACAACGCCTTGGCGAAGTTGTCCATCCGCTCAAACGACCAGGCATGATAGAAAAGGCCACTTTGCACATCGACAAGATAGAAGAGGTGCAGGAGGACCTGATACACCGCTTCATCGCGGTAGGAAGGAAGGTCGAAAATCACTCCGGCTTTGGCAAGGAAGAGGACGGTCATCATCAAGGTGTCGTCCCAGAGCTCGCCTTTGTTCTCCAATTCGGCGTGCCGGTGCTGCAGGCCGTCTTCGGGGGTGCGGGGCATCGAATGAAGAATCCAATCACCCCACTCCAGCAT
>SHOI01000028.1 GCA_004294855.1 Sphaerochaeta sp. | reverse complement strand
GGTACTTGACGAAGATGAAACGATACACTATAAAAAGAGGCGGTTGATGCGCCTTTCGTATAATGGTATTACCTCAGCCTTCCAAGCTGAAGAAGCGGGTTCGACTCCCGTAGGGCGCTCTAGAGAGGCACTCCGATGGGGTGCCTTTCGTGTCCTTCTAAGGAGTGCTCATGCAGGAACGCTACGCTGAACTGGTCATCGCCATCCAACTCCGCCTAAGCGAGGGAGACAGCCTTACGATCAACACCAACGCCCGGACGATGAGCTTCGCCCGGCTTGTCGCAAGAAAAGCGACTGAAGTGACCAAACTGCCTGTAACGATTGTCGAGACATCAATGGGCAAAGTGCTTCAGACCTATCCGATCGACCCTGTTGAAAAAGGGGTCATGCGACCACAGGTACGTACCTCCGTTCTTGCCCATATCGTCGATCTGGATGAATTCCCCTACGATGAAGACGAGGATTGGAACGAGCCGCATCATGAAGTGCGAACCCTCGCCCACTACGGCCATCTTTCCGATCCGGTCTTCCTGGATCGAAGAATATCGATTCCCTGGGCAAACATCCCCTACCCGGGAACCGCCTGGGCGGCAAGCATGCTCGGCCGCTTGGTGAGCCGCGAAGAGATGTGGAGCCTGTTTGGAATCCTGATGCGCCTTACCTCCGATTGGTCGCCCGCCTACTGGGCGGAGCAGGCAAACGTGCTCTCTTATCGGGAAAAGCTTCTCAACGCCTCTTCAGGAAGGATGATCTCGATCAAAGGAAGCAACACGGAGCTCATCGGCGAACAAAGCCCCCTGACCGGATGGATCAGCGGGGTGTTCCGCCTCCCCTCGGGGCGCGAGTATATTCCGCTTCTTCCGGTCCAGTCGGTTCATACGGCGTTCAAAACCGGTTCGGTGAATGGAAAGATCCGCTCGGGATCGCCGTTTACCCTGTTCGGGACACCGGTGACGGATGCCGCCTTCATCATTGAAAACGGAGTTGTGGTGTCCTATGATGCCCGGGAAGGCAAAGAAGCGCTCAAGAAGTATTTTGACGTGGATGCGGGAACCAACGCGGCAAGCGGAATCAGTCTTGCCGATTCCAACACCCTGGAGTGCCGCTATATCACCCGCCTCGTCCATCCCCATTACAAAAAAGAGTGCCGCTCGATCCTTCATCTCGGAGGCGTGCTGGTGGATGCGATCAAAGCGGGAACCGGGGAGGATGACCTGTTTGGCCTTGGACAATCAATCGCCCACTTGGAAATCCCCCTCGCCCATGATATTACAGTAGAGATGCAAAAGCCCGACGGCTCAATGAAGACAATCATTGCCGAAGGATCTTTCACCGTATAGGAGGAGATACAACGATGACTGAACAGGATATCCGACGATATGCGGAATTGATCATCACCAAAGGCATCAACCTGCAGAAAGGCAAGGCGGTGCTCATCACCACCGGAGCGGGGACCTACTATTTCGCCCGTGCCCTCGGCAAGGCCGCGTACCGCCTGGGGGCTTCCTACGTGCAGATTCTCACCGATGACCTCGATCTGCTCTCTTCCCGCTTGGAAGCCCAAAGCGAAGAAGAGGTCCAATTCGTTCCCGCCTACCTCAAGGCGCTCGATTATGAATTCATCAGCGAAGGATGGTCCTCCATCCGCATCGATTCCACCGAGGAGCGGTTGGACCACGGCCCGCTCGATCCTGAGAAGAACCGGCTCGCTTCCGCCGCCCGCCGAAAGGCTTCCGAAGCCCGCTCGAGGGTTCTGATGCGCCATCAGCTGCCCTGGTGCGTCTGCGTCGCCCCGGGACCGCTCTGGGCGAAGCAGGTTCTTGGCGAGGATGCCAAGCCTGAGGATCTTTTTGAGGTGCTTAAACCGATTCTTTTGCTGGACAGGGAAGATCCCGGAACGGCTTGGGATGAAAAACACGAGACGCTGCAGAAACGGATGGACTTTATCAACGCGTTGGATTTCAAGGCGCTCCACTTCCAAAGCCCCCGAACCGACCTGACGATCGGGTTCAGAAAGGAAGCCCGCTTCGTCGGCGGAGCGGAGACGCTTCCCTCCGGCAAGCGCTTCTTCGCGAACCTTCCCACCGAGGAGATCTTTTCCACTCCCGATCGGATGCAGGTCGAAGGGTATGTGACGACGACCCGCCCGGTGGAGGTGCTGAACACTCCCACCGAGGAGGTTCGTCTTGTCTTCAAGGAAGGAAAGGTTGTCGAGCATTCGGCGAAGAAGGGTCAAGAAGTGTTGGACCGTTTCTTCGAGATCGACGAGGGTGCGAGGAGGATCGGGGAAGTGGCGCTGGTCGATGAAAGCAGCCCGATCGCCCAAAGCGGCTTGATCTTCCACTCGATCCTGCTTGATGAGAACGCTTCCTGCCACCTTGCCCTCGGGGAAGGATATCCGATCTGTCTGGAACACGGTTCCACGCTTTCAAGCGAGGAAGAGCTTCACGAAGCGGGGTGCAACACCAGCCTGGTCCACGTCGACTTCATGGTGGGCTCAAGTGACATGAACGTCGATGCGATCCTGTCCGACGGGTCGAGAGTCCCGATCATCGTCGATGGCCGCTTCAGTTTAAATCACTGATCAGTTTCAACCCGTCAAGGGTGTGCATCGGCGCAATCTGATTGATTCGTCCAACCAGGGGGCTGAGCGTTCGCGAAAGACCCCCGGTGGCGATCACATAGAGCTCTTCGCCGATTTCCGCTTCCGTCAGCTCGATGATCGATTTCACCAATCCCGCATATCCGAACATGATGCCGGCGTTGATCGAATCCTGACTGGTCCGCCCGATCACCGAAGGCGGGGTTTTCAATTCGACCTGAGGCAGTTGAGCGGTCGCTCCGAAGAGGGAGTTCACCGCTGTTACCAATCCGGGAGCGATCGAGACCCCGAGAACCGCTCCCTCCCCGTTCACCGTTGAAAACGTCAGTGCAGTTCCAAAATCGATGACCATCACACATCTATCGGGGTGAACGTAGTGGGCCTGCGCCACGTTGGCCAAGAGGTCCATTCCCAGCTCCTTGGGGATCGTCTCGCGGATCAGATTGGTGTTCACGGAATGGCTCACCATCAAAGGCTGGATCGAGAAGAGGTTGTAGATGTTTTTGGCGATCGCCCGGGTGAGGTTGGGAACAACGCTGCTGATGACCGCTTTGGTGATATCCTGACGGCTGATCTTGGCGTTGTTCATCAGCGCCTCGAGGACGACGAAATACTCGTCGGTCGTCTTCTTCTGATCGCTATGAATCCGGAAAGAGTGGATCCACTCTTTTCCACTGTGCACCGCAACAACGATATGGCTGTTGCCGATATCAACCGCTATCAACATGGCACCTTCCTCAGAGCGCCAAAGCGTTCTTCACTCCTCCGTAGAGTTCGGTTCGGAGCGCCTTGATTCCCTCGTCCTTAAAATACTCTTCAAAGCTCATCATCCTGTCAATCACTCCGCCCGGAGTGAATTCGATGATCCGATTCGCGATCGATTCGACGAACTGATGGTCATGGCTGTTGAACAGAATATTTCCGGTGAATTCGATCAATCCGTTGTTGAGGGCCGTGATCGCCTCAAGGTCCAGGTGACTGGTCGGTTCATCGAAGATCAGGACGTTCGCCCCCTCAAGCATCATCTTCGCAAGGAGACAGCGGACCTTCTCTCCCCCGCTTAACACGGTAAGATCCTTCAGCGCTTCATCACCGCTGAAGAGCATCCGCCCGAGGAAGGAACGGACGTAGGTCTCATCCTGGTCGGGACTGTACCGGCGGAGCCAATCCACGATCGGAACCCGTTCTTCAAAGAGATGGTTGTTGTTCTTCGGAAAGTACGAAAGACTCGTGGTGACGCCCCAGGTGTAGGTACCGCCGTCCTGTTTGTCATTGCCGCTGAGGATCTCAAAGAGGGCGCTCTTGGCGGCGTGGTTCGGCCCGACGAACGCGATCTTGTCCCCGGCGTTCACGTGAAGAGAGAATTTGTCGAGCAGCACCTCTCCATCGATCGATTTGGAAAGGGAGTCGACATCCAGAATATTCCGGCCTACCTCCCGATTGGGCTTGAAGGCGACATAGGGAAAGCGGCGGCTGGAGGGACGGATATCATCGATCGTAAGCTTATCGATCAGCTTCTTTCGGCTGGTCGCCTGACGGGCTTTGGCGACATTGGAACTGAAGCGGTAGATGAACTCCTTCAGTTCGGCGATCTTTTCCTCCCGTCGCCGTTTCTCGTCTCGCTGCTGTTTTGCGGCAAGCTGGCTGGAAAGATACCAGAAGTCGTAGTTGCCGACGTACAGCTGGATCTTTCCGTAATCAATGTCGGCGATATGGGTGCACACCGTATTGAGAAAGTGCCGGTCGTGGGAGACCACGATGACGGTATTGTCAAAGTCGGAAAGGAAATCCTCGAGCCAGTGGATCGACTCCAAGTCCAAGTGGTTCGTCGGCTCGTCAAGAAGGAGGATGTCGGGATTCCCGAACAGCGCTTGGGCCAACAGAGCCCGTACTTTGATCGAGTCTTCCACTTCAGCCATCTGTTTTTCATGGAGCGCATCGGCGATTCCCAGTCCGCTGAGCAGTTGGGCCGCTTCGCTCTCCGCTTCCCACCCTCCGAGTTCGGCGAAATCGCCTTCCAGCTCGGCGGCGCGCAGTCCGTCCTCTTCGGTAAACTCCTCTTTGGCATAGATCTCATCCCGTTCTTTCATGATCGAGTAGAGCTTCTCATATCCCATGATGACCGTATCCAGAACCGAGTACTCGTTGAATGCGAAGTGGTCTTGGCGCAGGGTTGCAAGCCGCTGGCCGGGGGTAATGATGACCTGACCGGTATCCGGTTCGATTTCACCGCTGAGAATCTTCAAAAACGTGGATTTTCCCGCACCGTTCGCTCCAATGATCCCATAACAGTTTCCGGGGGTAAACTTGATGTCTACCTCCTTGAAGAGAACTTGCGTGCCGTATGACAGGCCTATGTTGGATGCTGTAATCATCGATGTTTCCTCTGTCGGAAAAACAGGGCAACCGGTGGTTGCCCTGCTTCACACTCGTAGTTCCTAGGGGAATCGAACCCCTATTTGAAGACTGAGAATCTCCCGTCCTAACCGTTAGACGAAGGAACCGATCGCTGGGATGGAGGGATTCGAACCCCCAAAGGCAGAACCAGAATCTGCAGTGTTACCATTACACTACATCCCAATTTCCAAAATCCTTCGGTAGGATACGAAAATCCTCAATCCTTTGTCAACCACCGCAAGAGTATCGGTCGGCGGAACAACTGCACGCTCACTGTACCCTCCAAATGAGGTGTTTGTCAAAGGTCACTCGGAGTCGTATGTGATAAGAACTTCCGTCGGATACGCTTTAAGCACTTCGGTGTAGTTCAGGAAGGGCAATCCAATGACCCCCAGGATGCCGGTGACGATCGCTCCGTTCTCCTTGAAGATCGAGGCTGCGGCTTCAAGGGTTCCACCGGTGGCGATCAGGTCGTCGACCAACAGAACCTTCTTGCCGGGATGCACATCGAGTTTTTGGATGCAGATGACATCTTCCCCGTATTCGAGAGCGAAGCTCTTGCTATAGACCTCATTGGGAAGCTTGCCCTTCTTGCGAATGAGGATCAACGGAACACCGAGGCGCTCGGCCAGGGGAGCCCCAAAGACGAAACCGCGGGCTTCAACCGCTGCGATATAATCAAATTGGTAGGAACCCGCTCTCTTTGCAAGCTCATCGATGCTGGCACGAAATGCGTTGCTGTCATTCAAAATTCCCGTAATGTCATAATACAGGATTCCTTCTTTCGGAAAATTGGGAACTTTTCTAATTGCAAGGTCCAGATCGATGTTCACACTCAGCCTCCCGGGGTGTACTGTTTCTTAAACGCACTGACACGTGCACTTGCTTTCATATCATAGCGGTCCCGGATTCCATCCTTGAGGTAGTGGTATCCCAGAGCGGCGATCATCGCCGCATTGTCGGTACATAACTCCATGGAGGGAAAAGCGACCGTATATCCGCCGCTCCCAAACTTCTTCAGTTCGCTGCGAAGGTAGCTGTTTGCGGCCACTCCCCCACCGACGCTGATGCTCTTCAGCCCGGTATCCGCCAAGGCGGCTCGAATCCGCTTGATCAACATATTGATTGCGGTTCGTTGAAAGGAGGCGGCGATGTTCTCACTCGATTTCTCGCTCTTGCCATCCCAATATTTGTCCAGATGATTTATCACGGCACTCTTCAATCCGGAGTATGAGATATCGTAGGGGTTCGTCTTTTCGCGAATCTTCGGCCCGGGGAAGCGGAAGGCAAGGGGGTTGCCTTTTTGAGCGAGCCGGTCGATTGCTATTCCTCCCGGATACCCGAAGTCATAGTGTTTGGCGACCTTGTCAAATGCCTCGCCGATCGCATCATCAATCGTGGTCCCCAACACTTCCAAGTCATCATAGCCGGTCACCTTGCAGATCACCGTATGTCCGCCGGAAACAAGAACCCCCAGATAGGGATAGTCAAGCTCGTGTTCGATCTGAGGGGCATAGAGGTGTGCCCGGATATGATCGATTCCGATCAGGGGAACCCCTTTGGCTGCGGCGTACCCTTTGGCGAAGCTCACACCCACCAGAAGCGAGCCGAGAAGACCGGGCCGGTTGGTAACCGCTACACCATCGATTTCGACTCCGGCTTCATCGATGGCGGCTTGAACGGTCGGAGCGATCCATTCGGTATGAATTCGAGAGGCCAGCTCGGGCACGACTCCATAGTAGATCCGGTGCTCCTCGGTCTGCGTCGCAATGACATTGCTGAGAATCGTTTTTCCATCGACAACGACGCTCGCTGCGCACTCATCACAGGAGGTCTCGATTCCAAGGACGTTCATGCCTCTTCATCCTCGGCGACCATCAGCGCGATCTCTTCCAGAGCGAAGCCCTGTTCGATCGCTTCCGGATACATCTCAATGAGAAAATCAGCCACATTCGGATCCCAGCTTTGACCGACGATCGGTCTGAAACGGGCTGGATGGCTGACGAGTATTTCAATTACTTCACGGGGTGCTGCGGGGGTAAATACCATACGTTTTTTCAATCAATTTCCTCAGAGCCAGCCTACTTCAAACACCAATACTGGTCAAGTTATCCCATCCCTTGCATAAAATCACTCGGTACGGTATTATGCCCTCGTTATGCCAAAATAGCTCAGGGGTAGAGCGGCTCACTCGTAATGAGCAGGTCAAGGGTTCGATTCCCTTTTTTGGCTGAAGCGGCTCTCAGCCGCTTTTTCTTCTTTATCATGTTGCATTGCAAGAAAAAGAATCCCGGGCCGAAGCCCGGGAAGATTGCTACTTCTGCTTGATCACCGCTTGGGCGGCAGCCAGGCGGGCGATGGGAACGCGGAAGGGGGAACAGGAGACGTAGTCGAGTCCGACTTCGTTGAAGAACTCGATCGTCTTCGGATCGCCGCCGTGCTCGCCGCAGATACCCAGCACGAGATCGGAATTCGCCGTGCGGCCGAGGTCGCTGGCCATTCGAACCAGCTTGCCCACTCCGTCGAAATCCATCGTCTCAAACGGGTCGTAGTCGTAGAAGCCCTTGTCGGGATCGTTGACGTACGGCTCGAGGAAGGAGGCCGAATCATCCCGGCTGAACCCGCATGCCATCTGGGTGAGGTCGTTGGTGCCGAAGCTGAAGAACTCGGCGTGCGGTGCGATCTCATCGGCGGTCAACGCGGCCCTGGGGACCTCGATCATCGTACCGATCTTGTACTCGATCTCCATCTTCTGCTCGGCGAAGATCGCTTCGATGACCTCAAGGATAATCTTCTTGGTGTAGACGAACTCCTTGTAGGTGCCCACCAGCGGAACCATGATCTCCGGCAGCACATCGATTCCCTTGCGCTTCACGTTGATCGCGGCCTCGATGATCGCCCGAACCTGCATGCGAAGAATCTCGGGATAGATGATTCCAAGCCGGCAGCCGCGGAAGCCGAGCATCGGGTTGAACTCGTGCATCGAGCTGATCTTCTGGGAAAGCTCCTCCACGGGAATGCCCATCTCAAGGGCCAGCTCATGGCGGCTGGTATGATCGTTGGGAAGGAATTCATGGAGCGGCGGATCGAGGAGTCGAATCGTCGCAGGTCTTCCGGCAAGGGCTTCGTAGATTCCCTCGAAGTCGCCGCGCTGCATCGGAAGCAACTGATCCAGCGCCTTTTCCCGTTCGATCGTGTTCCCTGCCAAAATCATCTTCCGCATCGGAAGAATCCGGCCTTCCCCGAAGAACATATGCTCGGTTCGGCAGAGCCCGATTCCCTCGGCGCCGAAGAGCACCGCCATCCGGGTGTCCTGCGGGGTGTCCGCGTTGGTGTAGACCGCCATCCGCTTGATCTCCTGGACGTAGGACATGAACTTCTTATAGAACCCGAAGAGCTGGGATTCCTCTTCCTTCATCTGGCCATTCAGAACCTGGACGATCTCGGAGGCCTTCACGGGAACCTCGACCGCATACACTTCGCCGGTGAATCCGTCAAGGGCGATATACTCCCCTTCCTTGATCGTAACACCGCCGACGGTGAGGAATTTCTTCTCTTCGTTGATCACGATTTCATGAGCGCCGCTCACACAGGGGCAACCCATTCCCCGGGCCACGACCGCTGCGTGGCTGGTCATGCCGCCTCGAGCGGTGACGATTCCCTTGGCGACCGCCATTCCACCGATATCTTCCGGGCTGGTCTCGTTTCGCACCAGGATGACGTCTTCACCCTTGGCTGCCATCTCTTCCGCTTTCGCCGCGGTGAAGTACGCTTTGCCGCTTGCGCCGCCGGGGGAGGCGTTGAGGCCCTTGGTGATCACATCGACGCCATGGTCGGAGATATACTTCGAGTCGAGAACCGGAGCAAAGAGCTTGCCGAATTCGCCGGCGGGAACGCGGCTGACCGCCTCCTCCTTGGTGATAAGCCCCTCTTCGACCATCTCGACCTGACTGCGGAGCCAGCTGAAGACGGTTCGCTTTCCGCTTCGGGTCTGGAGGATATAGAGCGTTCCCTCCTGAATCGTGAATTCAAGATCCTGCATATCCTTGTAGTGCTGCTCCAGAAGGTGGCGGATATCAACCAGCTGCCTGTATGCTTCGGGGTTCACCCTCTCGAGCGTTTCAATCGGCTCGGGGGTTCGGATTCCCGCAACGACGTCCTCGCCTTGGGCGTTCATCAGGTACTCGCCGTAGAAGTGGTTCTCGCCGGTGGAGGGGTCGCGGGTGAAGGCCACGCCGGTTCCGCTCGTCTCGCCCATGTTTCCGAAGACCATCGATTGAATGTTGACTGCAGTCCCCAGAAGGCCGCGGATATCATTCATCTGGCGATACCTGATCGCCCGCTCATTGTTCCAGGACTTGAACACTGCATTGGTAGCGAGGAAGAGCTGCTCGACGGGGTCGTAGGGGAAATCCGTTCCAACGGTGTCGTGGTAGATCTTCTGATAGCGCTTGATGACTTCCTGCAGATCGGCGGCATCCAGATCGGTATCCAGTTTCACACCCCGCTCATCTTTCACATCTTGAAGGGCGCCTTCAAAGAGAGCGTGGGGAACCCCCATGACGACATCGCCGAACATCTGCATGAAGCGGCGATAGCTGTCCCAAGCGAAGCGCTCGTTTCCGGTCTTTGCGATGAGACCCTGGACACTCTTCGGATTGAGTCCGAGGTTCAAAATCGTGTCCATCATTCCCGGCATTGAAGAAGCGGCTCCGCTTCGGACCGAGACCAACAGCGGATTGGTTTCATCTCCGAGCTTTGCGCCCATCATCTCTTCGAGAGTGGCCAAATGCTCAAGAATCTCTTCCCGAAGCCCTTCGGGATACGCTCCGTCGTTGGCGGAGTAGTACGCGCACGCTTCGGTGCTGATCGTGAAGCCCGGAGGCACCGGAAGACCGATGCTGGTCATGTCGGCGAGGTTTGCACCCTTCCCGCCGAGAATCTCCCGCATCTTGACCGTTCCTTCAACCTTTCCGGAACCAAAGAAATAGACATACTTTTTTTTCTTGTTCGTCATTCATGACTCCTCTAAATTATTTCAGATTGATAACGAACAAATCCTATCGGTTCCTCCGCTTACTGTCAATCAACGGAGAATCAATTTCTTGTTCAGAAACTATTTGAGCGGAGTAAAAAGTAAAACATTGTACCAAAAACGGAAACGGGGAAGGTGGCATCCTTCCCCGTGATTGATTCTTTACCACCTTACGGTTGTTTGCCGATGTAGGCGAGAATTCCTCCGTCGACATAGAGCACATGGCCGTTCACGAAGTCGCTCGCCTTCGAACCGAGGAAGAGAGCCGGACCCATCAGATCCTCGGGAGTACCCCAGCGCTCGGCGGGTGTCTTGGCGATGATGAAGGAATCGAAGGGATGGCGCGATCCGTCCGCCTGCTTCTCCCTCAGCGGAGCCGTCTGCGGCGTGGCGATGTACCCGGGCCCGATTCCGTTGCACTGGATATTGTATTTCCCATATTCACTGGCGATGTTGCGGGTCAGCATCTTCAATCCACCCTTCGCTGCCGCATAGGCTGCGACGGTTTCTCTTCCCAGCTCGCTCATCATCGAACAGACGTTGATGATCTTTCCGCTTCTTCGCTCCATCATCGAGGGAAGCACCGCTTTGGCGACGATGAAGGGGGCGGTCAAATCGATGTCGACGACCAGCCGCCAATCCTCGACGCTCATCTCGTGCATCGGGGTGCGCCGAATGATGCCGGCGTTGTTCACGAGGATGTCCACCGGTCCGAGATCCTGTTCGATCAGCTTTGCTGTTTTTTGGACCGCCTGTTCATCCGTCACATCGCACACATATCCTTTTACATCGAACCCCGCTTCTTTGTAGGCGGCAAGTCCCTTGTCCACCAGCTCCTGATTGATGTCGTTGAACGCGATCTTCGCTCCCGCCTTGGCATATGCCAATGCGATGCTCAAACCGATGCCGTAACTGCCGCCGGTCACCCAGGCGACCTTCCCCTTGACGGAGAATTGATCTTTCAAAAAATCCATCTTCTTTACCTCAAATCTTCCGTGGCGATCCAGTCCATATCGGTATAGGTCCGGTTTTCACCGGCCATCGACCAGATGAACGTGTAGTTGCTCGTCCCCACTCCGCTGTGAATTGACCACGAGGGGTTGATGACCGCTTCCTCATTGTGAACGATGATGTGACGGGTTTCCGTCGGTTCGCCCATCAGGTGGAAGACGGTCTGATCCTTCTTGACCTCGAAATAGAAGTACACCTCCATTCGACGCTCATGGGAGTGGGCGGGCATCGTGTTCCACACGCTGCCGCTTTCCAGCTCCGTCAACCCCATCGAAAGCTGACAGGTGTCGAGCACCTCGGGGTGGATGTATTGGTGGATCGTCCGCTTGTTGGAGTCGGCGGCGGCTCCGGCGGGAACGTGCTTCGCCTCGGCGAAGACGATGTGCTTGGCGGGGAACGCCTGGTGGGCGGGCGTCGAGCTCATGTAGAACTTTGCGGGATTGGAGGGATCTTTGCTGGAGAAGAAGACTTCCTTCGTTTCCTTCGGAAGGTAGAGTCCGTCATAGTGAACCAGGTCATAGACCACTCCGTCCGCTTCGACGACCCCGTCTCCACCGATGTTGATCATGCCGAGCTCCCGGCGCTCCAGGAAGTAGTTCACTCCGAAATCCTTCATCGGATCGATGTTCTTTGAAAGGTTGAGTTTCCCTTTTACCGGCATCGCCCCGAGGGTAACGATCCGATCGACGTGGGAGTATACTCCTGTGACGTCATCCGCTTTAAAGATGTTCTGAATTAAGAATTCCTTGCGTAATTCATCCGTTGTCATGTGCTTGAACGCTTCTTTTCCCGTTGAATAACGAATATCCATTCTTTCTCTCCTACGAATTAATACTAGACGATCGCTGTTCCATATTGTGGAATACACTTCCATTATAGTAGTGTCCCAACTCTTGTCAAGGCACTTGAATTGGAATACATTGATGCTACGGAGGCATTTGTGGCGAAAGCACCTACAGTACAATCTCTTGATCGAACCTTTGACATTCTTGAAGTGTTGGGCAGTTCGCAAGAGGGTCGAACCCTCGCTATGATCACTGACGATCTTAAGCTTCCCAAATCAACCGTTCATCGCCTCCTTTCGGTGCTCATCAGTCGTGAATATGTTCGCAAGAATGATGAAACCGGACGTTATCAACTGGGTCCCGGCTTTATATCATTGAGCGCCAACTACCTCAACAACCTCGAATTGAAAACCGAAAGCGCTCCTCACCTCGCCGAGCTTTCCGCCAGCACGGGCAATACCGTGTTTTTGGGAATTCGCCGGGGCACCAAGATGGTGTACATCGACAGCAAAGAACAGATCAACAGCCTTCGGAAATATGAGATCATCGGCCAAAGAAAGAGCCTTTATTCCACCGGCTTGGGCAAAGCATTGCTTCTGGGGTTGGAAGAGGATGAAATCAGGGAGTTGCTCGCCGATGAGGTGTTTGTCCCCTATGGACCGAACACCCATCCGAATCTCGATGCCCTGCTTGCCGATATCCGGGTAAGCAAGGAACGAGGCTGGACCGTTGATGACCAGGAAGCGGAAAAAGCGATCAACTGTGTCGCCGCCCCGATTTACGATTATCGAGGCCAGATCATCGCCGCCGTATCCGCCAGCTGGCTCCTCGCCCAGCGGCCCGAATTGACCCCGGCCCTCATGGCTCCGTCGGTGGTTCGCTGCGCGTTGAACATCTCCTATTCGATGGGATACTTTAGGGCGAAGCCTTGAAGAAGGGGAAACGGCACCCTCTCGATGCCGTTTCCCGTCAAAACTATCTGCTTAAGCGATATACGCTTCAACATACTTGCTGACCTCGGGAGCCTTGAGTCGATCGAGGGCTTTTTTCTCAATTTGGCGAATCCGCTCCTTCGTCAGATTATACAGCTCGCCGATCTCTTTCAGGGACATCGGAAAGCGTCCGTTCAATCCGAAGCGCAGCTCAATAATCTCACGCTCCCGTTCGCTCAGCGTACTCTCAAGAATTTTCCCGACATCCTCTTGAAGAGCCACATCAATAAGTGAATCCTCCGGACTGACCGAGTCGTCCTCGATGAAATCTCCGATTGAGCTGAGGGAAGAACCGTCTCCGAGCATCGGCGCATCAAGGCTGACCAGCTCCCGGCTGATCGAAAGCAGATCTTCAACCAAGGCGGGATCGAAACCGGTCAATTCACCGATCTCTTCCGCCGTGGGATCTTCGGTGCTGAGTTCTTTCATCAACGTCCGCTCCGCTTTTTTTATCTGAAGCAGTTCATTGGTCCGGTTGAGCGGAAGACGCACCGCCCTGCCCTTTTCATTGATCGCCTTCATCACGCTTTGGCGAATCCACCACACCGCATAGCTGATGAACCGATAGCCCTTGTCGGGATCGAACTTCTCCAAGGCGGTCATCAGACCGATGTTGCCCTCATTGATCAGGTCACTGAGCGGCAGGCCTTGGTTCTGGTATTTTTTTGAAACGTTGACGACAAACCGAAGGTTGGATTCGATCATCCGGTTGCGGGCAAATTCATCGCCGGCTTTCGCTCGAATCGCCAAGTCCAACTCCTCTTCCTCGGTGAGAAGGGGGATTCGGTTGATCTCTTTGAGATATATTGAAAGGATATTTGACTCATCATATCCGGTATTTTTTCCGTCATTTCGTAACATTCGTCGCTTTGTGCTCATCTATGCATCTCCCTTGTGCCATATATGATGCAACCGGCGTGCCAATTCTTTGCAAGTTGTTTATATTTTATTATTGTATAAGCAGTTATAAGTATTTTACACTGGATATGTTTCGTGAACATGAAAAGATAATGGCCTATGAGACACCATTTTGGGTCAAATTGACCAAGCAGAAAAATTTATTCACACAAGTGGGTTTATCTGACCCACTTTAGGCGGATTCCAAGGAAAATCGAATTCCAGAGCGGAAAACCACCGGTCAAGATGCTCCGGATGAACCGGCAATTCACTGTTTTTGAGATCTTCGAGAACCTGTTCATACTCCATCCGAAGCATGTCGTGAATCATGTCCCCTTCGCTCAAGGAGCAGAACAGATGGTTTTTCCCGAGCAGATAGAGCGAAAATTGTCTGCTGAAGAAGCTCATCCACCGCTCTTCGCCTTTGAAGCGCTCTTCCATGCCGCGGATCAGGAATGCATCGATGAAACAGTTGATGCTCCGCTCCAAATCTTTCATTTTGGCGAAGAGCTGCGCCATCCGATAGAAGTAGCACCCAATCTCCTGCTTGGGGGCATCCGCCGTGGGAAAGAGCTCCTGTCGTTTGATCGCTAATCGCCGTTCTTCATCCATGCAAGGAATATACTCATACATCCGGAAACCGGCAAGGTGTCCGTTTTTCATACGTTGCTTGCCTGTTGATTGAGATTTTACTATAGTATGCAAGGCGAGCAATTCGCTGTATGATGAAACCAAGTTTTGAAGGAGATACGTATGACTATCAAGCCGTTGGCAGACCGGGTACTGGTGAAAATTGAAGAAGTTCAAGAGAAAACCGCTAGTGGAATCTATATTCCTCAAACCGCTCAGGAGAAGACCCAGATTGGAACCGTCGTCGCTGTTGGCGAAGGGACCGACAAGGTAAAAATGCTCGTTAAGGAAGGAGACCGGGTAATGCACGACAAGTACGCCGGCACCTCCGTGAAGAGCAATGGCGATGAATACCTGATCCTTTCGATGAAGGATATTCTTGCAATCATCCAATAACTGCAGCGATCACTGAACGAATGAGGCGCCTTCGGGTTGCCTCTTTTTTTTGCTCATGGAAAAAGAAACCGTTCAATCTTGGCGGCAATCGAATCGGACGGACCCGTCTGGTGGAAGGATTCGGGGAGCGAACGGAGCATGAACTGACCATATCGGCGCTGAACAAGTCGGGAATCGAGAATCAGCACCACACCCCGGTCGGTGGAGGAGCGGATCAGCCGGCCGAAGCCCTGTTTGAGCTTCATCGTCGCATTCTTCAGGGAGAGCTCGAAAAATCCGCTTCCGCCGGCGGCGTCGATCGCATCACACCGAGCTTTAAAGACCGGGTCGGAGGGAACGGCGAAGGGAAGCTTGGTGATCACGACCAGCCGAAGGGTGTCACCGGGGGCATCCACCCCCTCCCAGAAGGAGGAGGTCGCAAACAGAACCGAATCCCGCTCTCCAACAAAGGTTCTCAGGAGCGTATGCCGATCAAGCTCCCCTTGACTGAGAAGCAACAGCCCCGCTTCCTCATACGCTTCGCTGAGGCGCGATCGAAGCTCTTTGAGCAGCGCATAGCTGGTAAAAAGCACCAGAGCTCCACCGCCTGAGGCAAGCGTCGCCTCCAGAACCGTTTTGCTCATATAGGCAAGGTACTCCTCCTCAAGCTCTTTTGCCGGAAGCGGCGCATCCTCGGGGGTGATCAGGAGCAGATGGGTCGTGTACTCGAACGGTGAAGCGAACGTTCCTTTGAAGAACGGGCGCTCATCGGTATAGGGCAGGCCTACCCGCTTCGCCCAGAACTCGAACTCATCATGCAGATCCAGCGTCGCCGACGTGGATACGACCGTCTGCAGTTTCGAAAAGAGCGCTTCGACAAGGACGGGGGCGACCGAGAGCGGAGTGATCCGCACCTCGACCGAGATATCCCGGCCAAACCGCTCGGAGTTGAACCAATGGACCTCCTCGCCCCACGTGCCGTAGTCGGTAAAGGAAAGAAGAACCTCCACCATTGAATCGATCCGATTCGATCGGACGACGAGTTCGTTCAATCGACTCTCCAGCTCTTCGGGAACCTTGCAGCGTTGAGCGAATTCAAAGATCCGTTTGCTCAGCGCTTTCCCTTTTTTTGCCACCTCGACCGCCAGCTCCTTGAACGTCCCAAGGCGCCCCTGATGCTCAGCCGTCACCAGAACCGGCTGATAGTGGTTCTTTGAAAACACTCCCAGCAGGTATTGATCAAGCGCTTGGACCTCGGCGTTCAGAGCGACCAGCTCTTCGATGATTCCATCGACGCCGAGCGGATCCTCGGAATAAGGAGAAAGCTGTTCAAGGAGGGAGTTTGGAGTATATCGGGAGGAACGCTGAATTCGACTCGCTTGATGAAGCAGCCCCTTCGAGGAGTAGATATCGGTAAAGAACTCCGTGGCATTCGCTTCGATATTATGGGCTTCGTCGATGATCAGGCGATTGTACGAGGGAAGGATGTGTTCTTCGTCATAACCGAGATCGCCCTCCAGACGGGAGCGGGCATCGCTGAAGAGCAAATGATGGTTGGTAACGATGATCCGGGCTTTTGACCACCGGGCTCGTGCCTTGAAGTAAAAGCATTCATGAACGTAGGAACAGGTCTGCGGATTGCACAGATCGGGATCGCAAAAGATTTCACTTCGCAGCTCATAGGAGAGGGGGTGCGGATATTCGGCGAACAGGCCGGTAGGCGTTTCCTGCACCCATGCTCCCACTTTGTAAAGCTCGCCCGTCGGATCCTGAGCGAGCAGGGCGCTCGCCTCCTTCACCTGAACATAACGCTGAATGCACAGATAGTTCGCCCTTCCCACCGCCAACGCTACGGAACACTCCATGTCCAAAGCGGCAAACAGAGCGGGGATATCCTTGTCGACCAGCTGGCGCTGGAGGTTGATCGTGCTCGTTGCGATCACGCTTCGTTCATCCGGGTTCTGCAGCGCATGGAAGAGGGCGACAGCGAGGTATGCGAAGGACTTGCCGATCCCGGTTCCCGCTTCGATCACCGCAATGGCGTCCTCTTCATAGGACCGGCGGATCAGCTCCGCCATCAACAGTTGGCCCTCGCGGTACTCATAGAGGGGAAAATGCTGAAACAACAGCCCGTCGGCATCGAAGATCTTTTCTACATCATTTATCGTCAATGTGATATTCCTGCAGCTTTCGATGGAGCGTCTTCCGTCCGATTCCCAGCGTCTGGGCGGCTTTCGTCTTATTGCCGCCTTCAAGTTCAAGCGTGGCGATGATCAGGTGTTTCTCCGCTTCGGCGAGGGTGATCCCCACCGAGAGCGAAACGGTCGAAGAGCTCTCCGCGGAAGTTACCTGCGGGGGAAGGTCTTCAAGCTCAATGATCGTTCCCCGGGCGAGGACGACCGCCGACTCGATGCTGTTTCTCAGCTCCCGGATGTTTCCGGGCCAATCGTAGGAGAGAAGCGCCCGCTTGGCGCCGGCGCTGAACCCTTCGATCGGCCGGTTGTTCTCCTTGGTGTACCGGGCGAGAAAGCTCGTCATCAAGAGAGGAATATCCTCTTTTCGCTCCCGCAGCGGCGGCACGACCAGGTTTATCACGTTCAAGCGGTAGTAAAGGTCCTCCCGGAAGTTTCCCGCTTGAACTTCGGCAAGCAGATCGCGGTTCGTCGCACAGACGATTCGGACGTCCACCGTAATCGAAGCCTCTCCCCCTACCCGCTCGAAGGTCCGTTCCTGCAGAACCCGAAGGAGTTTCACTTGGGTCGGCATGTCGATCTCACCGATTTCATCAAGGAAGATCGTCCCGCCGTCGGCAAGCTCGAAGCGTCCCCGCTTCTGGGCGACCGCTCCGGTAAAGGAGCCTTTTTCGTGCCCGAAGAGCTCGCTCTCCAAAAGCGTCGAGGTCAGAGCGGCGCAGTGAACCTTTATGAAAGGGCCTTTGGCCCGGGTTGAGAGTTCGTGGATCGCATCGGCGACCAGCTCCTTGCCCACTCCGCTCTCTCCCGTGATGAGGACGCTTGCCTTCGTGGGGGCGACCTGACTGACCGTCTCCATCAGGTTCACCATCTTCTGGCTCTTGCCGATGATGTGTTCGAACTTGTTGCGCTTCTTTAATTGAGCGACTTCCGCTTTGAGCTCCTCGTGTTCCCGGGCAAGATCATGAGCGCTCAGCGCCTTTTTCACAACGAGGGTGAGCCGGTCGAGGTTCACCGGCTTGGTAAAGAAATCGATCGCCCCCCTTCTCATCGCTTCGACGGCATTCTCGACCGTTCCGTGCCCGGTAAGAACGATCACCGGAATGTTCGGATAGGAGGAGGTGATGCGATTTAAAAGTTCGTTTCCGCCCATTCTCGGCATTCGAAGATCGGTGATCACCAAGTCGATCCCTTTTTTGTTGATCAACTCCCACGCCGCCTGGCCGTCCTCGGCGGTAAATGTCTCATACCCCTCCATCTCGAGAGCGAGGGACAGGCCGGATCGAATATTCTTTTCATCATCGACGACTAGGATGTTCCGCTTCATCATTTACCTCCCTGAATGGACCTCTTCGAGAGCCAGATGCTCCCCCGAAGGAATGGGGAAGATCAGCCGAACCGTGGTCCCTGTTCCCACGACGGAGTGGACCTGGATGTCTCCTTGGTGTTCTTTCATGATCTTATAGACGACGGTCAGCCCCAGCCCGGTTCCACCGGACTTGGTCGTGTAGTATGGCTCAAAAATCTTTCCAAGCGCTTCTTCGGGAATCCCGACTCCCGTGTCTTTGATCGAAACGACGACGTTGTTCGAATCGATCTTTGCTCCGACTTCGATCGTTCCCGAGTTCTTTATCGCATTCATTGCATTCTTGATAATGTTGAGCAGTGCCTGCTTGATTGCATTGTTGTCGATCATCAGCCCCGGCAGCGTTGCGGGGTAGGTCCGCTTCAAGACAATCCCTTCCCCGTTCAGCTCCGGTTCGACGAAGTCGCACACCTGATCAAGCAACGTGGTTATCCGCTCCAGCCGGATCCGGACATCGATCGGCCGCACGGCGAAGAGAAAATCCACCACGATCGCATTGAGGCGGGCGATCTCTTCATCAAGCACGTCGATGTAGCGCCTGGCATCCTCGAATGTCAGGCTCTCGTTGCGCTCATACGCTTTTTTCAGCAGTTGCAGATGAATCCCCATTGCGGCGAGGGGGTTCTTTATCTCATGGGCCACGCCGGCAGCCATCGTCGTCATCGAAGCGAGGCTCTCACTGCGCCTGAGGCGTGCCTCCGCCCGATTGTACTCCGTCACATCGGTAAGCCGAATGACGAAGGAGGTCTCCCTGGCGGAGGAACCGTCCTTGTAGGGATAGACCGTCACTTTGACTGTTTGAAGCTGATCCCCTTTCTGGAAGGTGAACTCATCCTCTTTGATTTCAATCTCCCGCCCCTCGACATTGGCTGTGATGAAGGAGAGCACATCCGGGTCATGCAGCACCTCGTCAAGGGCGACTCCTTCATAGGATTTGAGGCGAATCATCGGAACCAGCGTTGGAGTTACCGAGTTTGCATAGAGAATCCTCAGGTGCTTGTCAGCAAGAATGAACCCGTCCTCGATCGATTCGAGGGTCGCCTCGAGCATCTCCATCTCGCGGCTTTGGCTTTCAAGGATTTCGACGATCTGCTTTGAATCGAGTTGATCGATCTTTTCAATCGCCCGGCGGACAAAGTTCTTCATCGCTCCTCCAACAATCGGTAATACAACGCCTCGAAGGTGAACCGCTGATTCTGGTTGTACAGCAGCCCGGCAGCATAGGTTTCGTCGATCAGCGCCACTGCCTTTGCAACATATCGGCGGGAAAGGACGCTTTTTGCGATCGCCTCCCCCAATATACTCAAAACATACTCGCAGCTGTTCATTTTCTCGATCTCGGCGGTGATCGAAGCGATCGTTCGGGAGTCGAGAGCCCGTCCATCGATCAGCGAAGCAAGCAGCCGATCGACCAGGAGCCTGCTCTCTTCGATATTCACTCCGCTTTGCGTCAGGAAGAAAGATCGAAGGGAATCGTAGTTGGATTCCGTTAAACCGTAGGAAGCGATGAAGCTCCTCCTGTTCTCCTCGCTCAGTGGAGGGAACAGGTATTGACGACTGCGGGAGAGGATCGTCGGCATGATCCGGGAGGGGTGTTCGCTGATCAGAAAGAAGTATACGCCTTTCGGTGGTTCTTCCAGGAGCTTCAACAGGGCGTTTCGCGCAGCGACATTGGTTTGTTCGATCCCCTCCAGGATGACAAAACGCAGTTGGCCGGAGATATTCGTCTGATGGACCCAGCTGTCAATCGAGCGAACCTGATTGATCGACACCGTCGTCGACTTTGGCAGGCCGGAATAGAAATCTTTCAGGGTTTTTCGGAGATCACGGACGTACTCCTCCGCCCGATTCCGTTCCAGCACTCCTTCCGCCGTCAGCTCATACAGGAGATTGTTCATCCCCTCCGCCCGAGCCGCGGTGTTCTGGAGCGCGGAGCCCGCCTCCTCAAGGAGGATCGGATGAAACCCCAAAAGCGGGATGCGGATCGTTTGAATCAACCGATTACGCCACGGTCCGTTGGGGTCGTGCAGGAATGCGGCAAGCGCCGCTTCGATCCTTTGGCGGTGGTCCCGTTGACTGACGATGACCAGGTCGGAGTATGACAAGGTCGCGAACTTGGTGCAGGAGGGGCACCTGCAGTGTTCCCCTCCTCCATGGGCACAGGAGAGAACCCGGGCGCACTCGATTGCCGTGCTCATCCTCAGGGTGTAGCGATCGCCGCCGAAGAGTGAAACCCGGCTGAACGTGCCGCTTGCTAGCTGCTCGCCCAACAAGGCTGCCAGGTGCGGTTGAAACGGAGCAATCATAGGCTTGAGGCCGTTTCTTTGATGATTCGGACGGTGTCGGGCATGAAGCGGTGGACGAAGCTCAGGACAAACTGGCTCTGCTCCAGATAGGGGGTCAATTCACTCAACGAGGTCGACTCAAGGAAAAAGAGAATAAACGCGGAAACGATGACCATCTCACAGACCCCCCAGACAAACCCCAGAAATGCATTGACTCCCCCAAGCCCGATCGCCTCAAAGGCGTTTTCAAGCATCGAGCCGAAGAGGCGGATCAACGTATACCCGATAATGAAGAGGAGAACGAACGACAGGAGGCTTGAGAAGAAGACGCTCAGTCCAAGGGTGTCGGAGAGGAACGGTTGCATCCAGCGAGTGAGGAGAAGCGCGGTCATGAACCCGATCAAATACCCTCCCCGCCGGGTGAACGTCTGGGCAAAGCCCACGAAGGCGCCGCTGATTCCTCCGACGATCATCAATACGAACACGATGATATCGACGATGTTAAACACAAAGCCGAAGAG
>SHOI01000137.1 GCA_004294855.1 Sphaerochaeta sp. | reverse complement strand
AATACCGAAGCAGTTGCACCGCCCCACCCGGCCAGCTCATAGGCTGAGCCGCCCAGGAGGGAAAGGGCTCCCGCCGTTCTGGTCGAGAAATCTAGAACTTCCTGCTCAGTGGCATTCATCGAATTGCCGGCATAGTCTACTGCAGAGCCAAAGTTCCGGGCGAATTGGGCCGAATCTTCCACTCCATCGGGAAGCTTCTTGAGCTGGGATTGGACCTTTCCGACGGCTACAGCGGCCTCTTCTGCAGGAATATCGAAAGCTGAGCCCATCTCAAGGGCGACCCTGGTGTAGCCGGCTATGCTGCTCTCCTCGATACCCAGGGAGCCGGCGGATTTGGCGACGTTCTGGATTTCCGACATCGTTGTCGGCATCGTCGCATAAAGGTCTTTCAGATCCTCGGATAGATCGTTGAAGCCAGACGAACCCCTTTCTATGCCGGTGGTCTTGCTGATCTGCGCCATCCCGGCTTCCCAGGCAGAGGCAGCATCATAGGCAGCCTTCGCGATGATTGCCCCGCCTGCGATAGCGGCAACGGCAACCATGCCGGTAGGCCCGAGCGCAGTAGCCACTCCCTCGAGAGCGGTCCCAATCGGCCCCATGCCAGCCGTGATGCCCCGGAGATAATCGCTGGCCGTGTCCATGCCCAGGGCATTCCAGTTGATCCCTGCCAGACCGTTCTTTAGGCCGCCTTTCATGCCGGTCTCGATACCGGCGACGGCATTGGTAGCCTGTGACCTGGCCAGGTTCAGGGCGGAGGTAAGCTTGGAGATGTCCCCGTCTATGATTGCTGTAATTCGTCCGACTTCAGTCAAAAATGATCAGCTCCAGGAGTTGTATCTGTCTATATATTCCTGGGACGTGGTTTCTTTCTTGGGCTCCGCCTTGTCGGTGGAGTAGAACTCTGAAAAGGTGCCTAGCTTTCCATTCCAGGCTAAAGCAAAAGCAGCGCCCGCGCAGAAGCCCTCAAAAGCGGCGGTCTCACGTTCCCAGGCTTTCTCTTGCATCCGGTGCTCATGGAGCGCCCGAAGCTCATTAGTAGAAAGATTGTATAGTTGATCTGGGAGGAGGCCCAGATCGATCAGCCCTACGCGGTGGACTGTTTTCCAGAAAGTTCGGCCAGCTTCTTCCGGTCGTTCTCCAGCTCCAGCCGGGCAATCTCCACCCGGAGAGCTTCCTTCTCCTGGCTGATTTTCACCGCTTCCTCGTTTCGGCTGATCTCCTCCAACCAGGGAGGAATAATAGAAGGGTCGTTTTTCTCCAGGAAGGCTTCATACATGCCTCTTTGGAGATTTTCAAGAGTTCCGCCGTCCTGCAGGTAGGCGTCAATGGCCTGGCTGGCTTCCGAGGGCTCGCCTTTCTTGCCTTCCACAGAAGATAATCCGGTTGCAGCGGAGACAGCCGCCTCCATAACCTCTGCAATCTTGGAGTACTTCGCCAGCATATAGCCGGTATGGTCCGCAGCTGGTTTGATATCCATCCTTCGCAGGATGTTCTTGCAGTCGCGTTCAAACTTCTTCATGGCCCCAAAAGTCCAGTTAATGGGCCTGTCATTAAGAATTATTTCATATTCCATTGTTTATCTCTCCTAAAAAAATGATTCGGAGAGCCGCTCCAGGCTACTAGAAAGCCCTTCATTGCGGCTCTTGGTGCTCATTCCATAAACAGTTCGCCCGCGCCCTTCACGGTTATGGTTTGCTTTTGGGCTTCGTTCGGGTTGGCGGTCATGTTGTCGATACTGGTTATAGTGCCCCATCCAATGCATAGCGGCACCGTGGAAAGGACACTGTAGAACTTCCACAGATACTTAACTGCCAGGGCAGTTATAGGTATGCCGCCATCGTAGAAGAAAGTTCCGGCTGTTAGCTCCCAGGACCGAGAGCCGATCAGTGAGGAACCCCACCCATCATCATCTACTGAGGAAGTGTCTATCTCCTTGCCCGAGATCTTCAGCTTGCCCTCGAACATTCCAAACACTTTTTGGAATGCCAAAAGAGAGCGGCGGACACAATCAACGGTTATGGTCTTGCCGGTCTGGTCACTGTCAAAAGTAACTTTCCCTTGCAAGTAATTTACAGTGAACCCGCTTGTGGCCTTGACTCCGTCGATATAGACGGTTAGAGCTTCGCCGTCATCCCAATACCGCGATCCTGCAGCGGCTTGGAACGTCCGGCCATCACCCGAGTCCGTGCACGCCAGGCCCGTCTCGGCGACCCCATCGGCTGCGGTGGTTTCGGACATGGCCCCGGTCACACCTGTGCCAGTAGATCCCGGAGGGAGGCGAGCAGTGAAGAGAGCAGCCGCTTCAGCATCTGCATTGAATGCGGCTACAATCTGAGCGGCCGTGCTGGTGGCCACTCCCCCTGAGTTTGTAGCACTGTTGATAGTGATCTTCGTTCCACTGTCTGAAATGCTCAGAGGCGTGTTGTTTCCGGAGACAATGATCTCAACGCTGGCGTCTGTGCCGTTTTTCGAAGCAAAACATATGTCCCTGTTGGAGCCGAGAGCAGCCGTAACAACGTACTCCTCCGGCTCATCCCTGAAGAGAGCGGCGGATAGGCCGCTCACGGCTGAGGTCATCTATCAGCCTCAGGTCGCGGCGGCTAATGCGCCCCTGCTCTTGATTGTCCATGCGACTTTCTGCTGGGTCTTGGTTCCCGCCACATCGATATCAGTACTGCTCAGGCCGCCTTTGCCCTTCCAGCCCACTGGCGAGGATGTGGGGGTCCCATCCGTGAGGATCATGCACCAGACATCTGTATTGGCGATCTGTGCGGCTATGAGGAGTATGTAAGCAGGATCGGCAACTATGAAGTTGCTGTTAGCACTAATCTCCCAGCTCCTCGCGCCTGCGATGCTCGAGCCCCACCCGGAGTCATCAACGTTGCTTGTGTCGATCTCCGCCCCGGATATCCTGAGTTTGCAGTCTATCAACTCAGCCAATTTTACGTATGAGCCATTTTCTGTAGCGCATACCCAAAGAGAGCCTTTCATTCCACTAATCGCACTTGTCATTTCTACACCTCTGAGGTAATACTTTCTATACTAAACTGGTAATGATAAAAACATGTGAATTAATTTCCAAATACTTGGAAGTCCACCACAAACTTATATCGGCCATCGCCTATCGGCCCCAGGAACACCGGGACACCCGACGCATAGATGGCCTGACCCACGACGCCTTTCAACAGTTTGAAATAATTATAAATAGCTTCGGCTTTGATCTCCGCTGCTTCCAAGTCGCTGTCTATCACGTAGACCTGGAGGCCGGGCTGGGAGGTCACATCGTCTACCGTCACAAGTGGGTTCAGGCCACGCTTCTGCATGACCATGAGCTGGGCGGTCGGCTCTGGCTGGAAGTAGTGATAGAATATGTCGACTCCAAACTCTGTAGCATATCCTGCCGCTATCAGAGCATCCATCATATCCCATACAATAGTCATAGTGACCCCTTGATTCTATTTACGATTTTTTCAGGAAGATCCGGCAGCTTTTCGTTGAATGAGTCTTCCAGAAATTTTGCTTTCCCCACTGGATGGTAAACCGTCTGGTCCTCGTGGACAATCAGTGCATACGGTGCGGCCTGTCCCCCAAAGCCCATGATTACAGAATTGTCCTCTCTTTTCACAGTCTGAGACCCTCTGAGCGCGCCCTGGTCAATCGGGCAATTCTCCACGGCCAGAGGCATAGCATCGGCCCGCGCCCACTCTTCGGCACCATCCACCACGGACGACAGGATTCTGGCCGCCAGGGCTTCACCGTTCCATG
>SHOI01000027.1:20094-21423 GCA_004294855.1 Sphaerochaeta sp. | reverse complement strand
GAGAGCGGTTGCCTTACACGCAACTGGTCGGGGGTTCAAATCCCTCTCCGGTCATTCTTTATGATACGTTCAATGACAGCGTTAGCAGCAATCAGACAGGAAATCGAAGAAGCGGCCGACAAGTCCGGTCGCTCGCTTACCGACATCTCCCTCATGGCCGTTTCCAAGACCCAGCCGTATGAGCGGATTCTCGACCTGTATGATGAAGGGCAGCTCCTGTTTGGAGAAAACCGAGTCCAGGAAGCGGCGGACAAACTCCCCGGCGACCGCCCTCAAGGGATGAACGTTCATCTCATCGGACACCTGCAGTCCAACAAGGCCAAGCGGGCGTTGACGGTGTTCGACCGGATCGACAGCATCGATTCCCTCCGCCTCGCCCGGATTCTTGAAAAGCAGCTGGATCGCCCCTATCCGATTCTTCTCCAGCTGAAAACCTCCGATGAAGAGAGCAAATACGGTTTCGCCGATGAAGATGAACTGCTCTTCGCCCTGGAGGCGATTTCTTCATTCCGCTATCTCACGGTGAAAGGGATCATGAGCATCGGGCCGTTGACGAGTGATGAAACCGTTACGAGGAAAGCATTCGAACAAACCCGGAAGCTGTACCATCGGGCTCAAGAATTGTTTCCCGACTTGAACCTTGATACACTGAGCATGGGAATGAGCGGCGATTTCGTTTTGGCGATAGCGGAGGGTTCGACGATGGTCCGGATCGGCACGCGTCTTTTTGGAGCACGAACATAGGATGAAGAAACCGATCATCATCTTTCTGATCTTCCTCATCTTGATACCTGTGAACCTCTTTTCCGAGCCGCTCAAGGACTATGAACCCTATGAAGAAGGGGAGTTTCCCCTGTGGACCTATAACATTCGCAGGGCGGAAACGATTTTCTTCGGCTCGCTCGTCATCACGCTTCCCCTTTCAATTCTCTTGCACAGCGTGGCCCGTTCAGCGGGAATCATCCCACCTCAGACGAGCGCGATGAATGATTTTCTCACCCAGGCGGCGATCGCCGGAACCCTCTCTTTGGGAGTTTCGATAGCCGACTGGGCGCTTGGACTGAAACAGTAATGGCGAAGATCACGAAAACCGCCTCGTTTCACGTGTCGGACCTTGAAGGAAAGCAGCGGCTCGATCTCTATCTTGCTTCTCAAAATGAAGAGCTTACCAGAACAATTGTCGCCAACGCCGCGCTTTGGCTGAACGGCAAACCGGCGAAGAAAGGGAATCCCGTTCAGACCGGGGATGAAATCCGCATCGAATACACCCTGACGGTCTTTGACGGGCTCACTCCGCAACAGATCGATTTTTCGATCCTCTACGAGGAT
>SHOI01000027.1:0-19994 GCA_004294855.1 Sphaerochaeta sp. | reverse complement strand
GCGCCCAGTTCAAGGATCGATCGACGAGCAAGATCTACATCGCCCTGGTTGCCGGGAAAGTGAAGAATGCCAAAGGGACCATCGATCTGCATATCCGGCGGGATCCAAGCAATCGAAAGAAAATGGCGGTGTGTTCCGACGATAATGGGCGTCAGGCATTGACCGAATACACCGTCCTTCGCCAGTTCCGCGATTGCGCGCTCTTGTATCTCGTCCTGCATACCGGACGGACCCATCAGATCAGGGTGCATCTCAATGCAATCGGGCATCCGGTTGTCGGTGATCCCCTCTACGGCCGGGAAGTCGAAGAGGGGATGATGCTCCATGCCAAAAGCCTCGCCTTTGCACATCCGGTGACGGGAGAACGAATGACGTTTACCGCACCGCTGCCGCGAAGGTTTTTCGACTATCTCAAGCTCTGATTAAACAACAACTCGCTTTGGATCGTGCTTGGCGGACCGTGGCCGGGGAAGATGAGGGTTTGCGGGTCGAGGGAGGAGAAGATCCGATTCAATTCATCCTTAAGGTGTTCCGCAAGGCGGTGGGTATGGGTTTTTCCGAGGGCCGCCGCCCTGAGCGCATCGCCCACGAACAGAGCATCTTTGATTTTATACACAACCGAATCTCTGCTGTGCCCTCCGACCAGGTAAGAAAAGATTTCAAACGGACCGATTGTCAGGATTTCATCGGGGATGATCGGATGGCGGGGATCTTCATACGCATACGTAGTGAAATCATAGAGCTTTTTCAAAAGCCCCAACCCTTCGGTGTGTCCGCTGTGGCGATGGGTGAGGAGGACGGCCTTGATCGTATAGCCATGCTGCTCTAAGAGCCGGATCAATTCAATATCCGCATGACCGGGATCGATGAGAAGAGCATCCTTTGTGGCATTGTCCCCGATTACGTAGGTGTTGCAGAATCCGACGACGGAGAAGTGCTGGTGGATCCTCATCACAGCACCTCCCGGTAATTGGACCAGCGGAAGGAGAGGTTGTCCTGGAGGGTATGACGAAAATCCGCCTTCCGAACGTTGCAATCCTCCATCTTCGTGTTGTGGATATGGGCGTGGGCAAACGAGGAATAGTACAGATCGCTGCCGCTTGCGTCGCAGTCCCTCATGACCGATCCGTTGAAGTTGGTATGGGTGATGGAAGAGTTCATAAACATGCACTGCGTGAACGTGGAACCGCTGAAGATCACATAGCGGATCGTGCTTTCATCAAAGACGCACTCCTCAAAGAGGCAAAACGAGAAATTGGAGTTCAGAATGGTCGTCTTGACAAATGAAACCCCGTGAAAGGTCGAGTAGCTGAAAAGCGATCCCAGAATTCGTTTCCCGGAAAAATCTTCCTCGGTGCAGTTCCAATTGCTCAGACTCGTACTGTCGAGAACGGGAAAAGAGAGGGTGGGCGCGAGATCCTGCCTCGGATCATGAGCCAGGCAATACTCGCTGATGTGGGTCGCATAACGGGGGCAGGAGCTCACTTTGCAGCGGGTGAAGGAATACATGATCACACCCTATCAAGAAATGGAAGGTTGTCAAGGGTGAAGAGAAGGTTGTACAGTGAAGGTATGGAAGAACGTACTGGACTGATCATTCGAGGAATCAATAATATTTATACCGTAGAGAGCGGGGAGGAGCAGTATCTCTGCCGCATCAAGGGAAAGCAGCTGGAGGGGGTTGAGGGCGAATACAACCCCCTTGCCGTCGGCGATCGCGTAAGCTTTGTCGTCACCGGAACGGAAGAGGGTCTGATCCTCAGGCGATTGCAGCGAACAAACTCCTTTCAACGGTGGAACACCAAGGGCAAGGCGAACCAGACGGTGGTCGCCAACATGGATGCGATCATCTGCGTGACATCCGCCGCCAATCCGCCCTTCCGACCCCGCTTCATCGATCGGGTGATCGCTTCGGCGATCGATGTGGAGGTGATCATCCTCTTGAACAAATGCGATCTTGAGATGAAGGAGGAGGATGCGTTCCGTTTTGAGCATTATGGCGCCCTCGGATTCCAGACCGCGGCGGTAAGCGCCGAGACCGGAGAAAACCTTGATCGACTTGTTCAGATCATCAGGGACAAGAAGGTCGCTTTCGTCGGCCAAAGCGGGGTGGGCAAGTCCACCTTGATCAACGCCCTTCTTGGATCCGATCAGAAGACCGACGAGATCTCGACAAAATATGACCGCGGCCGGCATACGACCAACCACTCCCTGTTGATGCGCACGGGGAACCTGACGATCGTCGATACCCCGGGAGTCCGCGAGATCTTCGTTCCCCACACCGACCTTCAACAAATCCAACGGGCGTTTCCCGAGTTCAAGCGATACCGGTGCCTGTACGATCCCTGCCTTCATATGGAGGAGCCGGAGTGCGGAGTGAAAGTTGCCGTTGAAGAGGAGGAGATCCTCTTCGATCGGTATGAATCCTACCTGAGAATCGTTGAATCCCTTGAGATGATCACCCCCGACTATCTTTCCAGAAATGAACGGAGCGAAGCGTGGATTGAACGAGGAGCGGAGTATGACTGGGAAGAGTCTTGACGATCTCGAGTTCGCCAAAGTCCAAACGATGATCTCCTCCTTCCGGCTCAGCGAGGAGGGCGGGGAATTTCTTTCTTCCCTTCCGTTTGCAACCGATATAAAGGAGCTTTCTCGCAGGCAGGGGTATATCTCCCGCATCCTCGGATCGTTCGAGCGGGATGGAGTTCCCGCCTTAGCGCACTTTCCCTCAATCGCCGATGTGATGGATCGCCTCGGTGAACCGACTCCCTCGCCGGATGGCCCCGGTCTTCTGGATCTTGCCCGCTATCTTCAATCCTCCGAAGAGCTGTTTGATTATCTTCTTAAAGATGAAGAAGAAGCTCTGAGGGAACTGATCGGTCTTGGGATCGACCCCGCCCTCATCGCCCTCAAAGAGGCGATCCTTGCCGATCTGGATGAAAGCGGTTCGGTTCGGGAGACCCATCCCCGTCTGCAGCCCTTGTACCGGCAGCTCGAGCAGGTCCGACAGAAGCGCGCCTCCTACTGTTCCTCCTTCATCCGCGATAACCGCTCCTCTGTGCAAAGCGACGTGGAAGCGCTGAGGGACGGGCGGCTGGTGATTCCGATCAAAGACGGCTACAAGCACAACGTCAAAGGGTATATCTCCTCCGTTTCATCAAGCGGCCAGACGGTGTTCATGGAGCCGTTCACCCTTGTCGACCTGAACAACTCCGTCCTCTTGGCGAACAACCGGATTCTGGTTGAAATCGCAAAAATCCTTCAAGAACTTGCTCTCAAGGCCAAACAAGAAGAAAAACTGCTGCACGAACTCAGAGATACCGTCGGTACCGCTGACGGATACTACGCGCTCTCCCGCTGGGCCCATGAACAGAGATGCACGATCGTCCGGCTTGACAGCGATGAAGTCCGGCTTCTCGACGCCCGTCATCCTCTTTTGAAACAAAAAGCGATTCCGATCACGATCATCCTGGAGAAGGGGATCAACGGAGTCGTCCTCTCGGGACCGAACGCCGGGGGGAAGACCGTAACGGTGAAGACCTTCGGACTCTTTGCCCTGCTGAACCAATACTGCGGCTATCTTCCCGTCCGGGAAGGAAGCGCCCTTCCGCTGTTCGACCGGGTGTTTACCGATATCGGTGATGAGCAATCGATTGAAAAAGAGCTTTCGACGTTCAGCGGCCACATGAGCCGTCTTGCCGAGATTCTCAGTCACCTCACCCCGAACTCGCTGGTCATCCTCGATGAGCTCGGTTCGGGAACCGATCCCCTGGAGGGATCCGCCCTCGCTCAGGCGATTCTCTCCTATTCACTGAAGAAAAGCGCCCTCACCCTAGTAACCAGCCACCACGGCGTGCTGAAGGAATACGCCTATTCAAAAGAGAACATCATCAACGCCGCGATGGAGTTCGATGAAGTCAGCGGAAAGCCGACCTTCAGGATCGTTCCCAATGTGATCGGCCAATCCCATGCGTTGGTTACGGCTCAAGCGATGGGGTTGCCGGAAGAAGTTCTTTCAGAAGCTCGGGAGCTGCTCGGCAGCGACCGAATCGAACTTTCCTCGATTCTCATGCGCTTGGAGGAAGAGCGCAAGCGCGTCGAGGAGCGGAGCAAAGCATTGTCGAAGATCGAAAGCAGGTGGAAGGAGGAGTACCGAAAGCTCGACCTGAAAGCATTGACGATCAAGCAACAGGAGCGCCAGCTGAAAGACGAGGAAATCCGGACCCTCGCCCGGTTCACTCAAAAAGCTCGACAGAGATTGGAACAGCTGGTTACCGATATCCGTGAAGGAGAATTGACCGGTGAAAAAACAAAAGCGGTAAAGACCTATCTCGCCGAGCTGGACCGACGGGTTGAAACGGAAGAAGCGGCGCTGGAAAAAACGGAGGAGGCGTTTGTCCATCCGACGACCTTCGAGGTCGGCATGGAGGTCCTCTGCGGACCTTCAAAGCGGGAAGGCACGATCATCAAGAAGGAGGGAAGGAATCGCTATCTTGTCGCAATCGGTTCGATGCGGATGATCCTGAAGGAGAGCGACCTGTACCTTCCGAGAAACAGGGATTCGACGGTAAAAGTTTCCTACACCGCCAATGCGAGACGGGCAAAACAGGAGATCGATGTGCGCGGCTTCACGCTGGAAGAAGCCTTGGAAGCGGTAGAGCAGAATATCGAAGCGGCCCTGTTGAACAACCTTTCGACGTTCGGAATCATCCACGGCTACGGCGACGGGATTCTCAGTCAAGGGATCGGCAGGCTTCTTAAAAACCACCGTTCCGTCGTCGATTACCGATTTGCTCTTCCCGAGGATGGAGGGATGGGAAAAACGTATGTATTCCTGTAGAATTGAGAGATAAGGAGTCGATATGAGTGACTATACCCATGGAAGCGGAATTCAGTATCACCTCGGAACAAAGAAGGGGGATGTCGGGCGCTACGTCATCATGCCGGGCGATCCCAAACGGGTACCCCTCATCGCCAAGCATCTGACCGATGCCCGACCGGTGGCGGACGTCCGCGAGTACGTGACGTACACCGGGTATCTGGAGGGGGAGAAGGTCTCCGTCACCTCGACGGGAATCGGCGGACCTTCGGCGGCGATCGCTATGGAGGAACTGTACAAATCCGGTGCCGACACCTTTGTTCGGATGGGCACGTGCGGCGGAATAGACCCGAAGGTGATCGGCGGCGACGTGGTCATCGCAACCGCCAGCGTCCGGGCGGAGGGAACCAGCCGCGAGTACGCCCCGATCGAGTTTCCCGCTGTGGCGACCTTCGAGGTCGTCGAAGCCTTGAGGGATGCGGCAATCGCACTGGGGAAACATCCCCACACCGGCGTAGTGCAGTGCAAAGACTCCTTTTACGGTCAGCACGATCCATCCAAGATGCCGGTCTTCTACGAGCTGGAGAACAAATGGGAGGCGTACAAGCGCCTGGGAGTCCTGGCCAGCGAGATGGAAAGCGCCGCCTTGTTCACCGTCGCCGCCTACCTCGGCGTCCGGGTTGGGTCGCTCTTCTTCGTCGTCGGAAATCAGGAGCGGGAGAAAGCGGGCCTTCCCAACCCGATCGTCCACGACACCAGCGAAGTGATCAAAATCTCGGTGGAAGGGATTCGAACCCTCATTCTGCGCGACCGTGCTTGACGGCGAGCACCTCCTTCAGCGGATAGGGCGGAGGATCGGCTGTTACCTTGCCCAGCTCGCAAAAGCACGTCGAAAGGAAATAGCACTCATGCAGCCCGCTGTACGGATAGGTCTTTCCTTTCGATCCGAGGGAGGAGAAGTACCACAGGAGCTTCTCTTTTTCAATCGGATTGATCGCAAACGTCGGAAGGATGATCGGTTTCTTTGATTGCAGCAGAAGTTGACACGTTTGGGGTTCCAGCAGGTAGTCGAGAATCGTTGCATGCTGTTTCGTCAGCTTTGCATGGAGGGTGAACAGGAGCCTCTGGGCTTCCTCCTTTGTGCGATAGAGCACCTCGGATGATTTCTTGACAGCGTGGTAGTACATGGCAGCCTCCACCCGGTAAGGGGAATCTCTTGGGGTTTCACTTCAGGGCTCTTGAGCTTTTACCCCTATTCAGCAATAATGATTGAAGTTTCACCAACGTATCAGAGAAGGTAGGATGCACATGGCCCAACAGATTCAAGATTTGGTTGCTTCGATCCGAAAAGATGGGGTTGAAGCGGCAAAAAAGGAAGCGGCTTCCATTCTTCAATCAGCGGAAGAACAAGCACAAACAATCATTGCTCAAGCGCAGGAAAAAGCGACTCATATAGTGTCTGAAGCGGAAGAGGCCATTGCTCTGGCGAACCGGCGGGCTGAAAAAGCGCTATCTCAGGCCGGGCGCGATCTTCTTCTTTCCTTGAAAGCTTCAATCGAGGGTCAGTTTTCCCGCATCCTTGTTGAAAAAACATCGAAAGCGCTGAGCAGCAAGGACTTCATCGGGTTGTTGACGAAAGTTCTTGAGGCCGGTGACGGTGATGTGAACATCGAAATCGACCCTAAGGCTTTTGAAGCCCTTGCCGATGAGCTTCAAACGGCGTTGGCTGCCAAATTGAAGAGCGGCCTGGTTCTGAAACCCCACGATGACGTGGAATCGGGGTTCCGCCTCGTTGCAAAAGACGGCTCGTATTTCTACGACTACAAGGCGAGTGAACTGGCTGACCTCTTGCAACCGTACCTTGCTCGACCGTTGCACGAGCGAATCTTTTAGGATCCGGCAGTGGCATCATATTATTATTTTGCAACAACGCTGCCGTTGCTCCGGCTTCATCAAAAGTCACCCATCACTGTTGAGCTGTTCAAAGCACAAGCGGAAAAACACCTTAACTCACGTGATTGGAAGACTCTGAAAAGCGGGTTGAGCGGAACGCCAAGCAAGCATGCGCTGCTGACGTCATACCGAAGTTATGCCTCCGCTTTGAATACTGCCCTCGCCAGGAAACGGCAAGTGCGGCTCGGTTTTGCCATTGATGAAGATCTTCATCGTCAAACGTTCCCCAAAGAGATTGAAACCGTAACCGATGAGCTGCTTGAACGTTCCGATCCGTTGGAAGCGGAGATGCAGTTCATCACGCTGCTCTGGAAACGGATCGACCGGTTGGTCGGAATGAAGGTCTTCGAGTTCGATGCCCTCTTGGGATATGGGCTTAAATTGCTTTTGTTGGAACGGGTGAACATCTTCACCCAAGAGGTCGGCCAGGCGACCTTTGAAACCCTCCTTGGCACATTGAGATCGGAAATAGACCAGATGTAGTGGAGTAGGATATGGCAAGGAACACAGGACGTGTGCTCGGCGTGAACGGCAACATGGTGAATGTCGAGTTTGACGGAGCGATCGCCAAAAACGAAGTGGGATACATCCATCTTGGGGATATTCGCCTCAAAGGCGAGGTGATCCGGATCAACGGCAACATCGCCGCTCTGCAGATCTTCGAGATGACCGGTGGAATCGTTGTAGGCGACGAGGTTGAGTTTACCGGCGAGATGCTCAGCGTCGAGCTGGGGCCCGGGCTCTTGACGCAGATCTATGACGGACTGCAGAACCCCTTGCCGGAACTTGCCCGGCAATGCGGTTTCTTCCTTCAACGGGGTGTATACCTTCAGGCTCTCCCCAACGTTGATTGGGAGTTCACCCCGACCGTATCCAAAGGTGACATCGTCAAGGCGGGGGATACGATCGGAACCGTCCCGGAAGGATTGTTCACCCACCAGATCATGGTTCCGTTTGATCTTGTCGGTTCGTTCACCGTAACCTCAATCAAACAAGCGGGGACGTACAAAACCCGCGATATCATCTGCACGGTCGAGGACTCCAAAAAAAAGAAGCTTGAGCTGTCCATGGTCTTCAGCTGGCCGGTGAAGAAAGCGATTCGGCTTTACAGCGAACGACTGAGGCCCGTCGAGCCGATGATGACGAAGATCAGAATCATCGACACCCTGCTTCCGGTCGCCAAGGGCGGAACGTTCTGTACTCCCGGACCGTTCGGTGCCGGAAAAACCGTTCTTCAGCATATGACGAGCCGGAACGCCGAAGTCGATATCGTCATCATCGCCGCCTGTGGCGAGCGGGCCGGTGAGGTCGTCGAGATTCTGAAGGAGTTCCCCGAATTGATCGACCCGAAAACCGGCCGTTCGCTGATGGAACGGACGATCATCATCTGCAACACCTCCTCGATGCCGGTCGCCAGTCGGGAAGCGTCCGTGTACACAGCCGTAACGATCGCCGAATACTATCGACAGATGGGTCTTGACATCCTGCTGCTTGCCGACTCCACCAGCCGCTGGGCTCAGGCGATGCGGGAGATGAGCGGCCGCTTGGAGGAGATTCCCGGTGAAGAGGCGTTCCCGGCTTACCTGGAAAGCCGAATCGCCGAATTCTATGAACGAGCCGGAATCGTCAAGCTGCCCGATGGAAGGACCGGCTCCGTTACGATCGGCGGAACGGTCAGTCCCGCCGGCGGAAACTTCGAAGAGCCGGTAACTCAAGCGACGCTGAAAGTCGTCGGAGCCTTCCACGGCCTCAGCCGCGAACGCTCCGATGCCCGGAAGTATCCGGCTATAGACCCTTTGACATCTTGGTCGAAGTATCCGGGAATCATCAAGCAATCCGAGGTGAATCAGATGCGGCGGGTTCTGCATGGTTCTCATGAAGTCAATCAAATGATGAAGGTCGTCGGTGAAGAGGGAACAAGCATCAATGACTACGTGACCTACCAGATGGGCGAGTTGCTCGACAGCTGTTATCTTCAGCAGAACTCCTTCGATCCGATCGACACATCGGTGCCGCCGGAGCGCCAGAAGCACGTCTTTGCAAAGCTCCATCGGCTGATGAACACGCCGTTGACCTTTGAGACGAAGAGCGATGTCCGCCGAGTCTTCAACAACCTCCGGCAGCTTCTCCTGGACTGGAACAACACGAGGTGGGGATCAGACGAGTTCAAAGCGGCGGAAGCCGCCCTTGATGAAGCATTCAAGGCTCTTGGGTAAGGGAGAAGAGCATGCAAAAAATATATTCGAAGATTGAGTCAATTGTTGGAAACGTCATCACGGTCCGAGCCGAAGGAGTTGCGAACGGCGAGCTCGCCGTCGTTACGAGCAGCGGATCGACCTCGTTCGCGAACGTGATCAAGCTGGACGGGGATCTTGTCTCATTACAGATTTTCAGCGGAGCCACCGGGACATCGACCGGCGACCACGTCCGCTTTCTGGGCAATCCGATGCGGGTCTCCTCATCGCCCAACCTCCTGGGACGGGTGTTCGACGGAACCGGATCCCCCCGGGACGGCAAGCCCGAATTGAAAGAAGAGATGATCGATATCGGCGGTCCCTCGGTAAACCCGGCGAAGCGGATCATTCCCCGAAACATGATTCGAACCGGTATTCCGATGATCGACCTGTTCAACACCCTTGTCGAAAGCCAGAAGCTTCCGATCTTCTCCGTCAGCGGCGAGCCGTACAACGAACTGCTTGCGCGAATCGCTCTGCAGGCGGAGGTCGATCTGATCATCCTCGGCGGCATGGGGCTGAAGTTCGACGACTACCTCTACTTCAAGGATACTCTGGAAGAGGGCGGGGCGATGGATCGGACGATCATGTTCGTCCATACCGCCAGCGACCCGACCGTCGAATGCATGCTGGTTCCCGACATGGCCCTCGCCGTCGCCGAGAAATTCGCCTTGGAAGGAAAGAAGGTTCTTGTCCTGTTAACGGACATGACGAACTTTGCCGATGCGATGAAGGAGATGGCGATCACGATGGATCAGGTTCCTTCCAACCGAGGATATCCCGGAGACCTGTACACCCAGCTCGCCTCCCGCTATGAGAAAGCGGTCGACTTCGAAGGAGCGGGTTCCGTTACGATCCTTGCCGTCACCACGATGCCCGGTGATGACGTGACCCACCCGATTCCCGATAACACCGGCTATATCACTGAAGGGCAATACTATCTCAAGGGCGGAAGAATCGAACCGTTCGGTTCGCTTTCCCGTCTGAAGCAGCAGGTCAACAGCGCCACCCGGGATGACCACCGGGCATTGATGGACGGTATGATCCGGCTCTACGCCTCCTTCAAGGAAGCCCTCGAAAAGCAGTCGATGGGCTTCATGATGAGCGAGTGGGATGAAAAACTGCTGAAATACGGCGATCTCTTTGAAGAGAAGATGATGGATCTTTCGGTGAACATCCCCCTTGAAGAGGCGCTGGATCTGGGCTGGGAGATTCTCGGCGATTGTTTCGAGCCCAACGAAACCGGACTGCGGTCCGATTTGATTCGAGCCCGCTGGCCGAAACCGCTCGGTGAGTAAGGAGCATTCATGGCTGTCAAACTGACAAAGAATGAACTGAAACTCCAAAAAGACCGCCTCAAGCAGTTTGAGCGCTATCTGCCCACGCTGATGCTCAAGAAACAGCAGCTTCAGCTGGTGATTCAACAGATCGAGCGTGAGATCGAAGAGCATAAACAAAAGCAGGCTGCGCTCATTGCCCAGGTAAAAACCTGGATCGCCGTGTACGCCGAAAATGAGCGGTATGATCTTCTTTCGCTTGTACAAATCGACACGATTCTCAAGAGCAGGAGCAATATCGCCGGGGTCATCATTCCCACCTTCAAGGAGTTGACGTTCAAGCACATTGAATACAACCCGCTTCACTATCCGCTTTGGATCGACAAGGGAGTAAGCTTCCTTCGGGAGGTCGCCCAATATGATGCCCTGATCGCCACACTCAACGAGCAGATCGAGCTGTTGGGCAGGGAACTGAGGATAACCAGTCAAAGAGTAAACCTCTTTGAAAAGGTGAAGATTCCCGAAGCGAAGGAACACATTCGACTGATCGGCATCTATCTGGGCGACCAGCAGACCGCAGCGGTGGTTCGAGGGAAGATCGCCAAGAAGAAATTGGTCGCAGGGGTCTGACATGATAGCAGAGATGAAAAAAACCTATATCGTTGTGCAGCGCTCCAAAACGAAAGCGATGCTGAAGAATCTTCGCAAAGCGGGAGTGTTGCACGTCAGCACCGCCTCGAAAGCTTTCGATGGTTCGTACAAACAAGAGATCGAAGATGTCGAGAAGGTCATTTCGGTGCTGCAGGAGCTGGTTGACAAGAAGAAGCCGGCAGCACAAAAAACCTTAAGCAGAAGAGAGGTTGTGGAAACAACCGCCTATCTGATATCACTGCTCAACAAACAAAACGAGTTGATCCAAAAACGTGATCGTGATTCACTTTCCGCCGCCACCCTGCTGCCATGGGGCGATTTCGATCCCGAAGAGCTCGCCTGGCTGAAAAGGGAAGGGATCGAACTCTTCTTCTATACGATCGACAAGAAGGATCTGGCCAAGCTTGATGAGGAACAGGTCTACTATGAAGTGTCCTATCGAGGACCGATGAAAGCGATCGCTACCATCGGCGAGCAGCTCGATCCGTCGACCGGGGCGGTGCCGGCAACGTTCGCCAAAGGCCGCCTTTCCGATCTTCAGCGATCGATCGATCAAACCGGCAAGGAGCTTGTCCGAATCGATGAGAAACTGAAAGCAAGCCTTGTCCATCTTGATGCGCTGAAGCACTACCGGAGTGTTCTGGAGATGAGAACGCGCTTTGAAGAGGTCGAAGCGTCCCTTGTCGACGATGAAGAACTTTCCTATCTGGTCGGATATCTGCCGACGAAGGAAGAAGAGCAGTTCACCCGCTTGGCCAAGAAGAACGGGTGGGCGTATCTCCTCGAGGATGTCAGCGAGGATGATGAAGATGTGCCGACCCTGATCGAGTACAGGAAGGGTGTCGGCATCATCAAGCCGGTGTTCGATATCCTCGGAACGGTGCCGGGATACCGGGAACATGACATTTCAACGTGGTTCCTTCTGTTCTTCACCCTGTTCTTCGCGATGATCATCGGAGATGCCGGCTACGGATTGATCTTCCTGCTCATTGCGGGTGCGATCCATATCTCCATGAAGAAAGCGAATACGCTGGTGATGCTCGTCTATGTGCTCTCGATCGCCACGATCGTCTGGGGCTCACTCACCGGAACGTGGTTCGGATCCATTGAAATCCTTCAAAGCATTCCGTTCCTGCAGAAGCTGGTGATCCCCCAGATCTCCAACTACCCCGAGCTGTTCGGCATCGAGGCGGTCACTGCCCAGAACACCGTGATGAAATTCACCTTCATCATTGGAACCGTTCAGCTTTCTTTGGCGTGTATCATCAATGTGGTTCGCAAGGCCAGGATTAAAGATCTCAGTCTGGTGGCGGATATCAGTTGGCTCATCGCTCTTCTGGCGCTCTATTACATCGTCCTGCTGCTGGTCATCGGAGCGCAAGTGAATATCAAGGCGCTCTTTGCCACGGTCGGAGTCGCTTTCGTGACGATCCTGCTCTTCGGAGCGCAAGGACCGGGAGTATCGTTTATCGATGGGATAAAGGGGGGCTTGGCCGGTTTCTTCACCACGTTCCTGGACACGATCAGTGCCTTCAGCAATATTATGAGCTACATTCGCCTCTTTGCCGTCGGAATGGCATCGGTGGCGATCGCCCAATCCTTCAATGCGATGGCAAGCGGAATGCTCAAGGGATTTGCGCTTCCGGCGGGAATCCTGGTATTGGTCATCGGTCATGGACTCAATCTGGTCATGGGTCTGCTCAGCGTCGTGGTTCACGGCGTTCGGCTCAATCTGTTGGAGTTTTCCGGACAACTCGGGATGGAGTGGACCGGGATTCAATATCAACCGTTCGCGGAAACGGTCGAAGAATAAATACCTCACCGTTGTTTGGAACAACACAAGGAGAACGAGATGGTTAATATGGAATTTATCGGAATGGCAGCGGCTTTGACCCTTTCTGCTCTCGGATCGGGAATCGGCGCCGGAATCGCCTCCATGGCTGCGGTCGGCGGCTGGAAGAAGTGTTATGTCGAGAACAAGCCCGCTCCCTTCATCATGGTCGCGTTTGCCGGAGCTCCGCTCACTCAGACGATTTACGGCTTCCTCTTGATGAACTTTATCGCAAATGCGATTGCCGGCGGCATCGCTTCGACATTGGCTTTGTTTGTCGGTGTTCTCGGCGGGTTGGCGATCGGTCTTTCCGCATATATGCAGGGAAAGGCTGCTGCAGCCGCATGTGATGCTCTTGCCGAAACCGGAAAGGGAACCGCAAACTACTTCATCGTCATCGGTATCGTTGAAACGGTTGCTCTCTTTACCCTTGTCTTCAGCTTGCTTGCGTTGCAATAATCTTTTTTAGCCGAACAACGGGTAGGAAAGCGGACATCACGACGGTGTCCGCTTTTCAAATGCCAGCAGCCATGCTTTTTTCTCCAAGCCGCCGCCGTAACCGATCAATTTGCCGTTTTTCCCGATCACCCGGTGACAGGGGATGATGATGGAGATCGGGTTTTTGTTGTTCGCCCCGCCGACGGCCCGGACCGCTTTGACATTTCCGACGATTCGGGCGATATCCTGATAGGAACGCGTTTGGCCGTAGGGAATCGTTTTAAGGGCTTCCCACACCTTCAGCTGAAACTCGGTGCCTCTCGGGTGGAGCGGCAGGTCGAACCTCGTGAGGGTGTCATTGAAATATGCATCCATCTGCCTCATCGCTTCCCTGAGCAATGGGGTGGTGGATGTTTCCGCCCGTTCGCCGAATCCGACTTCAACGAGGCGTTCATCTTCTTCAATGAAATACAACGGGCCGAGCGGGCTTTGATAGAGGGCCGTCATCTTCATGATGATAGGATAATTGACCGGCGATCCTCTTGCAATGGAACCGCCGGGGCTTTACGGTACAACCATGATCTACGATACGCTTGATGCGCTTGACCATTACGCCCATCTCTTTATAGTGGACAATCCGGTGTATGAACCGCACCATCCGGAGCCCTTCGACGGAATGTTCACCGCGCACAGTCACTGGGGCACGGTGTTCCTTGTCAAGGAAGGAGAAGTTCTCGTCTGTTCGACCCATGCCCGGCAGCCTGGCACCCTCCTGAGGGACATCAACGGGTTCGTACACCATGAATCGAGCGGGATCACCTCGACGGCTCGGGTGGATGCGAATCACTTCATCTTCTTTCACCCCTATGAGCCCTACGCCCTCATCGTGGAAAAAGAGGCCGCCGTCGCCCGACTGCTTGTCGAAGTCCGATAAGCTACACAAGCGTGTAGTATCACTATTCAAAACGCCAATCCTTTAGTACACTCAACTCAAGGAGAAAAAACGATGAATGACGTTCATCTTGTCCATATAGGAAATCTGACGATCGGGAAGGGCAAGCCAATCCTCGTCCAAACGATGTATGACGAGGCGTTGCCGGTTGATATGAAGATGGCCGAGGCGCTGCTCATTCGAATCGGCAAACTGAATACGATCGGCTGCGACATCATCCGTTTCAGCTACCCCTCGAAGGATGATCATGAGGTGTTCAAATACCTTGCGAAAGCCTCCCCGATCCCGATCGTCGCGGATATCCACTTTGATCATACTCTGGCGTTGGATGCAATCGAAGCCGGAGCGCACAAGATCCGGATCAACCCGGGAAACATCGGAGCGAGGTGGAAAGTCGACGAGGTGGTCCGGGCGGCGAAGGACCGCGACATCGCAATCCGGATCGGATTGAACAGCGGTTCCCTGCCGCGCAGGGAAGCGGCTTCACCGGCCCATCTGATGAAGGATACCGCCTTGGAATATCTGGATTGGTTCGAGCGTCTCGGCTTCACCAACACGGTGGTTTCCCTGAAGGGAAGCGATACCGATTTGACGATCGAGGCCAATCGGCTTTTTGCAAAAGAAAGCTCCTATCCGATCCACCTCGGGGTTACCGAAGCCGGATCGGTCATCTCGGCGGTAACCCGTTCGACCTGGGCCCTCGGAACCCTGCTCAGCGAGGGGATCGGAAACACGCTCAGGATTTCCATCACCGGAGAAATCGAAACGGAAATTCAGGCGGGCGTTGAGCTTTTGAGGACGCTCGGTCTGAAAAAGAAGGGAATCAGAGTCGTTTCCTGTCCCCGCTGCGGCCGCCACACCTTCGATACGATAGGCTTCCTTTCATCGGTGGAGGAGGAGCTGCTTGCGATCGAAAAGGATCTGACCGTGGCAATCATGGGTTGTCAGGTGAACGGTCCGGGGGAGGCGAAGGAGGCCGATGTGGCGATCACCGGAATCGGCAATGCGATCTTTCTCTATGAAAAAGGCGTGCTCAGCCGGAAGGTGACGGCCCAAGACGCGAAAGAGGCGCTTCTGGAAGCGATTCGAAATGCAGAATAAGCTGGTCATCAAAGGTGCTCGGGAACACAACTTAAAGAATATCGACCTGACCCTTACGAAAAATCAGCTGATCATCATCAGCGGAATCTCCGGAAGCGGGAAATCCTCCCTGGCGTTCGACACGATCTTTGCCGAAGGGCAGAGGCGGTACGTCGAATCGCTCTCCTCCTATGCCCGGATGTTCCTCGACAAGTTGGACAAGCCGGATGTCGACTACATGGAAGGCCTCTCCCCGGCGATCGCGATCGAACAGCGCTCGACCCAGCGCAACCCCCGTTCGACCGTCGGCACGGTGACGGAGATCTACGACTACTTCCGCCTTCTTTGGGCCCGGGTCGGAACCCCGCACTGCCATGTGTGTCACCGAAAGATCAGCGAGATGAGCGTCGACCAGATCATCGATGCAATCTTCAAGGCGAAAGATCAAAGCCGGATCATCGTCAGCAGCCCCGTGGCGATCGGGAAGAAAGGGGAGTTCAGGAAAGTCTTCGAGGATGCGAAGGCCCAAGGGTATCATCGCCTCGTCGTCGACGGACAGCAGATCGATCTTGAAGACGGCATTCCCGCCCTCGACAAGCAGATCAAGCATTCGATCGACATCATCGTCGACCGCCTAATCCTCTCAGCGGACATTCGGACCCGCTTGGCCTCTTCGATCGAAACGGCGATCGAGATGACGCAGGGGTTGGTGAAGATCACCTTCCTCGGTGAAGCGGGTTCCTCTCACGAGGAGATCTACAGCGAACGGAACAGCTGCCCCCACTGCGGCATCACGCTCCCGGAGCTTGAGCCGCGCCTCTTTTCCTTCAACAATCCGTTCGGAGCCTGCCCCGAGTGCAACGGCCTGGGGTTCAAAACGGAGTTCGATCCCGACCTGATCATCCCCGATTACAGCAAGAGCTTCAACGAAGGGGCGATCGCCACGATGAACCCCGATGCCCAATGGAGCCGCAGCCAGTTTTCCGCTTTGGCAAAACACATCGGCATCACCTTGGATACCCCGTTCAGCGAGCTGAATGAAGAGCAGCTTCAGGCGATCCTCTGGGGAACGGAGGAGCAGGTGATGGTCGAATATGTGCGGGATAAAGGCAATCGGACGATCCATGTCGCCAAGCCGTATCCGGGAGTGATTCCCGATCTTCAGCGCCGGTACTATGAAACGCCCAGCATGCATATCCGCACCTGGATGAACGGTTTTCAGACGACCAAGGTATGCCCCGCCTGTCATGGGGAGCGCCTGCGGCCGGAAGCGTTGGCGGTCACGATCCAAGGGCTCTCCATCATGGAGGCGACTCGCCAAAGCGTCGCCCAATCCAAGGAGTTTTTTGACACTATCGCCCTCAATGAGAGCCAGACGGTCATTGCCGCCCAAGTGTTGAAGGAGATTCGTTCGCGCCTGCTCTTTCTGCGGGATGTGGGGCTGACCTATCTCACCCTTGATCGTTCAAGCGCCACCCTAAGCGGAGGGGAGGCCCAGCGGATCCGCTTGGCCACGCAAATCGGATCGGCGCTCAGCGGAGTCCTGTATGTTCTGGATGAGCCCTCGATCGGTCTTCATCAGCGGGATAATCAGAAGCTCATCGATACCCTGAAGCGCCTCAGGGATCTGGGCAACACCGTGCTGGTGGTCGAACATGACGAAGCGACGATCCGCGAGGCGGATTGGGTAGTAGACCTCGGTCCCGGCGCCGGAATCCATGGCGGAAGAATCATCGCCCAGGGAACGCCCCAAGAGATCGAAGCGAACCCCGCCTCGATCACCGGCCAATACCTTAGCGGCTCCCTGACGATGGTAATTCCAAACGAGCGAAGAAGAGGCAACGGAGCGATCCTTTACATCGGGGGAGCGAACAAGAACAACCTGAAGCACATCGATGTCGATATCCCGTTGGGGAAGCTGGTGGTGTTCACCGGGGTTTCGGGCAGCGGCAAATCCTCGCTGCTCAACGAAGTCCTTCTGCCTGCTGTTCGAAGGACGCTGGCGAAGAAGCAGCCGAACTACAAAGGATACTCTTCGATCAGCGGGGTCGAGCATATCGACAAGGTGATCAACATCGACCAGACCCCGATCGGCCGAACCCCTCGGAGCAACCCGGCGACCTACGTGGGGCTGTTTACGCCGATCCGCGAGCTCTTCGCTTCGCTGCCGGAATCCCGGGCTCGGGGGTACAAGAGCGGCCGCTTTTCCTTCAACGTCCCCGGCGGGCGCTGCGAGAACTGCAAAGGGGACGGAACGTTGAAGATCGAAATGAACTTTCTGCCCGATGTGTATGTCACCTGCGACGTATGCCACGGCAAGCGCTTCAACCAGGAAACGCTGGCGGTCCGCTACAAGGGCAAGAACATCCATGACGTGCTGGAGATGTCGATGGGGGAGGCTTCCGAGTTCTTCAATGCGATTCCGAAGATCAAACGGAAGATCGATACGGTCATCAGCGTCGGTCTGGAATATATCAAACTCGGGCAGAGCGCCCTCACCCTATCGGGAGGGGAGGCGCAGCGGGTGAAGCTTTCCCTGGAGCTTTCCAAGCTCTCCACCGGTAAAACCCTCTATGTGCTTGACGAACCGACGACCGGCCTGCATTTTGCCGATGTGAAGAAGCTGCTCGAGGTTCTGAACCGGCTGGTCGACCAGGGAAACACCGTCCTCCTGATCGAACACAACCTGGATGTGATCGCTCAAGCGGATCATCTGATCGATCTTGGCCCCGAAGGCGGGGATGGAGGAGGAATGGTCGTAGCCTCGGGAACACCGGAGCAGCTCGCCCTATGCAAGGACTCTTACACGGGGTATTATCTTGCTCAGATGTTCCATGAAAAAGGCTAGGGTCGCATCATCTTTCTGTTTCCTCGTGTTCCTGCTCGCACTGTGCGTAAACGGTTCATTGTTCGGTCGTGAGAGTGGGCAGGAATACATCCTCAACATCATCAACGCCGACGGATTTGAGAGTTTGGAAGGGGGACGATATCTCCTCAAAGGAAACGTTCATCTGATGATCGAAGAAGAGGGCAGCGAGGAGAAAATCCGTCTCTACAGCGACCGGCTCCTTGTTGATGTATCCGATAAAAGTCTGACAGCGATGGGTTCGGTCCGTACCGAGGGCGCAAAGGAAATCAGTGGAGAGATCATCACCCTGATGTACGAACGGGGAGATATCTTCGCCTCCTGCGCCGATCTGGTTACAATCAGCGAAGAGCTCGGTGATCAGCCTGTCACCCTCCACACCCTTGGAACGAGGATCACGATTCAAAGCGCGAGTTCGATGATCACCTACACCGACGCCCGGATCGGCACCCGAGCGATCGATCCGCTTTCATCGATTCGGGCAAAGCGGATCAGCGTGCTGAACGACGGGGATATTATCGCCCATGGGGCGACCCTTTCAATCGGCCGGGTTCCGCTCTTTTGGACACCCTTTCTCTTCATTCCCGGTTCACGGATGATCGCCAATCCGGCGATGGGGTTCATCAGCAATCGAGGGATGTTCGTAAATACCACGTGGGAAATCTTCGGAAGATATCCCCATTTCCGAAAGGATGAACAACGGTCGTTGGCAACCCTGTTGTCAGCGAAAGAGGAAGCAGGAGCCATCCGTGCATGGCCGATATACACACTGGAGAAAGCTCCATCTTCATTCGAGCAATGGGCAAGGGAATCCTCCTCATATCTGGCGATTTTCGGTGATGCATACGAAGATACCGGGGTGAGCCTCGGATATGATTCCCGGATCAAGCTGCTGAAGAACACTCTCACGATCAATTCGCTTTCCACCGTCGCCCTTGATCCATCCGGGATCGATCAACGCGTTGCCTGGTCGGATGTCAACAAAGTGCGCATGTGGAGCATGAACACGCTCTTCTACAGGGTGGGTTCCTCCTCTCTTACGGCAACCCTGCCATACTACAGCGATCCGAGCGTCGAGCGGCTCTATTCAAGCCGCTTGCACAATCTTCGGTTGGATGCGCTCTTCGGTTCGGTACAGGAGTTTCCCTCCCTCGGTTCGGAGCGCTCCTCCTACACGACGGGTTTGACCGGAAACCTCACGATCCCCACAACGATCTTCAAAGAGTATCTTTCTTCGCTCACGATCGACAATATCGCTCTTCAGGGAACATATCGTTGGCAAAAAAAAGATGGAATCCATGCATATCACCTCACTGAAGTGACCCTGCCGCGGTTCATCATCCGAGCGAGCGGAACACTTTTGAACCTTGCCGGGCAGACCACGGTAAAAAGCCCTCCGGTTTCAAATACTCCGGATGTCAATCCTTTGCTGCCGAATCTCTACCGCCCCCAACGGCAGCAGCCCGCCTCGCTCTTTTCACGTCAAGCCGAGCGCTCATTGAAGCTCTCCTATACGATCAGCGAGGAGTTCGCTCGAACGTACAACAAGACGGCGGGGGATGACCCTAACGTGTATTCGATGACGAGAGGAACCATGATTCTTTCAGCGGTTCCCGACAGCCGCTTCTTCACCTCCTCCTTTGAGCTGCTGCCACAGCTCTCAGTCAGCGATGACCCGCAAAAAACCACAAACCACACCCAAGTCTTCCAACTGCATGCAAACACAACGCTTCACCTGCCGTTCATCGGTGTATCCTACACCCTTCGCCAACGGCTGTATCGCCAGGAAGAGACTCAAAGCGGCGACAAACCGAAGAATGTGGTCATCGATCGCTTCAGGTTTGATGAGAAATCGGTGAGCACTCATCAACTGCGGTTCGATCGGACCTATCG
>SHOI01000026.1 GCA_004294855.1 Sphaerochaeta sp. | reverse complement strand
TGGCGCTGAGTGAGGAACATGAAAAGGTGCGGACCACCGATGTGGCGCTTCGCCTCGGGGTCTCGAAGCCCAGCGTGACGCGGGCGATGAGAAACCTGAGCGACGGCGGCTACATCGAGCAGGAAGCATACGGTGACATCAAATTAACGGAGAAGGGAAGAATCAAGGCCTCCCAGATCTACTTCCGCCATAAGACCATTACTACGTTCCTGCACGAAATCCTCGGAGTGGATCCCGAGGTCGCCGAAGCGGATGCATGCCTCATCGAACACGACATTTCCAATGAAACGATGGAGAAGCTGGCGATCTTCATGCGCAAGCTGGAAGAACAAGGTTGATGTTTATAAAAGGGTTTTGTCATCGGGAGCAAAACCCTTTCCGTTAGCGCAAAAGTTTTCTCTTGTGCTTTGAAAGAGACTCCTTAAACTTAACTATAGAAGACTTTAAGGAGGTCTGTAATGAAAAAGAGCGTATATTTTATTCTGATCATCGCCCTTCTTCTTCCCGCCGCGATCTTTGCTGCCGGTGCGAAAGAGCAGGCTGTCGATGAAACCAAACCGGTTACCATCGTCTACTGGACCCATGATGATGCGGCCCGGACCAAGCTGGAAAATGAGCTGATTGAAAAGTTCCAAGCTGCCAACCCCCACATTACGGTGGAACGGTCGACCCGATCCGCCCAGAAGCAGATTGAGCTGGTTCAGACCGCTTTTGCCGCCAATGAAGGGCCGGATATGTTCAACCTTCCCATCGAGAACCAGTACGCCTACATCACCAACGGCCGGGTTGCGCCGATCGACTATGTAGCTGCCGGTTTCAAGAGCAAGCAGGACATGCTTGACAAGTACATGGATGGAATTCTGGACACCGTTACGGTTGATGGAGAAGTCTACGGCCTGCCGCTTGAGCTTACCAACTGGGCGATCTACGTCAACAAGAAAGTGTTTGCTTCCGCCGGTCTTGATGCTGAAAAAGACTACCCGAAAACCTGGGAGCAGATGGCCGATGTCTCCGAAAAACTGGTGATCAGGGATGGCGACATCCTCGTTCGCCGCGGCTTCGACTTCCGCTATCCGTATTACCTGATCATGTTCGTTCCGATGGTCGAGCAGCTCGGCGGCTCCCTGCTCAGCGCTGACGGCAAGAAGGCGATCATCAACGATGATGCCTGGATCAAGGCGTTGACCTTCATGCAGGAGTGGGGACCGCTGGGCCGCAACCTCGGTTCGACGACCTATCAAGCCCCCCGGTACCTCTTCAACGCGGACAACAACGATATCGCCATGGCCCACACCGGTCTGTATCAGGAAGGCCGGATGAAGACGGAGAACCCCAAGTTCTTCGAGTCGGACGATTGGATGGTCGTTCCCTTCCCGGTCTTTGAGAATGCGGTGAAGGATGTTGCATCCGCCTACTACGGCCACTTCTTCATGGTCAACGCCGACAGCGACCCGGCAGTCCAGAAGGCGACCTGGAAGCTCATCGGATTCCTTCTTTCCCACGGTGAAGACTACCTGACCCGCGGTGGAAACCTGATTCAGCCGACCAAGGCGCTGCTCGCCAGCGACACCTTGAAGAACATGCCCTACAGCGAAGTCTTCATCAACGACATGGCTCGGGCGAACATGGTGTACTACGGATCCGATTCGGCGGAAATCCAGACTCAGATCCGGAACGCGGTTGAAAGCGTCATGCTCAGTGGCGAAAGCCCGCAGAAGGCGCTTGCCACGCTCCGCTCCGCCGTTCAGGAAATCATTGACGAGCGGCATTGATTCGATCGATCTCAGCCCCCTTTCCCGGGGGCTGAGTCTTGTCTTTTTCTCTGTAAGGAATCAATTTGATGGGTACGAAACAATACAAGGGAATTGAAAGGAAACAGGCGCGTTGGGGGTTTGCCTTTGTCGTGCCCTCCCTTGTCTTCTTTTCCGTTTTCAACTTTTATCCGATTCTCAACGCATTCTATACGAGCTTCTACGATCGCCGGGCACTGAGCAAGCTCAAACCCAAATTTGTCGGCTTCGGCAACTACGTCCGCCTCTTTGATCCCGCTCGGGCGGCCAACCCGCTTTCTTTTTACAACAGTCTGAAGGCGACGCTTACCTTCACGTTGGGAACGTTCATTCCCCTGTTGATCGTCAGCCTCTTGCTGGCGATCCTGATCAGCAATCTGAAATCCCAAAAAGCGAAGCGCTTTTTACAAATCTCATACTATACTCCGGCAATCCTCTCTTCGGTGGTCGCCGCCACGATCTGGATGTTGATTTTCGATCCCAGAGGCTTGGGCAACCAGTGGATGAACCTGATTCTCAATACCCCCGGAGTCGATCATAAGTGGAAGACCGACCCGGTGATGCTCCAAGTCTCGACGATGCTTGTCTACTTTTGGAAGTATATCGGCTATTTTGTCATCCTCTTCATCACCGGTCTTGCGACGATTCCCCAGACGATCTATGAAGCGGCGACGATCGACGGCGCGAACAAGAGCCAGACGTTCTGGCGGATCACCCTCCCGCTTTTGAAGCCGACCGTGGTGCTTGTTTCCATCATGGCGATGCTGCAGTGTCTGAAGACGTTCAGCACCCAGTACATGTTCTATACCAACGGTTCGACCCGGGCTCCGATCAACGTCATCACCTTCAACATCTACATCACCGGAATCCAGGATCAGTACCTGGGAAGGGCAAGCGCGATGAGCGTCGTCCTCTTCGTGCTGATGCTCGTCTTGACGCTCTTCCAATTCCGAACCACCAAGAGCGGTGAGAATATCGATTACTAGGAGGGCACGATGCAGATACGGCGAACATTCAACCCCATCAACCTGCTCATCTACGCACTCCTCTTGGTGATGGTCTTCTTTACCCTCACCCCGATCGTCTTCATGATCACCGCCTCGATGATGACAAAGAACCAGATTCTTCGAATGCCGTTCAACTGGATTCCCGAATCGTTCAACTGGATCAACTTCAAGCGGGCGATCGTCGGTCTGGATGAAAACTACATCTTCCTCCGTAATATCGCAAACTCCCTGATCGTCTCCGTCACCGTCGCGATCACCACCGTCCTGCTTGGCAGCCTTACCGGCTATGGACTGGCCAAATTCCGGTTCCGGGGCCGAAACGTCATCTTCATCATGATCATGGCGACGATGATGATTCCCTTCGAAGCGATCATGATTCCGCTCTACATGGTGGTGATGAAACTCAGAATCCAAAACACCTATGTGGGTTTGATTCTTCCCTTCCTCGTCAGCGCCTTCGGAATCTTCCAGATGCGCCAGTACCTCTCCACCTTTCCGACGGAGTTCCTTGACGCCGCCCGGGTGGACGGGATGAGTGAACCGGGAATCTACTGGCAGATCGTTCTTCCGAACGCCATACCGGTGATCGCCACGCTCTCAATTCTGGCGTTCCGCTCGCAGTGGGACAACCTCCTGTGGCCTCTTTTGGTCAGCCAAAAAGATAAAATGAAAACGATTCCTCAGTATATTACGTCATTCGCCGCCGAACGAAACACCGACGAAGGAGCGATGATGGCCGCCGCCCTGATCGCCTCGATTCCGATGTTCGTCCTCTTCATGAGCCTCACGAAGTACTTCATCGGCGGATCGGCGGTCTACGAATCACGCAAGGGATAGTCCGATGGACAGGAATGCAATCGCCGGCAAAGACACAAAGGTGTTTCTTTTCGATATGGGCAATGTCGTCGTCAAAGGAATCGGGATCAGTGAAAAGATCGCCAAACGCTTAGGAGTTCCCCGCGACCAATTCGAGTTGGATTACCACCACTGGATCTATCCGCTGATGGAAGGGGAGATCAGCGCCGAGCAGTATTGGCGGCACGCTGAAAAGGTGTTCGGGAAACGGATCGAAGAGGATTTGATGGCTACCTGCTTCACCCCGTACCTGAACAGTGAGGTGGTCGAAACGATCACAAGGCTGCGGAATCTGGGATACCGGGTAGTGTGCGCCTCCAATACCTACGCGTCTCATTGGGAGATTCTTCGAAAGATGGATGCTCTCTCCCTCTTTGACGCGCTCTATCCCTCCCACGAAGTAGGGCTTTCCAAACCGGCTCACGCATACTTCCGGCATATTCTCGAAGCTGAAGGAGTCAAGGCGAGTGAAGCATATTTCGTCGACGATTCGATCGAGCACATCGAAAGCGCCCGGACTATGGGGATTCCTTCTCTGCATTACAGCGGCAAAGCCGCTTCAAGAGAGCTGAAACGAGTGTTTGAACCTCTATTGGGGTGATCCAAGGATATCGCGGAACTGGGTCGGAGTCCTGCCGAAAAAGCGTTTGAAGATCTTGGCGTAGTACCCGGGGGTGGGAAAGCCGCAACTGGTTGCAATTTCGGCGATGTTCTTTTTGGGATCGCTCATCGCTTCGACACTCTTGTTGATCCGATACGCGTTGAGATACTGGAGGAAGTTGAGCCCCGTAACCTCTTTGAAGAGTCGGGAGAGGTGGCTCTCACTGACTCCCAGATGATTTGCCGCTTCCTGCAACCCGACCGATTGGCTGTAGTTGTCGACGATGAAGGCGACCGCCGAATCGATCACATGGTTCTTGAAGTGCTTGGGAAGGGTGATGGAATGATCGTGCTCCCGGTGGCGCCGGTTGATCTGCTCCACATCCCGGTCTTCCTCCTGAATCTTCTGTACCAGGGAAACAAGCGCCTCTTCAAGCTCCTCATCGCTTACCGGTTTCAAAAGATAGTCAAACACACCGAGGCGGATCGCCTGTTTCATGTAGGTGAAGTCGGTGTGACCGGTTAAGATGATCGCATGGTCCACCGGGCACGAGGCGAGCATCGAAAGTCCGTCCTGAGCGGGGAGGCGGATGTCGGTAATCACGATATCCGGCTCCAATTCCTTGATGAGTCGTTCTCCTTCCGCCCCGTCGGCGGCGACTCCCACCAATTTCAAACCCAAGGCCTCCCACCGGATCGACGAGACGATCTCCCGGCGAACAAGCTCTTCGTCCTCTACGAACACGACGGTGTATGCCACGACTTATCTCCTTCCTATGGGCAGGCTGATGCGAACGATCGTTCCTTTCCCTACCGTTGAATCGATCGAAAACTCAAGCTCGTTTTGGTATGCGAGTGAAAGTCTTCGATATACATTGTATAGCCCAACGTGGGTTGAATGTGCAAGATCGTTGAGATCCTGCGGCAACGTCTCCCGGTCGAACCCGACTCCGTTGTCCTCGACCGTGATCTGAATGTGCCGTCCGACGGCTTCCACCCGGACCGCCAGAAACCAATTGCCTGCTTTAGGCTCCAGGCCGTGGATGATCGCATTTTCAACCAGCGGCTGGATGATGAGCTTTGGAGTTTTGATGTGGGCGCATGCCGGGTCGAGGTGGATCGAGGTGACGAGCTTTTCCCCGTAACGGAGCTTTTGAATCGTCAGATAGGAATCGATCAGGGCGATCGAGTGGGCGAGGGTCGCTTCGCTTTCATGGCTGTCGATCGTCGAGCGGAGCAGTTTTCCCAGTTTCACGGTGATCGTGTAGATCTCTTCCTGGTTGTTGATCCGGGCCAGAGCCTTGATCGTATTGAGGGTGTTGAAGAGGAAGTGGGGATTCATCTGGCTTTCCAACGCTTTGCGCTCCGCTTCGCTGAGCTTCTTCTGCTCCTCCCGGGTCTGTTCCAGAAGCGTTCTGATCTGATCGATCATCATGTTGTAGGAGTTTTCAAGCTGAGCGAATTCGGTGATCGTCGATTTGACCGGTCTGGTTTCCAGGTTCATTCGGTCGACCCGATCCATCCGTCGGGCCAGGGAAGCGATCGGATGGGCGATTGAACGGGAGAAGAGGAAGCTGAACATCATCGCCAAGGCGAAACCGGCGATGAGCGTCCCGGTGAAGACCAGATACCACCTTGAGATGTTCCTGCTGAAAAACACCGTGCTGAGCGTTCCGGCAAGATAGAGGTTGGTGGTATTGGCCACCGGAGCCACGGCGACCACCGTCGAACCGACCTGGACGGATCGGGGGGTGTAATCTCCTTTCAGGGAAAGCAACGGGGGGAACTTGTCGAAAGAACCGTGCATATCGGTATGGATCAGGCTGGTGGCGTGGAACTCCTTCTGATCGATCAGATACAGATCGCTGAACAGCCGTTCGCTGTTGATTCCGGTGCTGAGCGCCTCGCCGAAGAGGTCGATCACCAGATACCCGAGATTGGTTCCCTCCCCGTCATAGATTCTTCTCAGGATTGAAGCAACCACCTGCCGGCCGTTTTCAGCGGTCCGATGCCCCCGGGTAGTGATCAAGCTGGCGGTTTGCGAGAGGTTGAGGTTTTGGGCGATGACGCTGTTCAATTCACTGGTGGAGGTGTGGTACCGCAAATCGAACATCTTGGGAAAGGCATGGGTCGAAAGCCGGATTCGCCCCGTATTGGAAACGAGATTCGCGCTGGCGAGGTAGGTGTCTCCCTTCATCACGCTGAAGAGGAGGGGATAGACCTCGTGGATGACCCGGTTGAGGAACTCCGGCGAGTCGTGTTTCATTACCTCGACGATCAACTCATCGGTGGAGAGAAGATATGCTTTATGGCGGTATTCCTCCAGAACATTGCCGACGATGAGGGCGTCGCGGCGGATCACGCCGAGGCTTTGCTCGGAAAGGTACTTGCTTTGACTTCTGTCCCCAAGGAAGAGATAGTATCCGCTGAAAACCAATAACGGAAGCAACAATACGATGAGAAAGTAGATTAATAAGCGTACAAAGAGGGTACGACTCCGATCCGCCATAGACAAAGTGTACCGACAAACTTCTCCTCGAACAATAGGAAGGAATGTTCGTATATTACGTGTATAAAGATGCTATTTTTGAATAATGGGTTGACAGAGAAGGCGGAAGAGAGGTACAAACACTCAATACCTGCAGGTGCAGGTGCAAGGAGTGGAGTGTGAACGGCACCTTGAAGATCCAGGTTACCCGAATGAACGAGCTTGCCATGATGAGCTCGAACCTTTTCATCTCCGCCCTCATTATTCTAGTACTTATTATTCTCTGACCACGGCTGCAGAATATCTGCATCGTCCGTGGAAGCCCCCCTGCCAAGGGAGGTCTTTTTTGTATCCAACGTGTTGAGGAGGAGGGAACACGATGAGTAAACGAGAAAAACGCTACACCCTGGCGATCTTGGTGAACAACAATCCCGGAGTGCTGATGCGGGTCGTCTCGCTCTTCAGTCGAAGGGGATACAACATCGACAGCCTCTCCGTCGGCGAGACGGAGGATGAACGCTTCAGCCGGATCACGATCGTCGTCCCCGGTGATCGAGCGGTTGTCGAGCAGATCAAGAAGCAGGTCGCCAAGCTGTACGATGTGATTCAAGTCTATGAGATGACCCGCACCGCCAGTCTGCAGCGCGAGCTGATCATGATCAAAGTCAATGCTTCGGTGGCGAGCCGGACCGAAGTCGTAGAACTGGCCCAGATCTTCAAAGCGAAGATCATCGATGTGACGAATACCACCGTCAGCTTGGAGATGACCGGCACGCTCGACAAGATCGATTCCTTTTTGAGCCTGATCAGCCCCTACGGAATCGTCGAGCTGGCCCGAACCGGAATAACAGCCTTGGAGCGCGGCAGCCGAGCTCTGAGTTCGATCGGATTTGATGAAATACAAACGGGAGAAGAGTGATGAGTACGATGTATTACGACCAGGATGCGGATCTTACGTTGCTGGAAGGCAAAAAAGTAGCAATTATCGGATATGGAAGCCAAGGACACGCCCACGCGTTGAATCTGCATGAAAGCGGCGTCGACGTGGTGGTCGGTCTGTACGAGGGTTCGAAGAGCTGGAACCTCGCCAAAGAAGCCGGACTGGAGGTCATGACGGCGAGCGAAGCAGCGAAGGCCGCTTCCGTCATCATGCTGCTTCTGCCGGATGAGAAACAGGCGAAGATCTACCGCGAGTCGATCGCTCCATATCTGACAAAAGGCGACTATCTCGCCTTTGCCCACGGCTTCAACATCCATTTCGGTCAGATCGCTCCCCCGGAGGATGTGAACGTCATCATGATCGCCCCGAAGGGACCCGGACACACCGTCCGAAGCCAGTTCCAGGAGGGCAAGGGTGTTCCCTCCCTGATCGCCGTCCACCAGAATCCGAGCGGGAACTCCAAGGAGATCGCCCTTGCATACGCCAAGGGCCTCGGAGCGGGACGGGCGGGAATCTTCGAAACCTCGTTCAGGGAGGAGACGGAAACGGACCTCTTCGGCGAGCAGGCGGTGCTTTGCGGCGGGATCACAGCGCTGATGAAAGCGGGCTTTGATACGCTGGTCGAAGCGGGGTATCAGCCCGAGATGGCGTACTTTGAGTGCGTCCACGAGATGAAGCTGATCGTCGACCTGATCAACCAGGGCGGTCTTTCCTATATGCGCTACTCAATCAGCGACACCGCCGAATATGGCGACTACACCACCGGAAACAAGATCATCACCGATGAAACGAAGAAGGTGATGAAAGAGGTGCTGAAGGATATCCAGGAAGGAACGTTCGCCCGGACTTGGCTCCTTGAGAACCAGGTCGGCCGGCCGTACTTCAACGCCCGAAGGAGAATGGAGCGGGAAAGCCTTCTGGAGAAGACCGGGGCGAAGCTCCGGTCCCTGATGAGCTGGCTCAAACGCTAAAGGAGGCCGGGATGCGGAAGGAGCGAGTCTATATCTTTGACACCACGTTGCGGGACGGCGAACAGGCCCCCGGCTATTCGATGAACCTCGATGAAAAGATTCGAATGGCTCTTCAGCTTGAAGCCCTTGGTGTCGATGTGATCGAAGCGGGTTTCGCGATCGCCAGCGAAGGGGATTTCGAATCGATCAAAGCGGTGTGCGAACACGTGAAGAAACCGGTCATCGCATCGCTGAGCCGTTCTCTCGAGAAGGATATCGATGCCTCCTTCGAGGCGATCAAGGGGGCGGAGCGGGGACGGATCCACCTTTTTTTGGCGACCAGCGACCTTCACCTGAAGTACAAGCTGCGGATGAGCCGCGAGGAGGTTCTCGAACGCTCGACGAAGATGGTCGCCTATGCCCGCAACAAGATCGACGATGTGCAGTTTTCCCTGGAGGATGCGACCCGGACCGACCTCGATTATCTCTGCACCGTGGTCGAAGCGGTGATCAAAGCCGGTGCGAACGTCGTGAATCTCCCCGATACCGTCGGCTACGCCTCGACGGGCGATCTTCAGCGGATGGTCGAGACGGTGATGAACCGGGTTCCCAACGTCGACAAGGCGATCCTTGCCGTCCACTGCCACAACGATCTCGGCATGGGGGTGGCGAACACCCTGACCGGACTGAACGCCGGAGCGCGGCAGGCGGAGGTCACGATCTGCGGAATCGGCGAGCGGGCGGGGAACGCCGCGTTGGAAGAGGTGGTGATGAACCTTAAAACCAGAGGTGACATTTATCCCTTTGAAACCAACATCAACACCGAGCAGATCACCCAGTCCGCCCGGGTTCTGAAGCAGATCACCGGGGTGAAGATCCACCCCTCCAAAGCGATCGTCGGTTCCAACGCGTTCGCCCACGAAAGCGGAATCCACCAGCATGGAATGCTGGCCAACAGCCTGACCTATGAGATCATGACTCCCGAAAGCGTCGGGGTGAAGAAGACGAGCCTAGTGCTCGGCAAGCACAGCGGGCAGCACGCCTTCGAACAACGCCTCGGCGAACTGGGCTACTCCTTCACCAAAGAGGAGTTTTCACGGCTCTTCAATGAATTCAAGAATCTGGCCGACCGGAAGAAGAACGTCGAAGAGCGCGACCTCATCGCCCTGGTCGAATCGGCTCATCAAGGTTCTCCGACGATCTGGGAGCTTGACTCCTTCGTCGTCAACAGCGGCAACCTCATCACCTCGACGGCGTGCGTCACGCTGAAGAAGGGGGATGAAAAGCATCAGGAGGTCGCTTGGGGGACCGGGCCGGTCTACGCGGCCCTCAGGGCGGTGGAGAAGATCGTCGACCATCCGTTCAGCCTGGAGGACTATACGCTGCAGGCGGTCACCGAGCATCGGGACGCCCTCGGCGAGGTGTTCGTCAAGCTTCGGGACGAGCGGGGAACCTACCGCGGTCGGGGCGTGTCGACGGATGTGATCGAAGCCTCGATCCTCTCCTGCCTCGCTGCGATCAACAAGATGGTCGACGGCGCTCCGGCCAAGCGGGAGCACCCCTTCAAGCCGACCAACGACCATTCCTTTGAAAACGACATGCTCATGAACAACAGCGATAAAAGGAGATTCATGTGAAGGTAGCGATCTTTGACTCCACCCTCCGCGACGGAAGCCAGGGCGAAGGAATCAGTTTCTCCGTTGAAGACAAGCTGAAAGTGGTTCGAGCCCTGGATGCCTTGGGAATCGACTTCATCGAAGCGGGGAATCCCGGTTCCAATCCGAAGGATCAGGAGTTCTTCGACCGCGCTCGAACCTTGGAGCTGAAGCATGCGGCGATCGTCGCCTTCGGTTCGACCCGAAGAAAGGGGATCGAAGCGAAGGACGATCCGAACCTCCAATCCCTGATCGGCGCCAAGACGAAGATCGTTTCGATCTTCGGGAAAAGCTGGGACTTCCACGTAACCGAAATTCTTCGGACCACGCTCGAGGAAAACCTTGCGATGATCGAGGATTCGATCCGCTTCTGTTGTGATGCCGGCGTGGAGGTTTTCTTCGATGCGGAGCACTACTACGACGGATATCTTGCCGATAGGGAGTATGCCCTCGAAACCCTCAGAGCGGCGCTTAAGGGGGGAGCCTCCACGCTGGTTCTCTGCGAGACCAGGGGCGGGATCATTCCTTCCGAGTTTGAGCGGATCACCAGAGAGACGATGGCGGCGATTCCGGACGCCCAGTGGGCGGTTCACGCCCACGATGATATCGGAACGGCGGTGGCTTCTTCCATCTTGGCGGTTCAATGCGGGGTCGGCCAGGTTCAGGGAACGCTCCTTGGGATCGGCGAGCGGTGCGGCAACGCCAACCTCTCGACGATCATCGGAATCCTTCAGACGAAGCTCGGCTATGAGTGCTTGAACGGCGAGAGCCTGGAGTTTCTGTATCCGACCTGCCGGGCGATCGGGGAGGTTGCGAACGTCCGGATCGCCCGGTCGATGCCGTTCGTCGGCAAGTCCGCGTTCGCCCATAAGGGGGGAATGCACATCGACGGAGTGGCGAAGAATCCCGCCTCCTTCGAGCACATCGATCCGACGGTCGTCGGCAATGAACGAAGATTGTTGATGAGCGAGGTTGCCGGCCGGGCGCTGATGCTCCGAAGAATCGCCAAAGTGGTTCCCGATCTGGACAAGGACGACCCGGTGACGGTGACGCTGATGGCCAGGCTCAAGGAGCTGGAAGCGGTGGGATACCAGTTCGAAGGGGCGGAGTCCTCCTTCGATCTGGTGATTCGGCGTCATCTGAACCTCTATAAACCATATTTTTCCCTGATCCACTATCAGACGATCGGAACGGCTCCCTACCTGGATCCCGACTCCACGGCGACCCATGCGGTGGTGATCAAGGTATGGGTCAAAGGACGCAGCGCGATCGCCGCAGCGGAAGGGGAAGGGCCGGTGAACGCTTTGGACACCGCCTTGCGGAAGGTGCTGGAGGAGTTCTATCCGACGCTCAAGAGCGTCCATCTGACCGACTACAAGGTTCGGGTTCTGGATTCGAAGGAAGCGACCGCCTCGACGGTCCGCGTCTTGATCGAATCGACCGACGGGACGGAGAGCTGGTCCACGATCGGGGTAAGCAAGGACATCATTCAGGCGAGCTGGTCCGCCTTAAGCGACAGCATCGAGTATAAACTCATCAAGGACGGGGTTGTTCCCAACGGTGAGTGCGAGAAGGAGATCTAGGCGTGGGCATGACGATGACACAGAAGATCCTCGCAAAAGCGGCGGGCAAAGCGTCCGTCCGAGCAGGCGAGCTGATCATGGCGGACTTGGACCTGGTGCTGGGCAATGACATCACCTCCCCGGTTGCGATCAACGAGTTTCCGAAGTTCGGGAAGGAAACGGTCTTCGACAGGGAGAAGATCGCCCTTGTTCCCGACCATTTCACCCCGAACAAGGACATCAAAGCGGCCGAGCAGGTCAAAGCGATGCGAACGTTCGCCGGCGATCATGGAATCGTCAACTACTTTGAAGTCGGACAGATGGGGATCGAACACGCCCTGCTGCCCGAGAAAGGCCTGGTGGGCGCCGGAGAAGTGGTCATCGGAGCGGACAGCCATACCTGCACCTACGGGGCGCTCGGTTCTTTCGCCACCGGCGTCGGCTCCACCGACATGGCCAGCGGAATGGCCACCGGCAAAGCGTGGTTCAAGGTCCCCTCCGCCCTGAAGTTCAACCTGACCGGAAAACTGAACAGGCACGTCTCGGGCAAAGACGTCATCCTGCACATCATCGGTCTCATCGGGGTCGACGGGGCGCTTTATCAATCGATGGAGTACAGCGGAGAAGGGGTGAAAAACCTTTCAATCGACGATCGCTTCACGATCGCCAACATGGCGATCGAAGCGGGAGCGAAGAACGGGATCTTTCCCGTCGACGAGGTAACGCTCGACTATCTTGCCGAACACTGTCCCCGCACCCCCCGGATCTTCGAGGCGGACGAGGACGCCGAATACGAGGCGGTCTACGAGATCGATCTTTCGGCGATTAAGAGCACCGTCGCCTTTCCCCATCTTCCCTCCAACACCCGTCCGATCGACGAGGTCGGCGAAGTGAAGATCGACCAGGTGGTGATCGGTTCCTGCACCAACGGTCGGATCAGCGACCTGAGGCAGGCCGCAGCGGTCCTGAAGGGGAAGAAGGTGGCGCCGTGGGTGCGGGCGTTGATCTTCCCGGCGACCCAGAAGATCTGGAAGCAGGCGATGAATGAAGGGCTGTTTGAAATCTTCGTGGATGCCGGCTGCGCCGTCTCCACTCCCACCTGCGGTCCGTGTCTCGGCGGCCACATGGGAATTCTGGCGGAAGGGGAGAAAGCGGTGAGCACCACGAACCGGAACTTTGTCGGACGGATGGGACATCCCAAGAGCGAGGTGTACCTCGCAAGTCCCGCCGTTGCCGCGGCAAGTGCCGTTACCGGGTACATCACCGACCCGAACACGATCGAGGAGGCATAAGATGAGAGTGTCAGGAACAGTATTTCGCTATGGGGACAACGTCGACACCGACGTGATCATTCCCGCCCGGTATCTCAATACCTCCAACCACGCCGAACTGGCGCTCCACTGCATGGAGGATCTCGACGCGACCTTCAAGGACAAGGTGAAGAAGGGGGATATCATCGTCGCCGACGCGAACTTCGGCTGCGGCTCCAGCCGGGAGCACGCTCCGATCGCAATCAAGGAGAGCGGAGTCTCGTGCGTCATCGCCCGCTCCTTCGCCCGGATCTTCTACCGCAACTCGATCAACATCGGCCTGCCGATCCTGGAATGCCCCGAGGCGTGCGCCGACATCAAGGCCGGAGACACAGTCGTTGTGGATTTCTCCACCGGGGTGATCACCAACAAGCGAAGCGGGAACACCTTCCAAAGCGAGCCGTTTCCCCCCTTCATGCAGGAGCTGATTCAGGAAGGCGGCCTTGCGAACTATGTGGCCAAGGGAGGGATCGCGTGATGGAAAAGAAACGGATCGCAGTCATCGCCGGTGACGGCATCGGGGTGGAAATCACCAGAGAAGCGCTCAACGTGCTGAAGAAAATCGCCCCGGACGGTTTTGTCTTTGAATCCTACAAAGCGGGCGGGGAGGCCCTCGATGCATTCGGTGTTCCTCTTCCCGAGGAGACGCTGGAAGGCTGCAGGCAGAGCGATGCTGTCCTGCTCGGATCGCTCGGGGGGCCGAAATGGGACACGGTCCCTTCGCATCTGCGCCCGGAAAAGGGGCTCTTGGGTCTGCGCGGCGGGCTCGGGCTGTTCTGCAACCTCCGTCCAGCAATCCTGTATCCCCAGCTTGCCGGGGCGTGTCCGTTGAAGAACGAGCTCGTCGAAGGCGGGTTGGACATCATGGTGGTCCGGGAGCTCACCGGGGGGATCTACTTCGGAGAGCGGGGCCGGGAAGGGGATTCGGCGTTCGATACGGAGCGCTACAGCAAAGCGGAGGTCGAGCGGATCGGACGAAAAGCGTTCGAGATCGCCATGAACCGAAGCAAACGGTTGTGTTCGATCGACAAGGCGAACATCCTGATTTCCAGCCAGCTGTGGCGCGAGACGATCAATGCCCTCTCCAAGGAGTATCCCGAGGTTTCAGTGACTCATATGTACGTCGATAATGCGGCGATGCAGCTGGTGAGGAATCCCCGTCAGTTCGACACGATCGTCACCAACAACATCTTCGGGGATATCCTCAGCGACGAGGCGGCCCAGATCACCGGCTCGATCGGGATGCTGCCTTCCGCCTCCCTCGGCGAGGGAGGGGTGGGGATGTATGAGCCGATCCACGGTTCCGCTCCGGACATCGCCGGAAAGGATATCGCCAACCCGATCGCAATGATTCTTTCCGCAGCGTTGATGCTTCGCCACTCCTTCGGGATGGAGCGTGAAGCGAAACGGATCGAGGATGCGGTAAGCGGCGTGCTTGATCAGGGGTATCGAACCGCTGACATCATGAGCGGGGGGATGACCCTCGTCGGAACGAAAGAGATGGGGCGCCGCATAACCGAGGCGCTTTGAGGAGGATGTGATATGAAACGTCGTTCAGCACAGATGACCGAAGGGCCGCAGCGCGCCCCCCACAGATCGTTGATGAAAGCGCTGGGCTGGACCGATTCCGAGATCCATATGCCGATCATCGGAGTCGTCAGCGGAGCCAATGAGATCATTCCCGGGCACATCCACCTGGATCGGATCGTCGAGGCGGTGAAGAGCGGGGTCCGCCACGGCGGAGGAAACCCCGTCGCCTTCCCGGTGATCGGGGTCTGCGACGGAATCGCCATGGGGCACACGGGAATGAAGTACTCCCTCGTAAGCCGGGAGCTGATCGCCGACTCGATCGAAGTAATGGCCAACGCCCATCCCTTCGACGCATTGGTTTTCGTTCCCAACTGCGACAAGATCGTCCCCGGAATGCTGATGGCCGCTGCCCGGATCAACATTCCCTCGATCTTCGTTTCCGGCGGTCCGATGCTTGCCGGAAAAAAGGATGGAATCGAGCCGATCAACCTTTCGCGGATGTTCGAGGCGGTCGGTTCCCACGCCCTTGGGGCGATCGACGATGCCGAGCTGCTTGACTGGGAAAACAACTCATGTCCCACCTGCGGCTCCTGTTCGGGGATGTACACCGCCAACAGCATGAACTGCCTCACCGAGGCGATCGGAATGGGCCTTCCGGGGAACGGCACGATTCCCGCCGTCTATGCCGAGCGGGATCGGCTTGCCAAAGAAGCGGGCTATCGGATCATGGAGCTGCTCAAAGAGGATGTCCGACCTTTGGACATCATGACGGAGAAGGCGTTTGAAAACGCCCTCGCCGTCGATATGGCGATCGGTTGTTCGACCAACACGATGCTGCACCTCCCGGCGATCGCCAGCGAAGCGGGAATCGATCTGGATATCTTCATCGCCAACGAGATCTCGGCCAAGGTGCCCAATCTCTGCCATTTGGCTCCGAGCGGGAATGACCATCTGGAAGATCTTTATCACGCCGGCGGCGTCCTTGCGGTGATGCATGAGCTGGAACCTCTTGGCGTCCTTCACGGGGATCTGCCGACGGTAAGCGGTAAAACCATCGGCCGGTTGTGGGCGGAGCATCCGGTGCGAAACCATGAGGTCATTCGACCGTTGGACAACCCCTTCGACAAGACCGGCGGCATCGCCGTGCTGAAGGGGAACCTCGCCGTCGACGGGGCGGTGGTCAAACGGAGCGCGGTCGATCCCTCGATGCTGGTCCACAGCGGGCCGGCCCGGGTCTTCGACAGCGAAGAGGAGGCGAACGAGGCGATCTTCTCCGGCGGAATCAACAAGGGCGATGTGATCGTCATCCGCTATGAAGGCCCCAAAGGAGGTCCGGGGATGCGGGAGATGCTCAGTCCCACCAGCGCGATCGCCGGTATGGGCCTGGACAAGGATGTGGCCCTGATCACCGACGGGCGCTTCAGCGGAGCGACGAGGGGTTCCTCGATCGGCCACGTCAGCCCCGAGGCGGCAAGCGGGGGCCTGATCGCCCTCGTCGAGGAAGGGGATGAAATCCTCATCGACATCCCGGGTGGAGAGTTGACGTTGAAGGTGGATGAGGCAATATTGAACAAACGCCGTGCCTCTTTCAAGGAGAAAGAAGTCGTTCGCTACGGCGGCTACCTGGATCGCTATCGAAAGCAGGTGACCAGTGCGAACACCGGAGCAATTTTTGCCCAGGAGTGACGGATGAAATTACGTGGTGCCGAAATCATTTTGGAATGTCTGCTTGAACAGAGCGTCGATACGGTCTTCGGGTTTCCCGGCGGGGCGGTGCTTCCCCTCTATGATGCCCTCTATTCCTATCGCGATCGTATCAACCATATTCTCACCAGCCATGAACAAGGCGCTGCCCATGCCGCCGATGGCTACAGCCGCTCAACCGGCAAGGTCGGGGTGGTGTTCGCAACCAGCGGACCGGGGGCGACCAACCTAGTGACGGGAATCGCCACCGCCTATATGGACAGCGTGCCGGTCGTGGCGATCACCGGGAACGTGACGGTTCCCCTTCTCGGGAAGGATTCCTTTCAGGAAGTCGATATCACCGGAATCACAATGCCGGTGACGAAGCACAACTTCATCGTCAAGGATGTGAACGATCTTGCCAGGACGATTCGTCTGGCGTTCCAAATCGCCCAGGAGGGCCGGCCGGGCCCCGTCCTGATCGATGTGCCGAAGGATGTAACGGTCGAGTACGCCGAGTATGAGCGCCACGTCATTGAGCCGATGAAACCCCGGTCGGACCGGATCAGTGAACAGGCGCTCAGCGCCGCGCTTGAGCTTATTCATAGCGCTGAGCGGCCGGTGTGTTTTGTCGGCGGGGGAGTCGTTCGGGCTCGGGCGAGCAAAGAGCTTACCGAGTTCATCGAAAAGATCGATGCTCCGGTGTGCGCTTCGATGATGGGGATCGGAGCGATTCCGACGACCAGCACACGCTATACGGGAATGGTCGGAATGCATGGGACGAAGGTCTCCAACATGATCGTCTCGATGTGCGACCTGCTGATTGTGATCGGCTCGCGCTTCAGCGACCGGGTCGTCAGCAAAGCGTCCGCGTTCGCCCGGGGAGCAAACATTATCCACATCGATGTGGACCCGGCGGAGATCGACAAGAACATCACCGCTACCGTCGGAATCGTCGGGGATGTCCGGATCGTTCTGAAGGAGCTCAACCGAAGAATCGACAAGCAGATTCCCTCCAACGGATGGATGGATCAGGTGTATTCCTACAAAGAGCGTTTTCCGATCCGGATCGAAAGCGAGAACCAGCGGAGCAAGGAGGTCCTCAAGGCGCTTCAGAAGGTTCTGCCTGAAGGCGCTTTCGTGGTCACCGAGGTCGGCCAGCACCAGATCTGGGCTGCCCAGTTCCTCAAGCATACGCAGTGCGGTCACTTCCTCACCAGCGGGGGCTTGGGAACGATGGGCTACGGAACGGGCTCTGCGATCGGCGCTCAGGTGGGCAACCCCGAAGCTCGAGTGGTCAGCGTAGCCGGCGACGGTTCCTTCAAGATGAACTGCAACGAGCTTGCCACGATCGCCCGGTATCGTTTGCCGGTGGTCATTCTGATCATGAACAACCGGACCCTCGGGATGGTCCGCCAGTGGCAAACCCTCTTCTTCAATTCACACTACAGCGAAACGACACTCGACACCCCGATCGACTGGGTGATGCTGGCGAATGCGTACGGTCTCAAGGGAATGCGGATCGCCAGGGAGCAGGATCCCCTTCCGATTCTCAAGGAAGCGTTTGCGCTGAATGAGGCGGTTGTAATCGATTGCGAGATTCCTACCGATGATAAAGCCTATCCGATGGTCGCCCCGGGAGCTTCGATCGAAGAGATGCTTGGGGTGAAGGAGTCATCCAAATAGGAGACGAATTCCACGAGAGATACTCCCAACCCGTTACAGATCGCAAAGAGGGTGGTCAGGTGAATGCCCCGCCTGTCCGCTTCGATATAGTAAAGCTGACTCCGCGTCAGCTTTGCTTTTTCAATCAGCTGCTCCTGAGTCATGTTTTTTTCATAGCGCAGGTGCTTGATTACTTGTCCGAGTGTCATTGTTCCCATTCCGATAGTATGTCAAAGAAAAAATGAACCTGACAGGTTTATGGCACAAAGTGGTGATGTATGCCCGAATCATCAAAATTGTTGTATAATTAGCTAAATTGTTGACTGATATTTCCTAAATTCCGTCAGATATCGATGGATATTTCCCAATAATCAATCTTCTCTTGGTATACTGAAGCATCTACCCAAGGAGGTGCGGATATGGGTGCGTTTAATCATGGTGAACTGACGGTGATCTGTACGAATCTGCGGAAGGCGTGCGAGAAACAGCTTCGAAGTGAAGAAGCTGCACTGTTTGGCAACCTTGCAACGTATTTTTCAGGGAAAACGGAAAGTCCCGGACAGGCGACGCTTCAAGAGATCGGAGCGGTCATTGATGAGGAGCTTGCGACCCTCTATCCCCAGGCGAATGAGCAAGCCGAAGCGGCCGGGGATCGGGGGACGAAGCGGGCGCTGTTGTGGGGGGAGAAGGTCACCCGCCTGCACAAGAGTTTTTTGATGCGGCTAGAGCGCAACCCCAAGCTTCTTGATGAAACTCCGGTGTGGGTGTGTGAAAGCTGCGGGTTTCTCTTCGTCGGAGCGGTTTCTCCGGCGATCTGTCCGATCTGCAAAGTTCCGAACATAAAAATTCATAAGATGGAGGTCAGATGATGGTTGCTTCCCGTAATTTACGCTTATGCACGAAGGATTGTATGTGCCTCTTTGTCTGCCCGACCGGGGCGACCGATACGGAAAGCGGTCAGATCGATGCTTCAAAATGTCTGGACGGGTGTCGCCTCTGCGTTGATGCATGCCCCGGCGGAGCGATCTATCTGGTTCCCAGGAACTACCCCAAGCCGCAACCCAAACGGGAAGATGTGGTCAAAGCCCTCTTTGCTCTTGCGGAATCGAAGGTGAAGACGCGGGCGCTGGCCAATGGGTTGGGGGACGATTACCCTCTTGCCCGAAAGGCCCTCGATTTCTCCTTGGAGGTTCTGGCGGAGGATTGTGTCCGCGAGGGCGGGTATATGTTGCCGCAGAGCGTTGTAACAAAAGAGTTCCTCAAAGACCTGAGAGAAAGATATGGGGACGATCCGGCCTTCCCCGTCAAGGCGGTCGAGCGCCTGCTTGATCTGTTATAGGATTGATTCGATCGCCAGGGCAAGCCCGTCTTCGGTGTTCGGGCGAGTCACAACGTCGGCCATCTCCCTGATGTCATCGGGAGCGTTTCCCATCGCCACGCTGTACCCTGCGGCTTTGAGCATCGCCACGTCGTTGTAGTAATCTCCGACTGCCATGATCGCTTCCCGGGGGATTCCATAATGGGAGCCGAGGGCTTTGACAGCGTCCCCCTTGTCCACTCCCCGGTGGAAGATCTCGAGGTAGATCGGCCCCGATCGGAGGATGGTGAACCGGGAACCCATCTGCTGGATCAGTTGTCGTTCCATCTTGGAAAGATACTCCGGGTCTTTGTCCATGCAGAGGACTTTGAACGGCTTTTCATCGGCTCCGAGCCGTCCTTCATGATCATGGAAGGAGCGGACGATTCCTTTGAACCCACTGATTTTCAGTTCATATTCCGTCCAATATCCCTCTGTTGAGGCGTACCAGTTGGTGTTCGTATAGACAAACGCGTTCAGATCGGTCTGTTTCGCCCATTCGAGGATCTGATGAATCTCGTCCTTTTTAAGCGGATGTTCCAGGATCGATCGGCCCTTCTCGTCCAAGACAAGCGATCCGTTGAGGGTGCCCAGCGGGCCGGTGATGCCGAGCTCTTCCTGAATCTTCACAAGGCTCTTTCCGATCCGGCCGCTGACCAACGCTACGATGATTCCCCTCTTGTGGGCTTCCTGAATCGCCCTCTTTGTCCGAGGGCTGATCGTGTGGTCGGGTCGCAGGAGCGTTCCGTCGATATCCGTGCAGATAAGTTTGATGGAGGGCATGTCTTTACCTTAGAGAAATAGTCGGTCTTTGCATAGTCGGAAAAAGGTGTTTCTAACCCCACACCCTGCTTGCCAGCGATATTCCGATCACGAGGATCGCCGTGATGATGATCAAAACGGAAGAGCTCCGCTCTTGCTGATTGTTGGCAGATACCTGCAGGCTTCCTTCCGCTGCGCAGAAGAGCGCTCCGTCGACCCGTTCCAGAAGGGAGCCTTTCGCCGTCCGGAAGCATGAAGTGAGGATTCCGAAGTAGGAGAGGGCCAGCACCAGGAGCGAACCGAGTCTGCCTTTGAGGCGGGGGTTGGAGGAAACCAGGCTTTGGCTGGCGGAGAGCAGGGCGATCAGCCTCAAGCCTTTGGTCAGGGCCAAGGCGATCGAGCCTTTCGTCAACGCCAAGGTTCCGACGGTAAAGATGACTTGGCCGTTCGGCTCAAAGAGGGAGAGGACGATTAGGGAGAAAAGGAGCATCAACGGAGGGAAGAGGCGGATCTTCCGACCCGATATCCCTTGAATCACATACATCAGGACGGCAATCCCCAAGAGCGGAATCGGACCTTTGGCGAAAAGGATCGCTCCGATCGCGATGATCAGGGCCACCGTTCGTTCGACCAGAGGGGGGCGCTTCTCGGCGGTCGGCAGAACCGGCTCAAAGGAGTCGGCAAGGAATGCGGCGGGAAATGATCCATGGCGCAGGTAGCGCTCACCGAAAACGCCGAGGATGATCGAGGTGATCATCCCAAGTCCCAGCATCAGGGGTGCCGCTACCCAGATCGCCGGTCCGTACACGATCCAGGAAGCGACCTGAAGCTGGGAAAGATTGCTGACGAACGCCCCGACCACGCTGATGCCGATAAGGGACACCCGTTCTTTCAGCAAGCTTTTCAGGAGTTTCATCGCATACCCGCTGCTCATCGTTCCGGCGAGCGAGATCAGAAAGAGGTAGGAGAAGAGGGTTCCGCTGACCATTCCCTGACCGATCGCCTTCAATAAAAGAATAAAGAAGTAGGAGGGGTAATCGATCGATTGGAGGATGAGAAGCAGGGGCAGATTGGCCAGCCCGAGGCGAAGAAAGGGAAGCGGTTTGGGGATGAGATGCTCCAGGGAGGAAAGCAGGAGGGTGCTGGCGGCGATGAAGGAGATCTTCCGGTCAGTAGGCGACATCATCGATCTCCTGGGGCATCGGACCGACCACGGTGAGCAGGACGTGGTTGGGCAGACAGGCGATGAACGAGCCGCTTCGATCGATCGGGCTCTGGAAGGTGCACGTCTTGTTGGGGCACGCCGAGTCGACGATCCGGGCTTTGCCTTCCCGGATCTCGATGAGGGTGTCACCGAGGGGCCCTGTTACGGTAACGGATCGGTCATTCTTCAGCGAATACCGGTAGACGCCGTCGGCGGTCTGAACGGACACATAGCCGTTGCCGGTGTCTTGCCCCAGGGCAAAGACGAAGAAGCCGACGGCGGCGGCACAGAGAAGGATAATGACAAGATCGCCCACCAGCGAGCTTGGAATCTTCATGTCTTGAGTGT
>SHOI01000136.1 GCA_004294855.1 Sphaerochaeta sp. | reverse complement strand
GGATCGAAGAACTGGTAGGCTGTCCGATCAAGTACATCTCCGTCGGTCCGGAGCGTGATCAGATCATCATCATGGACTAGAGAAGCACGCTGCGAACGTCATTGATCATGTGAGAGTGATTGCCTTTCATGCATTCACTCTTTCACCCCCTCTTACATTTCCGCTTCGATTATACAATAGTAAAGCGAAGATGTAATTTATTTTGACAGCCTTAATCGGTGCTTTCCCTCTCTTGCTGCATGAGCAACACCGAAGGCTCGAGCGCCTTGACGGATAGTTGTCTAAGCTGTTCCACGATGCTGTCCAATTCAATTCTGTTGGCAACCCATTGACGCATCAGTTCCGCGGTCTCACCCTTCAAGATCCTTGAGACCGTCTTGCCTTGTACTTTGGTCGTCCAGTACACATAGGGGCCATGACGTTTGGAAGGGTCGGAATGACAAGAGCAGTTCTTGGAAGAACACGTCAGATATCGTTCATTGATGGAGCCTTGGGCGATGAAGCCCAAAGCGGATACTTGTTCGAGCAGGCTCTTGTGCTTCTCCAAGCAATCATCGAGTATTTTTCGTGCTTCTTCCGTATTCATGAATCTTGACCCCCATCCATACCCTACAGTATTTTGCGGTAGGGTATACGACCCGTCAAGGGGGGAGTTCATGAAAGCCAGCCGGTGGTGCAATAATTAAAAGAAACTGCCAAAGCCATTCTTCAACGAGCCCGGTATCACGGCCCCAGACTGGTGATGACAGCCACATGGATACCGTCTTTCCTCTTGTAGGCGTACGGCGCTCGGGCGCACAGGACGAGCATGAATGAAGGAGCTTTCATTTTTTCGTATCTATTTTCGATGCCAACCGTTTCAGGTTCTCGGCTCCTTCTTCTATCGCGCTGTCCCCACCCAGCTTGATTTCTATCAGCCCGTAGGATCCGTTTCTCAGATGGATGACGGCATCGCATTCCAAATCGTTTTTATCCCGATAGTGATACAAGGCACCATCCAGATAATCCGCATAGATTCTCAGATCGCGAATGCATAGATTCTCAAACAAGAGCCCCATGGTTTTCAGATCGTCGAGAAGATCCGCCGGCCCGATCCCGAGAGCCGCCGTTGCAATGGATGGATCCGTGAAATATCGCGTATCCGTCGTTCTGATGGCTGTTTTGGATCGCACGTACGGATTCCAAGCCGGAGCATCTTCGATGACGAACATCTTAGTAAGGGCATCTATATATGAATACAGGGTCGAGGCATCGAATGTATCCGAATGGTTGGTCAGCATATCCTGCCTGATCGTCTCCAAGGAACGTTGAGTCCCTATAGTTCGTGCATAAGACCGAAGAAGTCTTTTCGCCTTTTCCTTGTCCCTTCTTGCAGAATCCACTCTGCTGATGTCGGTCGAAACAATGGCATCAACATAATCCATCGCTTGAAAAAGTGCCGGTCTTTCGTCTAAACCCACAGCCTTCGGCCAACCTCCTCTACAGAGTAAAAAGGCTATTTTTTCCAACCTTGTATCGTCTTCTGCGGAAATATGCCCCCCTTTGAACAAATCTCCAAGAGAAACCTCTCCGCGTGAATCTTTGGACTCGTAGAGACTCATGGTTCGCATGTACAACCTTGAAATCCTACCCGTTCCGGTGTGCATGGACGCATCAATTTCAGCGGGAACGGCAGATCCCGTCAGGATGAATTGGCCGAACTCATCTCGGCGTATCTCCTTCCAGCAAGCGAAGGGGAGAAAGTTCCGCCATGTCTTGATACTGCTTCGTCATCTCGGGTCTGTCCATCTCGAGAACACTGTTAGCTGTTTTTTTGCCGTCGTGGTCTTTCCGCACCATTTGGGTCCTTGGATCAACACGGCACCCTTGGCTTCCAACAGCGTATCCGCAATCCTGGGCAAATAGGAATCCATCGCTCCCATATCTCCTTTTGATTGCACGCGTTATACTATCAATCCAAGCGTTTGGCTATAATCCATTCCAGTATTTGGCTATATTTCATTCCAGCATTTGGCTATTAGTGTACGTTGCCTTGACGTGAGTCAGCCTTCTAAGCCTTGATCATCCAGATGAGCTTCCATTTCTTTAATCTCGGGAACATAATCCACAATATCACCGATATTGCAATTCAAGTATCCACAGATCCGTGCCAAAATCGCCATATTCACCGGCTCATTGTGACTTAGTCTGGACAGCGTAGCAGGACGGAAACCCGCCTCGTCACGGAGTTTTGACTTGTTGATTCCATATTCTTCAATCCGTTTCCAGAGCTTTTCGTACGACCAGGCCATGATATTTCCTTTTTACCATGTACAAATCACCTACCACGCTTACTACCACGACGGTAGCAAGCGCGGTAGCAACACAACATCGTGGTAGTAAATTATTTGATCCGATACCTTGTGCTCCGACCGCTACCCAGCATCTCTATCCTCCCATCATCAAGCAGCTGCTTCAACCCTTTTAAGACCCGGCTGCGTTTGAACCCCACATGCTTTTCAATCTCGGCCCTGGACAAATCACCCTTTTCTGATAGAAGAAGCAGAATGCTTTCGCCAAAATTTGGTTCTTGAGAGTCGCTGTCATAGTCGATGACCGGAAGTACTACCTGTATGAAATCCGGCGTAATCTTGAATTTCGGTTGGGAAGAAAAGCCGGCGTATTCATCACGAATGCGATCGATTCCCGTACCAAATTTTTCAATGATATGAAGACGATGAAAGACATCGGCGACAACCGTATTTCTTGGAATGGAAATCTGGCTGTACAGGTACGCCGTCTCGCTCATACCCTCCGGCAGACCGCCAGGTGAGATGATTTCAATACGATCCTCATACATGGCTACCTGAACACTGCCGTTAATGTCATAGCGGCGATTAACCAACGCGTTGGCAATGGCTTCTCTATACGCCTCCCGCGGGATTTGAATTCTTTGAATCCGGCGAAAGCCCACGACTTCTTCGTATGGTGCATACCATGTATTAAACATCGCCAAGGCGCCCTGATATTGTGTGAGCAGGGATTGATTCTTCAAATCCTTGCGGTCCATGAACTCGGAACGGGTTTTACCAAAGCGAACAATGGACGTTGCCGATCTGGAATTGTTATTTTCATCAGCAAGCAGCTCGGCAGCCCTCGTATACTCGTCATTCACCACAAGACCAAGGGTTCGGAGCGTATCATCCGAGAACCGTTGTAGCCCGATGATACGCTTCAGCTCCTCTTCAAGAACGGTAAATTTCAGTTCCGTCTCCTGCGAAATCAGTTGATCATAGCTTTGATCTGCTCCTGTTAGTACAAGCTCACGAATCTCGGAGCGATCGACGGGCGCGGTGGAAGTATCCGCCATTTTGTATGTCGATGTATTATAGTAATACGGTGGATTTTTACCTTTGAAAACAAAAAGCACAAGAAGGACTTTGCCGTCAATCTCTTCCCTCTTCATGATGAACCGGGGACGAGGAGTAATGCTATCGTTGATTTTATTCTCGATCTGCAACCGAAGTTTTCCCTCATCCGAAATACCGATGATTGTTCCATCATCTCTCACACCGAAGACAATTCTGCCATCGTTGTAATTCGCATAAGCGCTGACCGTCTTTAAAAAACTGTCGCTTAATTGCACCTTGAACTCCAGAGAAGCGCTTTCTTGTTCCGGATACCTCATTTCTTTTACCTGTTGTCTCCCAGATTCATCATTATGGGTTTCATTCTATCTATTGATACATATAAATGTATCATATATTTGTACCATTTACACGCATATTTTACTCACTGCTTAGACAATATTAAATACGAACAACTCTGGCTATCGACCACGTTATCGACCACTGTGGTAGATAGAGTGGTAGATAATCGATGGAGTGGTCGATAA
>SHOI01000135.1 GCA_004294855.1 Sphaerochaeta sp. | reverse complement strand
GTCCTCGACTATTTCGCTTCGAACGAAGAGATGTTCGCCAAGCTCCGCGCCTCCAGCCAGGAAAGCGGGTACGACGTCATCTTCCCCTCCGCCGACTACGTCTCGATCATGATGAAGCTGGGGATGCTCGAAAAGCTCGACCTCTCCAAGATCCCGAACAGCAAGTACATCACCGAGTTCGCTCTTTCCAAGGCGACATATGATCCGAAGATGGAATACTCGGTTCCCTATTACCTCGGAGCAAGCGGCATCGCCGTCCACACGAAATACGCCTCCAACTATGAGAAGTCGTGGAACATCTTCGGCGACAAGCGCTTCAAGGACCGGATGGTCATGATGGATGATATCCGCGAGGTGCTCGGAGCCGCGCTTGTCCATCTCGGATACTCCGTCAATACGACGAATCCCGCCGAGCTGGAGCGCGCCCGGAAACTGGTCAACGAGCAGTGGAAGCCGAACCTGGTGAAGTTCGACGCCGAATCGTTTGCGAAAGGATTCGCCAGCGGCGAATACTTCGTCAGCCACGGCTACGCCGAAGCGATCTTTGAAGAGATTCCGGAAGAAAAGTGGGCCGAGGTCGATTTCTTCCTTCCTGAAGAAGGCGGTCCGCTGTACCTCGATTCACTCTGCATCCCCAAAGGGGCTCCCCACTACGAGCTCGCCCTTGCGTTCATCGATTTCATCCATCGCCCGGACAACTACGCCCAGCTCCTCGACCGGTTCCACTTCCCCGCGTCGGTCAATATCGAGGCGGACCAATACCGGACCACCATTCCCTTCTACACCGTCGAGCAGTTGGCGAACTACGAGTTGAAGGAGGACCTGGGGGCGAACCTCGAGATGTACAACAAGGCTTGGGAGACGATCCGCTACGTAGATTGACCCCAAGAGGCCTCTCTTGTACAGTTTACCTATGCAAGAGTTCAGCCATCAGACATTCATTTCTCCGTTCACCTGGCGCTATGGCTCCGAAGCCATGCGCCGGATTTTTAGTGAAGTTCATAAACGGACCCTCCTTCGAACGATCTGGATCGCCCTCGCCCGGGTCCAGATGCGAGCCGGCTTGGTCACCGAAGAGCAGCTTGCCGAGCTTGAAGCGACGAAGGACCGGATCGACATCGCCCGGGCGACGGAGATCGAGAGCGAAATCCACCATGATCTGATGGCGGAGATCCACACATGGGCGGAGCAGTGTCCCGACGGAGGAAAAATCATCCACCTCGGGGCTACAAGCATGGATGTGCTGGACAACATGGATGCCCTCCGCCTCAAGGAAGCGCTGGATCTCACGATCAGCAAGACCCGGGAGCTGCTGCTTCTCTTCAAGGAGAAGATGGAAGCCTATCGGGATCTTCCCACGATGGCGTTCACCCACATCCAGCCCGCCGAACCCTCCACCGTCGGCTATCGGTTCGCCCAGACCGCCCAGGACCTGAAGGAGGATCTGGAGGAGCTGATCCGCGTCCGTTCGTCCATCCGGGGCAAGGGAATGAAGGGAGCGGTAGGAACCGCCGCAAGCTATGACCAGCTGCTGAAGGGAACCGGCCTCACCGCCGCGGAACTGGAAGACGCGGTCATGAAAGAAATAGGGCTTTCGGCGTATACCGCTTCGACGCAGATCTACACCCGCAAGCAGGACCTTCGCGTCGCCCAGGCCCTCTCGGGCCTTGCCGCCACCCTTTCAAAGTTCTTCTTCGATTTCCGGATTCTCATGAGCCCCCCGATCGGCGAGTGGAGCGAATACTTCGCCTCCAAACAGGTCGGCTCCTCGGCGATGCCCTTCAAGCGCAACCCGATCAACAGCGAAAAGATCAACAGCCTCTGCCGCCTCGTCTCGACCCATGTCGACCTTTTCTGGCAGAACGCCGCGACCACCGTCCTGGAGCGGAGCCTGGATGATTCGGCGAACCGCCGGATCGCGATCCCCGAGATCTTCCTGGCCGTCGACGAGATCCTCGTCACCGCAATCAGGACGGTAGGCCGGATGACGGTTCATGAGGAAGCGGTCGGAAGGAACCTCAACGCGTACGGCCTCTTTGCCGCAAGCGAGCGCCTCCTCATGGAGCTCGGCCGCCGCGGAGCGGACCGTCAGGCGATGCACGAATTGATCCGCAACCACAGCCTGAAAGCGTGGGAGGCGGTCCGAAGCGGCAAGGAAAATCCCCTTGCCAAGTCGCTGAGCAAGGACAAGAAGGTTCTGGCCTTCGTCACCGAGGCAGAAGTTCTTGAATTCATGAAGGTCGAAGCGTATATCGGCGATGCGGTCCTGAGGACGACGATGGTCGCGAAAGAGATCGATGCGTTCCTCAACCGAGACTGAGGAATCCGCTGAAGATCAGGAAGTACAGCCCCATCCGGACATAGCGGATCTGCAGGGCGAGCAAGACCCTGAGGGCCGGAAGCTTCGCCATCCCGGCAAGGGTGCAGATCGTGGAGAACGGCAGCGGCGCGATCCCCCCGATCGCCACGCCCCACGCGCCGTAGCGCTTCATCATCGCCGCGGTCTCCGGTTTCGTGTTCCGCCGCACATAGTTGTTGATGATGGGGATATGCCCCAGAAGGCGGCCGACGAGGTAGGCGCAAAAGGATCCGATCACGCTGGCGGTTCCCATGATGACGGTCGCCTTGAGAAACGACCATGAAAGGACGAAGGGCCAGACCATATCCACGCTGACCGGGAACATCGTCAACTCCATGACGAAGATGTAGCCGGCGACCGCCCACGCCCCGAAGGTGTCGATGAAGTCGTGCAGAACCTCGGCGTCCGCCCACCCCAGCTTCTTGAAGAGGAAGAGCGAAGTGAAGGTGACCGCCATCAGCACCACGATCGCCCAGATGGACTTTTTGAAGAGCTCGCGAAACGAAAGCTCGCCATCCTTGGGATCTATCCGGTGCAGTTCGTCGATCTCGATTGGTTCCGTTTGTTGTTTTTCACTCATCTCAACAATTCTCTAAACCGAGCGAACAGCTCGGCGGGATCGCCTTCACCAACGCCCTGAAAGATCGGGGCTTTTCCCCCGCCCTTCCCGTTGATTGAAGAAAGAAGGTCACTTCGATGCTTTGCGATATCCAATTTGGCCGCTCCCTCGCCGGTGAGGACGATGAGCCAGGCGAGCTTTCCGTCCTCCAGACGCAAGGTGGCGCAAAGGGCGAGATCCGCAACCCGGCTCGCCGCTTGGGCGAGGTCCTTCAGGGCGATCTCATCCTCCACCTCCCAGGTGATGACGGGAAGCGGATCGGTTTCCCCGGCAAGCTTCAGATCCAGCAACACCGAAGCGAGCCGATTCCGCAGGCGGCCCAGAAGGGCTTTCTCCGATGCGGCGGCCTCGCAGGCTTTGGCAGCCGTTTCCACCAGCGCCTCCGGAGGCGATGAATGGAGGGTCCCCAATTGATCGACGATCGTCCGGTTGAGAAGAACCCGGTTCCAGGCGACCTCTCCGACGGTGAAGATCAGGCGGGCGTGGCTGCGGATCTTTTCCTGACCCTCGTAGAGAAAGAGCCCGATCTCCCGGGTGTTTGAAACGTGCAAGCCGCCGCAGGCAATCGTATCGACCTCATCGACGTGGATGAGACGGACATCCCCCTCCACCTTGATCGGGCGCCTCAAGCCCAATGCTTCGGCATCCTCATGGCTTTTCGTTTCCGAAGTGACCGGATGCCCTTCGACGATCACCTGATTCACCAGGGATTGAAGTTCAAGACAGACGGAATCGGGAACCTCCTGTCGGTCGACTTCGATCGTCATCACTTCGGTTCCCAGATGGACGCTGACCGTTCCGATCCCGAAGTGCTTGAAGAGAATGCCGCTTGCAGCGTGCTGAGCGGTGTGGTTCTTCATGAAATGGAAGCGCCGATTCCAATCGAGGGTGAGAACGACCCGATCACCCGCTTTGAAGGCGGGATCCCGGACCTGGTGGATGATCTCTTCATCATCGCCTGATACGGTATCAAGGACGGGACAGT
>SHOI01000025.1:4361-22970 GCA_004294855.1 Sphaerochaeta sp. | reverse complement strand
TTCCGAACGTGGGAACGCCAAGGGCGGCGGTGTTTGTCATAGCGATGCCGATCATATCGCTTCGGGCGGCCATCTCCGAGTAGTATCCGGCGATTCCGAAGTGGTTGCTGTTTCGAATGGAGGCGAATCCGACACCGGAAACCTTCGCCTTTTCAATCACTTGATCCATCGTCTTCCTGCTGAGGCTCATGCCCATCGCTCCATTGGCATCAAGGACGAGGGAGATCGGGGTTTCCCGAAGAATCGTGGGTTGAATTCCGCCGCTCATGATTCCGAGCCGAAGACCGTTTTCATAGCGCCAGAGGCGGGCGACACCGTGACTTGCGATTCCGCGGGCATCCGCACTGACAAGAATCTCGGAGGAGTCGACCGCCTCCTCCTCTGAAAGGCCGAGGGCGATGAAAACGTGAGTACAAAAGTGTTCCAATGCCGTTCGGTCGATATGGTACGGTTTCATCCTTGTTACTCCGGGAGGGCGAGGAGGCGTTTGAGTCGATAGGAGGCGTTTAATTGAGCATCGAAAAGGGTTTTCACGTAGGAGGTGGGATCGAACTCCGGCTCGTTCATTGCTATGGAGAGCGCACTGAGGAAGATGAGCTCCTGCATCCTTTCCTTGTCAAACCAGATGACCCCCTGATACTCATTCACCAAGCCGTAGGTGCGAACCCGTTCCTCCTCCAAAAGTCGGGCAAGCGTTTCCTGTGGCTTCTCCCCCTTTCTGTACGCTCGGTGGGCGCACACCACGATCGCACCGCTTTGGCACGCTTTGCGCTGATCATCACCGACAAATCCCGCTTTGTTAAGCTTCTCGGCGTAGAAGCGGCAGAGCTGAAGCCGTTCGGCAAGGGCGACCACCTCTTCTATCCCGGCGTCTTCTCCGACGAACGGATTGAGGAAGAACGCCGAGCTGACGATCACCTCCAGCTCGTCAAGGAGCAGCCGGCTTTGGCTGAAGAGACGGGTGGAGTGGTCGGCAAAGAGGGTGTTGAGACGTTTGACGGTCTCCATGATCGCTTTTACATCGGGATCACGCGGCGGATGGTTGAGGATCTTTTTCGTTTGAGGGTGAAGCAGCTCGTAGGCGGTCGTCAGGTGAGCATACGCTTCTCCCAAGGAGAGGAGAAGCGTTCGTTCCGCTTTGGAGGAGCTTGTCCGGTCAAAGATCGACGAAAGGAGGGAGAAGAAGCTTTCCGAGCGGAGGTTCTCCATCGCCTCGGTGACCGGGCGGAGGCGGAGAGCCATGATCTCCTCTTCAAAGTTGGCGATTCCCTGGCCGCCGATTCGTTCGTACAGCTCGGCATAGACGCCATCGGAGTCTTCGACTTCACGGATATTGAGGAACACCTTCGTTTCAAACCCCCAGAGGTGGACCCAGAGTCCGTCATCAAAGAGCTTCAGTGAAGGACTCATATAGGTAAGCTTGTCGGTGAAGGAATCCCAGATGACGAAGCGACGGCCGCTTACCGTCAACCCGAGACTTTCCGCCAGCGACTTGGTGGCGGTGTGCTTGCCCCCGTTTTGTTTTATCAGCTTGGGGGAGGAGTGCTTTATCGTTCCCTCGACCTTCTCATACTGGTTGTTGTAAAGGATCAGGGAGCGCTCGGTATCCGTTCCGTTGACGTAGCAGAACGCCGATTCATGGACGTGTCCGTCATGAACCAGATCAAAGAGCTCAAAGTACTCCACATCGCTGTAGAGGTAGCGGCGCTTCAGCAGAGGGAAGATTCTCCGGTAGTGTTCATCGACGAGGTGTTGATTGGCCGTCTCGTCCCAGTAAGCCCGGCGATACTCCATCCCGTATTTTTCCCTGAATCCCTCGACCTGACCGTGACCGAACATCGGAAGGCCCGGCATCGTTGCAAGGAGGGTGCACACTCCAAAATACTTGTCGCCGTCGCCGAATTGGGCGATGGCGGTCTCTTCGTCGGGGTTGTTCATGAAGTTCACGAAGCGCTTGAGGATTTCCGGTTCATAGATGAGGGTGTTTTTAATCGTATCCCGGTATTTTTTATTCTCCTGGTTTTTGAGCATGTTCATGAACGCGCTGTTGTACACCCGGTGCATTCCCAGGGTTCGGACGAAGTAGCCCTCCATCATCCAGAACGCTTCGGCAAGCAGGAGGGTGTCAGGCAATTCCTCATTGATCCGGTCGACGACCTCCCGCCAAAACTCATTGGGGATCAGGCGGTGGAACGTCTCGTCATCGAGTGAATGGGGAACTCGGCCGGCGATGTCGCCGCCTCTGCCGGGGCGGGGATACCAGAGCCGTTGAATGTGCTTCTTCGCCAACGTCATCGCCGCATCGAAGCGGATGATCGGGAAGTTCATCGCGACGTGCTTGATCTGCTGATACACCATCTCCCGGGTCTTCGGGTTGAGGAAATCGAGCTGGGCGGTGTCGTTCCAGGGCATCGATGTTCCATCGTTGCCGTGGAAGATATAGTGGGTCTCACCGGTATTGAGGTCTCTTCTTTGGAACGTGACCGCTGCGTCGCTGCGGTCGTAGTAGTGGTCTTCCAGCTTGATCTCAACGTTGGGATTGGGGGAGAGATTCGGTCCGTCGAACGTGTAGGAGGGGAAGGGCGGATGTCTCTGCCAGATGAAGAGGTCGGGGTTGCTCATCACCCAGTCGCTGTCGATGCCCGTGTGGTTGGGGACCATGTCGCTGGCAAGGCGGACTCCATACTTGGAACAGGTATGGCGAAGGGAATCCAAAGCGCCCCATCCTCCGATGAGGGAAGCGATCTCGTAGTTCCTCAAGGAGTATGCCGAAGCTTCGGCATCGGGGTTGCCTGTAAGGTTCTTGATCATCTTGCTGGCACTTGAGCGCTCCCAGATCCCGATCAGCCACAGAGCGGTAAACCCCCGTTGGGCCAACAGCTCGATTTCCCGCTCCGGGATCTTGTCGAGCGTATCGATCGGATACCCGTACTCCTTTGTCAGCTGATCGAGCCATACCAACGTGGATTTCGCGATCATTACGACATTGGGCATCCAGTTTCGATCGGCGGTGAACGCTTCATACTCATGATCGAAGAGGGAGTAGTCGATCACCGGCATCGGAGGAGCGGGACCACCGGGTGGAAAATGGGGCTTTTCCTCCTCTTGGACGTAGTCGATCGCCCGCAGCAGAAGGCGTTTGAGCTCGCTGTCGATCATGTCCGCCCAGTGCTCGAGGATGTATCGAATCTGGTCGAGGAGCGAATCGGGATAGAGGCGGGCGGGCCGGGTAAGGAACGAAAAGAGATCCTCCTCTTTTCCTCCTGTGCGCTGCTGGACATACCCGCCCATCAGGGCGGTGAGGGCCTGGTGGGCTTTGGGGAAGAACAGTCCCTCCGGCTTCAACAGAGGTTTGGAGGCGGCGATGAGAGCGGGGTTTTCCTCCATCACCTGATGGATGAAGTAGCCGCGAAGGGATTCGAGGTAGTAAAACTCCACCGGATACGATTTTGAGACAAGCAAGGGCGAGGGGAACTCCTTCATGTAGAATGTCAATACTTCCTCGATATCGTGGTTTTTCCCCACCAAGGTTCCGAGCCGGCTGAAGAAGTCCGGTTCATGTGTGTTGAGGTAGTTGGAAAGAACGCTTTGGTAGAGCTGGTGAAGCACTGCCACCGCGTGAAGCTTTCCGCTGGAAAGATAATCGTTACCGCCCTTGCTTCGAACCTTCTCATTGTACCGGTATGCAAGCTCGGTGGCTTCCTGATAGAGCTCGTTCAAGTGAGCGTCCGAGGGAAAGAGCGGGGGAAAAAAATCAAGCTCGGTACGGGTTCGTACGGAGATTCTGAAATCGCGTGGAATCAAGAGGCACCTCCCAAACCAATGGTAATGTGAGTATATCACGCCGGGGTGATGTTGTAACCCCTTCTTAGAGGAGGACCCACCGGGACTCCGTGGCTTCTCTGCCGGAAACATCAAATTTATGCGTCAGTTTTTGAAGCGTGGCAACCATATTTTCAAACAAATATGGAGTATCTTTACAAATACAAATCGCTAACTGCAGTTAGCGAGTTGGAGCAGACGGACGGTTCTGAACCTATTAATTCAAGAATTTATTGTAGCCTGAAAATGATTTTTTCCTATTCTCTTATAGCTCCACTTCTTGGATTTTGCTTTTTTCGTATTAGAATCTTTGCAACACCACAATCCTTCTCAGAGGAGGATTCGCTGTGTGGGAGTCCTGCAGTCAAGAAGCTTCGCCGCCTCCCGTACTATCAGGGGAAGAGAGATCTCCTCCTCAGGGGTGAACCGGGAAAGGACGAATGAGGACACCGTCCCGTGGATCGGTCGGCCGATTCCGATTCTCAGCCGCCAGAAATCGCCTGAGCCCAAGGCGCTTTGGATCGACTTCAATCCGTTGTGTCCCTTCAACCCTCCCCCTTGCTGGAGGCGGATCGTTCCAAATGCAAGTTCCAGATCATCCGAGACCACGAGAATTTCATCGGCCTTGATTCCGAAGTAGGAGCTTGCCAGTCCGACCGACCGGCCGCTTTCATTCATGCAGGTCAACGGTTTCAATAAATGGATCGGTCCGTCTTTGGCGATTTTGGCTGAAAACTTCTCGCTCCAGGCGATCGAACCGTACGCCTCCTTTGCAACCATCCACCCGACGTTGTGCCGGGTCGGTTCGTAGATTTTTCCGGGGTTGCCGAGAAAGACGATCAGTTTCATCATATCGGAAGTGTAAAAGAGGGGCTCCTCCATGACAAGATGGATGCTCTTTCGTATGATGTGTCCATGTATGCTCTTGTATTCTTTGTTCCGACGACCCAGCTTGAAGAGGTGAAGAACGCCCTGTTTGCGAAGGGGGCCGGTAGATTGGGCTCTTATGAACAGTGCAGCTTCCAAGTCAGGGGCGAGGGGCAATTCAGGCCTTTGGCGGGAAGCAGCCCGTTTCTCGGAGGTGAAGGCGTGCTTGAGAAGGCGGAGGAGTGGCGCGTGGAGATGATCGTTTCAAAAGAAGTTGTCAACGAGGTCGTCGAAGCGCTGCTTTCCGCCCACCCGTATGAAATGCCCGCCTACCATCTCTACCCCGTATTGACCAAGGAGAGCTTTGATGGGCATTCGTGAAGAAATCCGACACCGGGTCCTGCTCCTCGACGGGGCGATGGGTACGATGATCCAAAGTCTTCGGCTGCCTCCTTCCGCCTTCACCTATCGGGGAAGAACCGCCGCGGGCCTTGCCGAAGTCTTGAATCTTACCCAAGGTGAAGCAATCACCTCGATTCACCGGGCGTATATCGAAGCGGGTGCGGACATCATCGAGACCAATACGTTCAACGCCAATCGGATCAGTTTGAGCGAGTATAACCTTGAAGACGAAGTGGCGCCGATCAACCGGTGGGCGGTCGCCCTCGCCAGGGAAGCGAGCAGGGATGCCGAGCGAAGGGTGTATATCGCCGGAGTGCTCGGTCCCACAGCTTCCGGCCTTTCCTTTTCCGCCAAAGTGGATGATCCCACCGCCCGAACCCATGATTTCGACTTCTTCATTGAGGCCTACCGCGAGCAGGCCAAAGCCCTCATCGAAGCGGGGTGCGATCTCCTGCTCATTGAAACGGTTTTCGACACGCTGGTTGCCAAAAGCGCGATCATTGCCTGCCGGGAGGAGCTCGAAGCGGCAGGCAAAGACCTTCCGATCATGGTCAGCGTCACGTTCAGCGACGGCAGCGGGCGAACCTTGAGCGGTCAGAGCCTGGGGGCGTTCATCGCCACCCTCGCCCCCTTCGATCTCTTCAGCATCGGGCTGAACTGCTCCACCGGACCGAAGGAGATGATTCCTCTCCTAAACGAACTTCACGCGATCTCCCCCTGTTATACGTCGGCCCACCCGAACGCCGGCTTCCCCGATGAGGACGGCAGGTACACCCTCGCTCCCGATCACCTTGCCGGAGAGCTGAAGCCGCTTCTTGCAGCGGGGTTCCTGAACATCGTCGGAGGGTGCTGCGGAACGACCCCTGACCACATCAGGGCTCTCAAGAGAATCCTTCCTGCAAGCAGGCCTCGATCGGTTCCACCGAAAAAGCCCGCTCTGCTGTTGGCGGGACTGGATCCGGTCGAGGTGAAGAGGGATACCCTGCTCATCGTGGGCGAACGGACGAATGTCGCCGGATCGCGGATCTTCCGCCGCCGCATCGAACGGAAACAATGGGAAGAAGCCCTCCTCGTCGCCCGGGATCAGATCGCCGAAGGTGCCGATCTTCTGGATATCTGCATGGATGATCCGCTCTTGGATTCCAAAGAGGCGATCATTTCATTTCTCCGATATATCGCCAGCGACCCCACGATCGCAAAAGCGGCCCTGATGATCGATTCCTCCGACTGGTCGGTCATCGAAGCGGCGCTTGGAGAGGTCCAGGGGCGGGGGATCGTCAATTCGATCTCCCTGAAGGAAGGAGAAGAGCTCTTCATCCGCCGGGCGAAAAAGATCGCTTCCTTCGGCCATGCGTTCGTGGTGATGCTCTTCGACGAAGCGGGACAGGCTGCAAGCTATGAACGGAAGCTTGCGATCGCCGAGCGTTCTTATACCCTCCTTGTCGAGGCGGGAATCGATCCCTCTTCGATCATCTTCGATCCGAACGTGCTGGCGATCGGAACCGGCATCGCCGAGCATGACGCGTATGCCAAAGCCACGATCGATGCCACCCGGGAACTGAAGAAGCGATATCCTCGTTCGTATATAAGCGGGGGAATCAGCAACCTCTCCTTCGCCTTTCGGGGAAACGATCCGCTTCGGAGCGCCCTGCATGAGGTGTTTCTGGAGCTTGCCCGCTTCGATCTGGCGATTCTCAATCCCGCTTCGCTTCATCGATCCACCCTTGACGAACCGACCAGAAAGATCGTCCGAAAGGCATTGCTCGCCGGCGATTCCTCCCAACTTTTGAACCTCGCCTTGGCTGAGCAGGCAAAGGAAAGAACGGAGGTCGATCATGCCGGTCTCACACCGGAAGAGCTCCTGTCCAAGGCGGTCATCGATGGAGAGCTCCTCGGTCTTGAAGCGGTTCTTGACTCTTTGACCCATCTCGAACCGCTCTTCATCATCGATTCGATCCTGATGGAGGCGATGAAGACCGTCGGTACCCGGTTCGGCGAGGGGAAAATGTTTCTCTCTCAGGTTGTCCGCTCCGCCCGGGCGATGAAGAACGCCGTTGACCGCCTCCAGCCGCGTCTTGAGGCTCAATCAGCAGAGAAGAAGAGCTCGTTAGGCACTCGAAAGGCGGTTCTCGCCACGGTGAAGGGGGATGTGCACGATATCGGAAAGAACATCGTCGCCTTGGTCCTGAGCTGCAACAACTTCGAGGTGATCGATCTTGGCGTGATGGTCGATGAAGAGACGATTCTCAACGCGGTGAAGGAGCACAACCCCGATCTCGTCGGTCTCTCAGGGCTCATCACCCCTTCCCTCAAGGAGATGGAGAAGGTCATCTCCCTCTTTGAAGCGGAAGGTCTTCAGCTTCCCGTATTCGTCGGCGGGGCGACGACCAGCGAGGTGCACACCGCCCTGAAGCTCGCTCCGCTTTCAAGGGGCGCGGTGATCCGGACGAAGGATGCCGGCGAGATGGCCCTGACCGCCGTCGAGGTGCTCGGGCCACAAGGCCAAGCTCGCCTGGAAGCGATTCGAACGCAGTACGAAGCGATTCGAATACGCTATACCCAAGAAGCAGAGCCCTCCAGAGGATCAAAAGAGGATCTCCTTGAAAAACAGGAGCAGAAACGGACGAGCCTGAAGGCGAAACGGTATGGAGTCTTCGTGAAGGATGATTTTGATCTTTCCGAATTGGCGAAGCGGATCAGCTGGCGGATGTACGTTCAGGGGTGGGGCGTTCCCTTTGAGGATGAGGAGGCGAAGCGGATCATCGCCGAGGCGAAGGAGCTTCTTGCCAGGGAAGAGATCGCATCCTCCTTCGAAAGGGGAATGAAGGTCGTGTATTCGATGATGAAAGTCAAAAGCGACCGCCATACGATTTCCACCGGTAGGCATGTCTTTCATTTCCTTCGGGATGAAGGAAGCGGCTTCAGCCTTCCCGACATGGTGGCCCAAGAGGACGCCGTCGGCTTCTTCGCCGCCTCCTCCGCTCTTGATCTGGAGGCGATCCTCGATGATGATCCGGTAAAGACCCTGACTTTGAAGCTGCTTGCCGATCGGCTTGCCGAGGTTCTTGCTCAGGAGGCTCAATCCCTCATCGCCGATCTGTGGACGGAAAGACCCCGCTCGATCATCCGGCCAGCGATCGGCTACCCCTCATGGAGCGACCACAGCGAGAAGAAGACCCTGTTCGAGCTGTTGGAGGTGAAGGAGCGGATCGGCATCTCGTTAAGCTCGAGCTATGCGATGAATCCCCCATCGTCGGTCTGCGGAGCGGTCATCGGGGGCGAAGGGGTCCGGTATTTCACCGTCAAGGACGTGAGCCGGGCCCAGCTTGAGCGCTACGCCCGAAGAAAAGGCGTTCCCGATCGGGAGCTTGCCTCCTTTCTGAAGGATATGGGATACTGAGCCATGCGTGTAACCGAAATCATCCAAGCCTCCAAAAAAACCCTCTTCACCTTCGAACTGGTTCCGCCGCTCAAAGGCCGAACCCTTGAGCCGCTCTTGGAAACGATCCGGACCCTGATGGAGTTCGACCCTTCCTACATCAACGTGACGAACCATCAGGCGGAAGTTGTCTACATTGAGCGGGAGGATGGGCTCCTTCAGCGAAAAACGGTGCGCAAGCGTCCCGGCACCACCGCCCTGGCGGCGCTCATCCAGCACACCTTCAACGTTCCGACGGTGGCGCACCTGATCTGCGGCGGGATGAGCAGGGAGCAGATCGAAGATGCCCTCATCGAGCTTCACTTTCTTGGAATAGACAATGTTCTCGCCCTCAGGGGCGACCCTCCAGCCGGGGAGAAGCGCTTCATACCGATGCCCGAAGGGCATGCCTACTCAAGCCAGCTGGTCGGGCAGATCGTAGATCTCAATCACGGAAGGTATCTGGATGACCAGTACAGGGACGGGGAAGCGACCCGGTTCTCGATCGGAGTGGCCGGATACCCCGAGAAGCATGCCGAAGCGCTGAACATGACGGTCGACCTGGCGAACCTGAAGAAGAAGGTCGATGCCGGGGCACAGTACATCGTCACCCAGATGTTTTTCGACAACGGAAAGTATTTTTCCTTCGTGAACGCGTGCCGCTCGATCGGGATCACCGTCCCCATCATCCCCGGTCTCAAGCCCATCGCCTCGAAGCGGGATCTCAGCCTTATTCCGCAAACCTTCGGCGTCGATCTTCCCGAAGCGTTGACTTCCGAGCTTGAAGGGGTCGATTCCAACGCCGAGATCACCGAAATCGGCGTTCAATGGTGCATCGCCCAGTCGAAAGAGCTCTATGCCGCAGGGGTTCCCTCCATTCACTATTATACGCTGGGGAAAGCCCGGAACGTGGCCCGGATCGTTCGCGCCGTCTATTAACGGGTTTTGGTTACTCCGACCTTGGGACACACCGTTTCTTCCGGACAGCGGGAGCAGAAGGGGCTGACCGGGGTGCAGATCACCTGTCCGTAGCGGACGAGCAGCTCGTTCAAGGGGATCCAGAAGCGCCGGGGCATCACCTTCATCAGCGCCTGTTCACTCTCTTCGGGAGTCCCGGTGGCGATCCATCCGAGGCGGTTGGCGATCCGGTGGACGTGGCAGTCGACGCAGATCGCATCGATTCCGAAGCCCAGGTTCAAGGTGAGGTTCGCCGTCTTGACTCCCACCCCCGGCAGCCGCATCAGCTCCTCCTGCGTGTCGGGAACGACGCCTCCGAACTCTTCCAGAATCATCCTGCTGATTGAGCGGATCGTCTTCGCTTTCGTCTTGTAGAAGCCGGAAGGATAGATCAGCTCCTGAATCTCTTCTTCGGTGAGATCAAGGATCCCGCTCGGAGTCTTCGCCCGGGAGAAGAGGGATCGACTCGCTTTCAGGGTCACCGCATCCTTGGTCCGCAGGGAGATCACCGTGGCGATGAGGATCCGAAACGGGTCGTCGTGCTCTTGTGCGACCAGAGAAACGGAGGGAAGAATCGTTCCCTGTTTTTCAAGGGCAAGTCGAAAGCGGTGGAAGAGGGAATCCCAGTAGTGTTCGTCCATAGGTATCAGCTACCACAGGTCGGAGCAAATGACAAGGTGCCCTACCCACCGGGGATGCAAGCCGGTACACTGCAGGAAAGGAGTTTGTGATGCCCAAGATAGAAATTTGTCTGGATTCCGTCGAATCGATCATCGCTTCCGAACAGGGCGGAGCGGACCGGGTGGAGTTCTGTTCCGACCTCTTCGAAGGGGGCCTCACTCCCTCCTTGGGAATGTTCAAGGTCGCCAAGGGGCGGACAGCGATTCCGATCAACGTGATGATCCGCCCCCGCGGCGGGGATTTCTGTTACTCCGATTTGGAGTTCGAAGCAATGAAGGAGGATGCCCGGCTCTTTAAGGAAGCGGGGGCGAATGCGCTCGTCTTCGGCATCCTCACCCCCGAAGGGAAGATCGACAAGAAACGAAGCAGGGAATTGATCGCCATCGCCCGGCCGCTTCCGGTAACCTTCCACCGGGCGTTCGACATGACTTCCGACCCTTTTGAAGCGATCGAGGATCTGATCGAACTGGGGGTGGAGCGGGTCCTCACCAGCGGCGGGGAAGCATCGGTCCTTGAAGGAGCGGACCTGCTTGCCCGATTGGTCAAAGAGTATGGAAACCGGATCGTCATCATGCCGGGGGCGGGGATCACGAAGCGGAACTTCGAAAAGATCCATTCAATCATTAAGGCCGATGAATATCATCTGTATCTTCACAGCGAACAGCCGTCAAAGATGGTCCATCGGAAAGATCATGTCTACATGGGTGGATTGCTCCGCCAGGAGGAGTACCTTGTTCAACACACCGACCAAAGCCGGGTAGAAGCGATGATCGCTCTGGTGCGCTAGCGTCATCTCTTGATTTTTTCCCCCTTTCCCTCTAGCGTTTCTTCATGATACTCATTCTCAAGAAACAGATAACGGAAGCTCAGAAACATGCCATTCGCGAGTTTCTCACCGACAAGGGATATACGGTCAAGGAGATCGTCGGTCAAGAGGAAACGGTCTTCGGGGCGGTCGGCCAATCTTCCGTCGACATCCGCCAGGTCCAGCTGCTTGAAGGTGTCGCCTCGGTGGTGCCGATCAGCAAGCCATATAAGCTTGCTTCCCGGGAGTTCAAAAAAGAGGACACGATCGTCTCGGTCGGCAAGGTGAAGGTCGGCGGCAACCGCATCGCGATCATCGCCGGACCGTGCGCGGTCGAATCACGGGAGCAGATCATGGCGGTCGCCCGAAGCGTCCACGACGCCGGGGCGGTGATCCTCCGCGGCGGGGCGTTCAAACCCCGGACCAGTCCCTATGCGTTCCAGGGCCTGGGGGAAGAGGGCCTGAAGTACCTCCGGGAAGCGGGGGATGCCTACGGCATGCCGATCACCAGCGAGATCGTCAGTCCCTCCGATGTCAATATGATGGCCAAGTATGTCGACATGTTCCAGATCGGAGCCCGCAACATGCAGAACTTCGAACTGCTTAAGGCGGTGGGGAAAACGAAGATGCCGGTCCTCCTCAAGCGGGGCCTCTCCGCCACGATCGAGGAATGGTTGATGGCCGCCGAATATCTGATGGCCGGCGGAACCGATCAGGTCATCCTCTGTGAACGGGGGATCCGGACCTACGAGCGGGCGACAAGAAACACGTTGGACATCTCCGCTGTACCGGTGATTCAGAAGCTGACCCACCTGCCGATCATCGGCGATCCCAGCCATGCGACCGGAATGCGGGACATGGTCGGTTCGATGAGTCTGGGCCTTGTAGCCAGCGGAGCTTCCGGCCTGATGGTGGAGGTCCATACCGACCCGGACAAGGCGTTCAGCGACGGTCCGCAATCGTTGTATCCTTCCCAGTTCGAAAAGCTGATGAGAGATCTCGACGCCCTCAGCGGTGTGTTGGGCAAATCGATGGAGCGGCTGGTCAAAGTTGAAGGGCTGAAGACCGGGGAGACTGAAAAGAAGAAGACCTCCTCGCCGGTGGTGGCGTTCCAAGGTGAACGGGGAGCATATAGCGAGATGGCGATCAGGCGGGCGTTCGAAGAGGATACGGAAGTGCTTCCGTGCCCCTCCTTTACCGAGCTCTTCAACGCGGTCCGGGAAGGCCGGGCGCTCTACGGGATGGTTCCCATCGAGAACACCCTTGGCGGAACGATCTCGGAGAACCTCGACCAGCTTGAACGAAACGATGAGATCGAAGTGGTCGGCGAGCAGCAGATCAGGATCGTCCACAACCTCATCGGCCTGGAGGGAACGAAGCTCGAAACCATCACTCACATCTACTCCCACCCCCAAGGCCTTGCCCAGTGCACCAGATTCCTCACCGAGACGATGGCCCACGCTCAAGCGGTTCCGTTCTTCGATACCGCCGGGGCGGTCGCGTACGTGAAGAGAGAGAACGATCCGAGCAAAGCGGCGATCGCCGGCGAAGTCGCCGCCCATGTGTATGAGATGGCGATCCTGGCCGAAGGAATCGAATCGCACGCCCGGAACTACACCCGGTTCTACGTCATTTCCCGCAAGGAGAACGCCGAGGCGTTCAAAGCTCTTCGCCCGATCAACCGCGCCTCGCTCCTCTTTACCGTCGGCGACCGTCCGGGAGCGCTTTTTGAAGCACTGTTGATTCTTGCAAAGCATCAGTTGAACATGAAGCGCCTTGAATCGCGCCCGATTCCGGGGAAACCGTGGGAATACTCCTTCTTCGTCGAGACGGAACTGGGGGACAACGGAGCGTTCGAAGCGGCGCTGACCGAACTGAAGGAGACCTGCCTTTCACTCAGGGTATTGGGAACCTATGGCTCAAACCGGTGAGTTTACAAAAGAGACCCTCTTTCTCGGAGTACTCGCAGCGAGCGAGAACCTTTTGAACGAGGCGCTGAATTCGCTCATCGAGAGGTATGGACCGATCAAAAAGCGAAGCGAGGCAACACCCTTCACCTTTACCGACTACTACAACGAGGAGATGGGCGGGGTTCCTCTGCGCTCCTACCATATCTTCGAGGAAGCGGTGGATCCGAGCCGGTTGGCCGAGATCAAAACAACGACCAATGAGGTGGAGCAGGCGTTCAGCATAGAAGGAAAGAGGCGGGTCAACCTCGATCCCGGACTCCTCACCCTCGGCAACCTCGTCCTGGCGACGACGAAAAACCGTTCCCACCGAATTGCGCTGAACCGCGGAATCTATGCCGAGCTCACCCTGATCTACCGGGATCATTCCTACCGGGCGCTTCCGTGGACCTATGCCGATTATAAAAGCAGGGAAACAATCATGCTTTTGAACTCGTGGCGCCCCTCTTTGAAGCAAAGCAAAGGATAACCTCCCTTACGAGGTGTGCGCCTCAGATGCATCATTTTCATATCGTTGCTCCTCTTCACTTCATGTGACCATAACCCGCTTGCCGAACGGGTTGTCCGCGTTTCGATCGGTGAGGAGCATCCCTGGGAGGAGGCTTCCTACCTTCCCTTGTGGTATACCTTGGTCTATACCGCGAAGAACGGGAACAAGAAAATGCACCTGAGCAGCGGTGTCCGCCAGGCGAGGATCGTGGTCGACCGCCTCGGCAGCGTCGCCATCTGCGCCTACCCGTTGGGCGGCTTCGCTCCGCTGGGTGGATTTGTTCAGGCGGGAAGGAGCGACCGGGTCGTCCTTACCCGGAAAGACGGTCCTCTGGCAGAGCTTTTAGTTGAAGGAAATCTCCTCAACGCCGAAGCGATCGCTTCGCTGAATATGGATCTTCTTGCCGCGTTGGTGGGCGAGGCGGTCAATCTCGATGGTTCCGCCCTGTTGGTGGATCTGCTCAGCGGCATTACTCCCAAGAAGAGCCTTCAGCGGCTTGAACGGACGTGGTATACCCTCGGCGGCATTCCCGATGGGTACTGGGTGTGCGAAAACCCCTCTCAAAGCTCATTTTGGATCCATTTTGGCGAAGAGGTTCCGCTTCTCCTCGATCACGGTGCCACCCGCTGGATGAACAGGGAACGCTCCCTCATCCTGACGCTCGTTTCGGACAACACCACGAAGATGGTGTTTTCCGCCCTCGGCGATGCCCCCAGGTGGTGATCGGGAAGTGAAAGTATTTCACCATTTGCTCATCCGTGTCATACTATAAGCAATGACAACACGGCGGATACATCCTCCCTCTCGTCATCGACTTGCAGCAATGGTGGTGGTGCTTTTGGCTGGAGGTGTGTTGTTTGGCGCCTATATCCGGGATGATCTTCGCTATGAAGGGTTCTTCTTCCACGCTTCCGAAGAGCCTCGGACGAATGATGAATCCACCACTATCGAAATCGGGGAGATCATCGTGATCGTCAATCGAACCAGCGCCGGGCGAATCAGCATCCGGACGACGGATCTGAGCGATGGCCGGATCTCCCACTCCTATACGATCTGCACGTCAAGCGGTCTGGTGTGCGCCGGAAAGGATACGTTCCACTATCAGCAAAACGAGGACAGCCCCCACATAGAGATCGGAACCCTCTGGGCGATCCTTCCCGTTCCTTATATCGCCCTTGAAGGGTTCCATTCCTCCATCATGTTGGAGCTCGTTCTTCACTAGCGTTATTTAACCACGATATTCACCAGCTTGTCGGGAACGACGATCTCCTTGACGATCGTCTTGCCCTCCAGCCAGGATCGGATCTTCTCATCATCCCTGGCAAGGCTTAAGAGGGTTTCCTTCGATGCGCCCTTTTCAACCGTCGTCTTGGAGCGGACTTTTCCGTTGATCTGGAACACCACTTCGATGTTCGCATCGACGGTGAGCTCCTCATCCCAAGCGGGCCACTGAACCTTTGAAATACTCGGTTTATGACCGAGCCTCTCCCAAAGCTCTTCGGCGAGGTGGGGGACGTACGGCGAAAGGAGCTTGACGAAGGTTTCAGCGACGCTTCTGGGGAACACGCTTTCCTTGTAGAGCTCATTGACGAGCACCATCATCTGGCTGATCGCGGTGTTGAACGCCAGATCTCGGGTATCCTCGGTAACCTTTTTGATCGTCTTGTGGAGGGTTCGGAGCAGTTCGTCGTTCGGTTCTTCGTCGACGATGTCGACCTCGTCATACAGCCGCCAAATCCGATCCAGAAAGCGGTAGATGCCAACCAAACCCGCGGTCGACCATGGCTTGGAGACTTCCAGCGGCCCCATGAACATCTCGTACATCCGCATCGAATCCGCCCCGTATTCATGGATGATGTCGTCCGGGTTGATGACGTTCTTCAGGCTCTTGCTCATCTTGGCGATCACCCGTTCCAAGGACTCGCCGGTCGTCGTCTCGATCCACCTCTCGGGAGCGACCTCCGTCACTTCATCGGTGGGGACGAGGCTCTTGTCTTTGCGCTGGTACGCATACGAGGTGATCATCCCCTGATTGATGAGCCGCTGGTAGGGCTCTTCGGTGGAGACGAAGCCGAGATCGTAGAGAACCATGTGCCAGAACCGGGCGTAGAGCAGGTGCAGTACCGCATGCTCCGCTCCGCCGACGTACAAGTCGACGGGCATCCAGTACTTTTCCGCGTCTTCTCCGGTGAAGCGCTCGGTGTTGCGGGGATCGAGATAACGCAGGTGGTACCAGCAGGACCCTGCCCATTGGGGCATCGTGTTGGTCTCCCGTCTTGCCGCTCCGCCGCATACGGGACACGTGGTGTTCACCCAGGAATCGATCTTCGCCAAAGGGCTTTCGCCGGTTCCCGAGGGCTCATAGCTCGTCACTTCGGGAAGAAGGAGGGGAAGCTGATCCTCCGGTACGGGGACGGTTCCGCACTTCTCGCAGTGGAGCAGGGGGATTGGTTCGCCCCAGTAGCGCTGGCGGCTGAAGATCCAGTCCCGCAGCTTGTAGTTGACCGCCCGCTCCCCCAGCTTCCGCTCTTCGAGGAAGGCGATCATCTTCTCGATCGCATCATGTTTGTCCAACCCGTCGATGAACCCGCTGTTGACGTGGAGGCCGTCTTCGACCCAGGCTTCTTCCTGCACGTCGATCTCGCTTTTCAGCACTTCGATGATCGGGAGGTTGAACTTCTTGGCAAACTCCCAGTCGCGGGTGTCGTGGGCGGGAACCGCCATGATCGCTCCGGTGCCGTAGCTGATCAGGACGTAGTCGGCGATCCAGATCGGAATCCGCTCGTCGTTCACCGGGTTGATCGCGTACGATCCGCTGAAGACCCCCGTCTTCTCCTTTGCCAGATCGGTTCGCTCAAGGTCGCTTTTGTGGGAGGTTTCATCCAAATACCGCTCAACGGCCGGGCGTTGTGCCACTGTAGTCAATTCGCCGACCAGCGGGTGCTCGGGGGAGACGACCATGTAGGTCGCGCCGAAAAGGGTGTCCGCCCGGGTGGTGAACACCTCGAGGCTTTCATCCATCCCCTCGATCCGGAAGCGAACCGTGGCGCCTTCGCTCCGCCCGATCCAGTTGCGCTGCATCAGCTTCACCGACTCGGGCCAATCGAGGGTGTCGAGCCCGGAGAGGAGGCGCTCGGCGTACTCGGTGATTCTCAGAATCCATTGGCGGATCGTCTTCCGGACGACCGGGGTTCCGCAGCGCTCGCACTTTCCGTCTTTGACTTCCTCATTGGCAAGGCCGGTCTTGCAGTTGTCGCACCAGTTGATCGGGGTATGGGCTTCGTACGCCAGTCCTTTTTTATAGAGCTGCAGGAAGATCCACTGCGTCCAGCGGTAGTATTCGCTTTCATGGGTCGAAATCTCCCGGCTCCAGTCGTAGCTGAAGCCGAGGCTCTTGATCTGGCGGCGGAAGTTTTCGATGTTGTGCTCGGTCGTGACCTTCGGGTGGGTTCCCGTCTTGATCGCATAGTTTTCCGCCGGAAGCCCGAAGGAGTCGAAGCCCATCGGGTGGAGGACATTATACCCGTTCATCCTGAGGTATCGACAATAGATGTCGGTGGCGGTGTATCCTTCGGGGTGTCCGACGTGGAGCCCGCTTCCCGAGGGGTAGGGGAACATGTCGAGCACGTAGAGGCGCTTCTCTTCGGGAACGGTGGGATCTTCGGTTACGGCAAAGCTCTGGTTCTCTTCCCAGTACGCCTGCCACTTCTTTTCAATGGCGGAAAACGGGTATTTGCTCATGTGAGCAATCATAGCGTTCACGTTTTGTTCAGTCAACGCTCGCCGGGTTCGGGGTGAACTCCACGACCTCCACTTTATTGCCTTTCATCAGAAGGATCTGCCACGTTCCGAGATCGGTGGTGATTACCTCCCCTTCGACGGGAATCGAGCCCGCCTCCTGCAAGAGATATGCCGCCACGGTGCTGACTCGATCCCCTTCATACCACAAGTCCAGATCATCGACCACCTGCTGAAAGGGAGCGTCCGCCATGACGACGAACGTGCCGGGCTTGTCCTTGTGCTGGACGACCCGGTCGGGGAACCGCGATTCATGCTCGTCGAAGAGCTCGCCAAAGAGTTGTTCGGCGACATCCTCCATCGTGACGACACCGGAGAACCCGCCGTACTCGTCGATGACGATCGCCTGCTGGAGCTTGTTTTTCTTGAAGAGGAAGAAGAGGTCGTCAAGGTGCATCTGCTCGACGACGTAGATCGGCTTCCGGCTCAGCGAAGCGAGGGTCTTGTTGACGACCTGTTTTTGCTGGGCGCGAAGCACATCCCGCAAGAGGAGAATTCCGACGATGTTCTCCTGATTGTCCTGATAGATCGGAATCCGGCTGAAGCCCGATTTGATGATCTTGGGAAACGCTTCTTCGATCGTCAGGTCGGAGGGGAGGGTAAAGACTTCGGTTCGGTGAGTCATGATCGTCCGGACGGTCGTCGAGGAGAAGTGGATTGCCCGCTGCATCAGGTCGGATTCATACTGGTCGACCAGCCCCACATCCTCGGCGGCGTCGACGACGTGCATCACCCCTTCGGTGGTGATGACCGGTTCCTCTTTGGTTCCGAACAGGCGGGTTATCGCACTGGAAAGGACTTGGAGCAGCCATGCTAGGGGAAAGAGCAGAAGCATCAGGGTCTTTATCGGATAAGCCATGAGGATCGCGATGCGCACATTGTGCACCAAGGCAAGCCGTTTGGGCACGATTTCACCGAAAACGAGAATCATGAAGGTAAGAATCCCGGTGGTATAGCCTACCAAGGCGGAGGAGAAATACTTGATGGTGATCGTCGTAACCAGAGCCGAAGCGCTGAGGTTCACGATGTTGTTTCCGATGAGAACCGTGGTGATCAGGTGATCCTTGTCCTGGCTCAGCGCATATGCCAGCTTCCCGGCCCGGGATTTTCGACTTTCCAGGGTCTTGAGCTGAAAGAAGGAAAGGGAGGTGTAGGCGGTTTCCGTTGCGCTGAAGAGCGCCGAAAGAACAAGAAGGGCAAAAACGACAGCAAGGGAGATGTTCATGCACACCTCCACAAGCAAGATCTAGGTAACGGGTCTTCCATAATGGGCTCAGTATATCAACTCAAGGCGGGTGAGGACAAGGTAAAAGAAGGGATCCGATCAAGAAGCGGACAGGGATGGTGGGGGTGGATTAACAACCAAGTGTACAACCCTCCGAAATATTCATATTCTATCATT
>SHOI01000025.1:0-4261 GCA_004294855.1 Sphaerochaeta sp. | reverse complement strand
GAAAGGAGCCATGACCATGAAGGACAACAATACGGTAATCTGTTCTTTTTCAATGGACAGAAACCTTTACAATGCTTATAAGAACATTGTCACTCAAAATGGGGAAAACGTAAAAGACAATCTCGTACGGTATATGCAACAGGTGGTTGATTATGAAATACCAAATGCGGAAACCATCAAGGCGCTTGAAGAAGTAAAGAGATTGAAAGCGGATTCCCATAAAAAAACGTATGGTTCTTTTGCGGAGATCATGGAAGAACTTTACGATGCCTAACTACAGGATCGTTCAAACCGGAGTATGTAAAAAGGATCTCAAAAAAGCCATCGGGAGAGCCTTTGCCGAAAAAATACAGGGATCACGGCTTATCCGGAAATGATAAAGGATGTAGAGAATGCCATATAGCCCCGGACTGGCTTCTCATCTATGAGATATCAGGCAGTGAATTGATTTTATACTTGACTCGAACGGGCACACACAGCGATCTGTTTTAGCGGTAACCCATGATTATGCAATAAACCCATGTATACGACTCTTTTGCCAACCCCGGACCTTTCTGCTATACTGGGGCCATGGGTGTAGCATTATATGACGAATCAAAGATCCTGACGCTGAGTGCGCTTGAGCATATTCGGATGCGTCCTGGAATGTATATCGGACGCTTGGGAAACGGATCCCACATCGACGACGGAATCTATATCCTCATCAAGGAAGTCATCGACAACTCGATCGACGAGTTCATCATGGGACATGGCTCGAAGATCGTGATCCGCCTCAAGGACAACCGGGTGAGAATCCGCGACTGGGGCCGGGGGATTCCTCTGGGCAAAGTGATCGAGTGCGTCTCCGAGATCAACACCGGAGCCAAGTACAACGACGATGTCTTCCAGTTCTCCGTCGGACTGAACGGAGTCGGAACCAAGGCGGTCAACGCGCTCTCCTCCGACTTCGAAGTCACCAGCTTCCGGGACGGAAAGTTCACCAACGCGGTCTTCAAACAGGGAATCCTTGTCAAGGAGACTTCCGGCAAAAGCGATGAGGCCAATGGGACGGAAGTGATCTTCACCCCGGACGAAGAGCTCTTCGGTGACTATACATTCAATGAAGATTTCATCATCGCCCGGATCTGGGGTTACGCCTACCTGAACACCGGCCTGAGTCTGGAGTTCAACGGCAGGACGTTCCGCTCCTCAAAAGGCCTGGGCGACCTTCTGGCGAAAGAGGTCGCTGACGAAGGCCTCTATACCACGATCCATCACAAGGGCGAACGCTTGGAGTTCGCCATGACCCACGTCAGCGGAACCTACGGGGAAAGCTATTTCTCCTACGTCAACGGTCAGCATACCAGTGACGGGGGAACCCACCTTTCGGCATTCAAGGAAGGAATCGGGAAGGGGATCAGCGAGCACTTCAAGAAGAACTGGTCGCCTCAGGATGTCCGTGAAGGGATCATCGGAGCGATCGCTGTAAAGATCAAAAGCCCGATTTTCGAGTCGCAGACGAAGAACAAGCTTTCCAACACGGAGATCCGCATCTGGATCGTCAACGAAGTGAAAGACGCGATCATCGATTTCCTTCTGAAGAACCCCAAGGATGCCGAGAAGATCAGCAGGAAGGTGATGCAGAACGAAGCGCTCAGAAAAGAGCTGAACGAAGTGAAGAAAGGAGCCCGGGAGTCCGCCCGGAAAGTCTCGATCAACATCCCCAAGCTGAAGGACTGCAAGTATCACCTGGGCCAAAGCGCTGCTCACAAGGAGAAGTGCGACAATTCAATGATCTTCATCACCGAAGGCGATTCGGCGAGCGGAACGATCACCAAGACCCGCGACGTTTTGACGCAGGCGGTGTTCAGCCTCAGGGGAAAGATTCTCAACGTCCATGGAAAGAAGAAGACCGAGATCTACAAGAACGCCGAGCTGTACAATCTGATGGTCGCCCTCGGCATCGAGAACGGGATCGAGGATCTTCGCTACGGGAAGGTCATCATCGCCACCGACGCCGACACGGACGGGTATCACATCCGCAACCTGTTGATGACCTATTTCCTCACGTACTTTGAAGACCTCGTTCTTTCGGGGCGCCTGTATATCCTGGAGACCCCGCTCTATCGGGTTCGGAACCGGACGACGACCATCTACGCGTACAATGAGAAGCAGCGCGACGATGCGGTGGCCCGGCTTCGGGGCGCCGAAGTGACCCGCTTCAAGGGCCTTGGCGAGATCGATCCCCGGGAGTTCGGACAATTCATCGGCGAGGATATGCGCCTCATCCGGGTAAGCCTTCCCGGGGTGACGGAGATGCACCGGAGCCTTGAGTTCTACATGGGCAGCAACACCCCTGAACGCCGCTCCTTCATCATGGAGAATCTGATCTGATGACTCAGGCGCATCAACTTTTCCGCCAAAACTTTTTAGAGTACGCCTCCTACGTGATCAAGGAGCGGGCGATCCCCGATCTGGTGGACGGCTTCAAACCGGTTCAACGACGAATCATCCATACCCTCTTCGAGATGGATGACGGCAAATTCCACAAGGTCGCCAACACGGTGGGTTGGGCGATGCGCTTCCATCCCCACGGCGATGCCTCGATCTATGAAGCGCTGGTGAACCTCGCCAACAACGATCTGTTCATCGACCGGCAGGGAAATTTCGGAAACATCCTCACCGGCGACAGCGCCGCCGCCCCCCGGTATATCGAATGCCGGCTCCTGCCCTTTGCGAAAGAGGTTCTCTACAACCCCGAGTTGACGGAGTGGGTCGAATCCTATGACGGGAGAAACAAGGAGCCGGTGGTGTTCCCCGCCAAGATTCCCGTCGTCCTCATTCAAGGAGTCATGGGGATCGCAGTTGGAATGTCAACCCTGATTCTGCCCCACAACCGCTTTGAAGTCCTCGATGCGATGGCCGCCCACTTACGGGGTGAATCCTTTGAACTCTATCCCGACTTCCCTCAAGGGGGAATCGTCGACGTCGAAGACTACAACGACGGGAAAGGGACGGTTCTGGTTCGGGCGCGGCTCAATACAAGCGACCCGAAGCGGATCATCGTTGAAGAGCTTCCCTATGGAACGACCAGCGAATCCCTGATCAATTCGATCGAGGACGCGGCGAAGAAGGGCCGCCTCAAGATAAGCTCGATCAACGATTTCACCGCCGAGAGCGTGAACATCGAGATCAACCTCGCCCGGAACACCTATTCCAAGGACATCGTCGACGCCCTCTACGCCTATACGGATTGTGAAAAACGGATCACCACCAACCCGCTGGTGATCAGGGACAACGTCCCCACGGTCATGGGGGTCAGCGAAATCCTCGCCTTCCACGCCGAGCACCTCAAAGTGGTGCTGAAGGCGGAGCTGGAGCTGGAGGAGGAGAAGCTGCTTGCAAAGATGCACGACCGCACGCTGGAGCGGATCTTCATCGAAGAGCGGATTTACAAGCGGATTGAAACGAAAAGAAGCGCGGACGATGTCCTCAAGGCGGTTCATACCGGCTTGAAACCGTTTTCCAGTGAACTGCTCCGTGATGTTACCGACGAGGATGTCGAACGGCTTTTGAAAATCCCGATCCGGAGGATCAGCCTCTTCGACATTGAGCGGAACCGTCAGGAGATCGAGCAGATCAATGAACAGTTGGAGGAGGTCCGCTCGAAGCTCGAGAACCTCACCGGCTATGCCTTGGAGACGATCGATCGCCTGAAGGGGATGTTCGACAGGAAAGAGCACAAGAGACGATCGACGCTGAAGAAGTTCGAGCTGGTGGATGTGAAGGAGGTCGCCGTCCGCGACCTCGTTGTCCGCTACGATTCGACCAACGGGTATCTGGGCTACGGGGTGAAGACGGGAGCCGAGCAGGTGACGGTCAGCCAATTCGACCGCCTCCTGGTGATCCGCCGCGACGGTTCCTATCAGGTGATCGACGCCCCGGAGAAGGAGTTCGTGGGCAAGGGGATGCTCCACTGCATGATCGCCGACCGCGACGAGCTTTCCAAGATCGTCTTCACCCTGATCTATCAGGAGAAGACCTACAAATACACGTTCATCAAACGAACCCGGATCACCTCGTTCCAGCTGAAGAAGCTCTATCCGCTTCTTCCCGACGAGAAAAACTATCGGGTCGTTCGCCTGTTGACCCATCCGAATGCGGAGATCGGCGTAACGTACAAACCGAAATCAGGACTGCGGATTCTGGAGGAAAAGTTCTACTTCTCCGATTTCCTGGTGAAGAACCCCCGGGCGAAAGGGGTGCGGATGACCGTCAAGGA
>SHOI01000024.1 GCA_004294855.1 Sphaerochaeta sp. | reverse complement strand
GATCCTTGGCACCGGAGCCCAATACTAATACTCTCATCGAATTACCTTCTTGAAATTCATTGTCCTAAAGCTACCATTTTAGCGCTTCAGAGGTCAACAAGGAGTAAAGTCTCTCAAGGAAACTTGCCTGTGGGAAAGTAATCAATCCATACGTAGAAGCAGCAATCAAATGGATTAAAATAAGAATAGACAATCTTACTCTTTGTCAGACAAGCCTTTATTAATTATTCATATTCGCCGGATCCTGTGAGATTGTGGAGTATTTGCAACAAATTGATATGTTCCTGCAACAAAGTGATATGGTTGATAGACTCAGGAGCATGGTATTCTTTATTCAGGAGTAAGGAGGGGTATATGCCGAGATCCGAAGGGTCGCATAAGGCAGTCAACGAGCCGGCAACACCCGAACCGGGCTGTTGCTACCGCGATGGCTCAGAATCTTCACTACAAAATCATGGGTTATAGTTCGATGATGGAAGGAGCGACCTGGTTGACTTCAACACATCGATAGAGTTCAACATTCATCTTAAGGAGGATTGAAGATGAAAAGAATAGCAATCGTATTGCTCGTTCTCGTTCTCGCGATGGGCATGGTATTTGCTCAAGGAAAAGGCGAGAAGGAAGCCACGGGCAGAAGGACACTGAGGATTTCAGCGGAGTCCTGGCAGATCAGCAAGATTTATCTGGAAAAAGCGAAAGAGATCTTTGAAAAGAACCACCCTGACGTCGATGTCGAAATCATCACGCTGGCCGACCAGAACGTATTGGCCAACTACGTCATCGACTGGTCGAAGGGGAATACCGAGACCGACCTTGTGTTCCTTGACGGCGGGTACATGGCAAAGACCTACCTTGCCCAAGGCCTCATCTATGACTTCGACAAGGAACTCAACTTCTTCAAGGACTTCCCCAAATCCAAGTACCAGCCCGGTGCCCTGGAAACCGGAGTCTATGAAGGAGTCCAAGTGTGCGTTCCGGCGATCTACGAAGTCTATGGAATATCTCTGAACAAGAAGATGTTCCAGGAAGCGGGCCTGGTCGATGCGAACGGCGAGCCGCTTCCCATGAAGACCTGGGATGACTTCTATAAGTTCTCGGAGAAGCTTACCAAAAAGGATGCCGGCGGAGTCGTCACGCAGGTAGGGTCTTCAATCCAGTTCGGAAACAACCTGACCGGAATCATCGGTGGAGCAGTCGTCGCCCAAAGAGGATATCTGACCAAGCCCGATGGATATACGTATGACTTCGACTACCCCGAGTTTGTCCACATGATCGAACTGTGGCAGAAGGGAGTTCAGAACGGATATATCTCCACGTCAACCTTCGTCGACAACGCAGGCGGACGCAACGGCTTCAAAGCCGGCCAGATCGCGATGGTCTACGAGGCTGCGGGACGATGGATGGAAGCAATCCCCACAATCGGAATTGAGAACCTGTCGCTTGCCCCCATTCCGGGAGGAAAGGGAACCTTCGCATTCGGCTGTCAGATGGCGATCCCGAAAGCATCGAAGAACGCCGACCTTGCGATGCAGTTCATCAAGGAAGGGGTGTACAGCGAGTATGTCCAGGTCAACACCTTCACCAAGTTTGGCAAAATGTCCGTCATCAAGGAACACTTCAACAAAGCTTTGGATGAAACCCCGATGTGGAAGAAGCTCAGCGATTCCATGGAAAACGGCGTCAGGATTCCTCAGTGGCAGGATCAGGCAAAGTGGCTCACCGGCCTGAATGTCATCTTCCAGGAAGGTTTGGTCGATCCGAAAACCTCGGCTCGGGATATCGTCAACAAGATGACGGCACTCTCCGATTCACTGAAAAAATAGGTTTTCGTATATGATTTGAGGCTGGTAGGCGAAAGCCTGCCGGCCGGTTGAAACGTGTTAGGATAGATAGGTATGCAAAATACTATTAGGGGAAGAAAGAGGGAAAAGGAACTGTTCGGGATGCTGTTCGTGCTTCCAACGGTTCTTGTCCTGTTTTTATTTGTCGTATATCCAATTTCATATACGGCGATTCTCAGTTTCAGTGACTATAATTTCGCGTTTGATAAACGACCGAAATTCAATGGATTCAACAATTTTCTCGCTACGGCCAAAGATATCCAGTTTGTCCGGGCTTTATCGAACACGCTGGTATTCACCGTGATCATGTTTACCCTGCTGATCGTTCTCTCATTGGCTTTTGCATTGCTCCTGTTCTATAAAAAGAAGAGAAGCTGGTTCTATCGGACTTCAATCTTCATGCCGATAGTCGTTCCCGCTTCGTTGATCTGTCTGCTCTTCACATGGATGCTTGCCGACAACTTCGGTATCCTCAACAAATTCCTGATCAGCGTAGGTCTCTCCAAATATGCCCACAACTGGCTTACCGATGCCAAAACGGCTCGGTGGTGGGTGATCATCGTCAGTATATGGGGAAAGGTCGGGTTCAGTACGATTCTTTTCCTCTCCGGGCTTCAGGGAATCTCCTCAGAGCTCTTCGAGGCGGCCGAAATCGATGGCGCCGTCGGGTTCAAGAAACTCATATACATCATCATTCCGAACCTGTCGGAAACATTTGCCGTGGTGGGAATATGGGCGGTTCTGCAATGTCTCAAACTCTTTGTGACCCCGAACGTTCTCACCAAGGGAGGACCGGGCAACGCCACGATCGTCCTTTACCAGAAGATCTACAATGAAGCGTTCATGAACTATGAGATGGGCTACGCTTCATCCATCGCATTCATTCTTACCGCGCTGGTCATGGTCTTTTCCATCCTGAACTTGAAAATAAGCAGGAAGGAGGAGTGATATGGCGAGAAAACGACGACTGATCAACTCCGTTCTCCAATCGTTGGCATTACTGTTCATCTCGCTGCTCTTCGTCCTCCCGATCGTGTTCTGCGTCTTCACGTCTTTCAAGGAGTCGATCGAGATTATCAAAGAAGTAACGTTCTTCCCCAAGAAATGGTCATTGGTCAACTACGATTACGTGTTTGTCCGAGGTGCGAAGTACCTCAAATACTATCTGAATACGATCATTATCACGATGAGTTCGGTGATTGTGACCCTTCTTCTTTCCGCTCTTTCAGGATATTCATTCGCCAAGCTTCCTTTCAAAGGAAGCAACGCGCTGCTAGCCTCGATCCTGTTCGTGCTTGCCTTTCCGCTTGCGGCGATTCTCATTCCGATTTACATCATGGAGTACAATCTTGGGCTCTTGAACACGTATATCGGTCTGATTCTACCGAATCTTCTGTTGATTCTTCCATTCTCCATCTTCATCATGCGAGGAACGTTCATCAACCTTTCCCGCGAGTTGGAAGACTCGGCCGAAATCGACGGCTGCAGCGTCGTGCAGACATGGTGGAAAATCATGCTTCCCCTTGCCCAGAATGCGTTGGTGATCGTCTTCGTCTCCGGGTTCTACAGCGTGTGGGGTGAATACACCATTTCCAAATCGTTGGCGACGAAGGATTCGATCATGCCGATATCCGTTGCCTTGACATTGTTGAAGAGTGAGGACTGGAATTACGGAGTGCTGGCGGCCGCGATTACGATGTCGATCATTCCGCCGATCACGATCTTCGCGATCTTCCAGAATCGCCTTGTCGAGGGGATGGTCGAAGGCGCCATAAAGGGGTAATCGGATGAGAACGCTCATCAAAAACGTCCGTCTCATCATGCCGGACAGGGTGATGGGCGATGCCCGTCTGGTCATCCGTGACGGCTTGATCGATGACTTCGGCACCGAAGCGTATCCGAACGGGGAGTTCCATGAGGTTGTTGATGGCAAGGGGGCGTATCTGAGCCCCGGCTTTGTCGATACCCATGTCCACGGAGGCAACGGGACGAGCTTTCATGATGGGAATGAAGAAGCGATCAGAAATGTGCTGAGTGTCCATCTGAAGGGAGGAACGACCTCGATCCTCCCGACGCTGACCAGTCTCACCCATGAACAGTATCTTAACATTCTCAGCCTCTTTGCCGATTTGGATCTTCGCGGTGAAGCTGTCCCCGACATAGAGGGTATTCACATGGAAGGGCCTTACTGTTCGGGATCGGTGCTTGGGGCTCAAGATGTCAAAACGTATCGCACCGTGGATTATCGCGAGGTTGATGCGTATCTGGAAATCTATCCGAAGATTCGGAAGTGGACCGCCGCCTGCGAACTGGAAGGGGGGATGGGATTCGGCAGGTTCCTGGAGCGAAAGGGCATCGTCGCCTCTATCGGCCACTCCAATGCAACCCTTCAGGAGACCTTCGAGGCGTACAACAACGGCTACCGCCATGTAACCCATCTGTACTCATCCTGTTCTTCCTACCATCGAGAGGGAGCCTACCGTAAAGCAGGCATCGTCGAGGCCGCTTTTCTGATCGATGGCATGGATGTTGAAGTGATCGGGGATGGGGTGCACCTTCCCAAAGAGTTCCTGCAGCTGATCTATAAAATAAAGGGTCCGGAGCACATCTGTCTTGTCACCGATGCGACCCGGTGGGGAGGGGCCAACCTGCCCGATGGGACAAAAACCTTTGCCGATGCTGCTGAAAGCCGTGTCATCTACATTGAGAACGGGGTGGCGCTGGTGGAGGATAAAAGCTGCTTCGCCGGCTCCATTGCAACAGCCGACCGTTTGGTTCGGACTGCAACGAAGATTGCCGGAATTCCATTGGTTGATTCAGTCCGGATGGCGACGCTAACCCCTGCTCGAATCATCGGCATCGATCGGTATGTCGGCAGCATCGCCCGAGGAAAACGCGCCAACCTGCTCCTGTTCAATGATGATATCGACATCGAGGGCGTGTTCATACAGGGAAAGCGCGTTCTATAGGTCAGTTCGATTTCACCCGTTTCTTGCTCAGAACATCAAAGACCACGGCAGCAAGAACCACGATGCCTTTGACGGCTTTCTGCCAGTTGGCGTCAATACCGAGAATGGACATGCCGTTGTTCAAAACACCCATGAAGATCGCTCCGATGATTGCTCCGCCGATGGTTCCGGTTCCGCCATAGGCACTTGCGCCACCGATGAAACAGGAGCCGATGGCATCCATCTCATAGTTGGTTCCGGCCGTTGGAGCCGCCGAGTTGAAGCGTGCAACACCTACCAGAGCGGCAACTGCGGAGAGGAATCCCATGTTCGTGTAGACAAAGAACAAAACACGGTTGGTATCGATGCCGGAGAGCTTTGCAGCCTTCTCGTTGCCGCCCATTGCATACAGATGTCTGCCCGGGACGGTGCGTGAAGTGTAATAGCTGTAGCCCAGCACGATGATGGCAAGAAGAATCAGGATCACCGGCACTCCCTTATGTTTTCCAAGCAGGGTGAAGACCACCAGGACGGCAATGGAAAGCAGAATGACTTTGGACAGCGTCATAACAAACGGTTCGGTCGCGTACCCCTTCTTTTTCTTGGTGTACCGATCGAAAAGAGCCCAGAATCCATACACAAGACAGATGATGACACCGACGATGACCGTTACGGAAAATACCGTTGCAGGATCTCCGGTATTGGGGAGGAAGCTGTTGAAATACTTGGTGTATTCAGCGGGGAAGGGTGAAATGGTCAATCCGTTGAGAATCAGAAGCGCGACACCGCGCCACAACAACATGCCTGCGAGGGTGGTGATGAAGGGAGGAATGCGGACATACGCAATCCAGAAACCCTGCCATGCTCCGATTGCCAGACCTGTCAGCAGGCAAATCAAAATTGACAGATAGATGTTCCAATGAAGATTGACAACCAGTGTTCCGGCCAATGCACCCACCAGAGCAACAACCGAACCAACTGAAAGGTCGATATTTCCACCGGTGAGAATGCACAGCAGCATGCCGCTCGCCAGAATAACGACGTATGAGTTCTGATTGATGAGGTTGGAAATGTTGGAGGGAGCGAAGAGCGATCCCCTTCCGCTGCTGCTGATGAGTACTTGGAAGAGAACCATCGTAGCCAGAAGAACGATGAGCATGGTGTTCTTCTTTACGGTATCTTTGATGCCTAAACTGTGTCTCATGGCAGTTGGTCTCCTTTCTGATTCTGTATGATGCATTTCATGATTTTTTCCTGGCTTGCCTCGGACCCCGACATCTCGCCGACGATTCTGCCTTCGCTAAGGACGTAGATGCGGTCGCAGATGCCGAGAATCTCAGGCATTTCACTGGAAATGAAGAGGATGGATTTTCCCTCTTCCGCAAGTTGGTTGATGATGCAATAGATTTCGTATTTTGCCCCGACATCGATTCCTCTGGTCGGTTCATCAAGAAGAAGAATATCCGGTTCCGCAAAAATCCATTTGCTCAGCAGCACCTTCTGCTGGTTTCCGCCTGAAAGGTTGTTCACCTCCTCGAGTACGGACGAGCACTTGGTTTGCAGCTTGCGATTGACATCTATGGCCACCTTCAGTTCAAGGTCGGGATCGATTACCTGATGTCTGCTTACATCCTTCAGGTTTGCAAGCGTCGTATTCAGCATGATGGACTTGGAAAGAATCAAGCCGTTGCTCTTGCGGTCTTCGGTTACATATGCCAGTTTGTTCTCAATTGCGCTCTTGACCGTGTTGAGCTGGACTTCCTTGCCGTTGATCTTTATCGTTCCCGTTATGTCGCGTCCATAGCTTTTCCCGAAAAGACTCATTGCGAACTCGGTCCGTCCGGCCCCCATAAGTCCGCTTAAGCCGACGACCTCGCCTTTGCGCAAGGTGAGGTTGATATCCTCACAGACCTTCATTCCCTCATAGAGGGGATGGCTGACGGTCCAATGTTCCACTTCCAAGCTGACTTCCCCAATGGTTGCATTTCGCTTGGGAAAGCGGTCGCTGATATTGCGCCCGACCATGGCATTGATGATCTTGTTCTCATCAAAAGCTTCCTTGGCCTTGTCCATGGTCGTGATCACCTCACCGTCTCGGATGACGGTAATGCGATCTGCAACGTATGCTACTTCGTTGAGCTTGTGAGATATGAGAATGCTGGTCATGCCCCGCTCCTTGAACTGGAGCAACAGGTCAAGCAGCTTTTTCGCTTCGGTGTCATTGAGTGAAGCTGTCGGCTCATCGAGAATGAGAACCTTTACATTCTTTGCGAGGGCTTTGGCGATTTCAACCAACTGTTGTTTGCCTACCCCGATATCCTTGATTGCCGTCTTGCTGGATTCTTCAAGACCGACCAGACTGAGCAATTCATCGGCACGGCTGTATGTCTTATCCCAGTCGATGGAAAAATACCTTCCCTGCTCATTGCCCAAGAACATGTTCTCGGCGATGGTGAGGTAGGGAACCAGCGCCAGCTCCTGATGGATGATGACGATTCCCCGCTCCTCGCTCTCCTTGATGGTGTGGAATTGGCAGGACTTCCCATGCACCAGGATATCACCTTCAAAGGTGGAAGCGGGGTAGACACCGCTGAGGATGTTCATCAGCGTGGATTTGCCTGCACCGTTCTCGCCGACTATGGCGTGAATTTCTCCCGGGCGCACTTGAAGGTTCACATCATTCAGCGCCCTGACCCCGGGAAAGGTCTTGGTGATGTGTTTCATTTCCAGTAAAAAGGTTTCCAAACAGGACCTCCAAAGATGCGGGCAACCGAAGTTGCCCGCAAGCAAAAAAAACGAAGGAGAATCAGATCTTCAGATCGGCTTCAGTATAGTAGCCGCTGTCAATCAACAAAGCCTTATAGTTGTCGACGGTGGCAAAAACGGGCTCGCAGAGGAAGGACGGCACAACCTTGATGCCGTTGTCATACGTCGTGGTATCGTTGATGGACACCACCTCACCCTTGATGATGGAGTTGACCATTTCGACGACCTTGGCAGCCAATGTGCGGGTGTCCTTGAAGATGGACATGCTCTGCAGTCCCTGCAGCATGTTCTTCACGGCCGGCTTGTCGCAGTCCTGACCGGTGAGGATCGGGAAATTGTCCTTGGTGTAGCCGGCGGCGACCAGAGCGTTGGTGATGCCGTTGGCGACGGAGTCGTTGGAGGAATAGACCGCATCGAGGCGGGTGCCCTTCGGGCCGTAGCCGTTGGCGGTGATCAGGTTCTCCATTCTCTTCTGGGCTTCTTCGGTCGACCAGTTGGGGGTCGCGCACTGGGCCTTTGAGGTCTGGCCGGAACGCACGACAAGCTTGCCGCTCTTGATGTACGGCTCAAGGATCGACATGGCGCCGCCAAAGAAGAAGTTGATGTTGTTGTCGTCGGGGGATCCGGTGAACAGCTCGATGTAATAGGGACCCGGTGTGCTGTCGAGCTTGAGGGCATCGCGGATATAGGTGCCCTGGATCGTTCCAACCTTGAAGTTGTCAAAGGTTGCATAGTACGTGACGGCGTCGGTGTTCATGATCAGGCGGTCATAAGCGATGACGGAGATCTTCTTCTCTTGGGCCTGCTTCAGAACTTCGGTCAAGGATGAACCGTCAATGGAAGCGATGACCAGTACCTTGCAGCCGGTGGTGATCATGTTTTCAAGCTGGGCAACCTGGGTCGGAATGTCATTGTCCCCCGCATACTGCAAGTCGACTTTGTATCCTGCGGCCTCAAGCTGGCTCTTCATGTTCGCTCCATCCTGATTCCAGCGCTGGAGGCTCTGGGTGGGCATCGAAACGCCAATCTTGATGGCAGACGACTGTTCTTGGGAACCTGCCGCAAAGAGGGTGGTTGCCATGAGCAACACGGTCAATAGGACGTACATACTCTTTTTCATATACGACTCCTTTTTAATTTTCTGGATTACTCCAGTGATTCGCTAAGAAGGGTATACGTAGGACGGATGCTCGATTCTAGGTGTGGTGATACTCAATGTTCTGCGTAAGTGCTTGGGCACATTTAGTTGTATAATAACCGATTTTATGGATTTGTAAAGTATAATTATTCAGTTATTGCCGGTAATATGCCATTAAAAGGTTAATTTTTATACCTGACAACGGATTGATCTGCATGCAAATACAGTGACGTTTTCGGAGGGGCGGACGTACTTACAGGGTGCGGAAGCTACTGAATCGAGGAACATCGGATCACGAACAACAGGCTTCCTTTCTCTTGTAGTAGAGAAGCAGGGCTCCATCGATTCCAACCATCACGAAGTTCAGGCAATAGAGAAACAGAACGATATCCAGACTGTACAGAAGCTTGTGGATGATTCCGCTGATGTAGCCGACAAGGATGATGGCTTGGAACATCAGACTCCGGCCCCGGGCGGTTTTGGACCTGACTGTTTTCATGATATTCACCGGCCATGCCATGCCGAAGCAGGCCAGCATGATCGTTTCAAAGATGCTCATTGCGGGTTTCCTTTTCGAATCTAGAGGACAAAAACGTTTTCAATCTCGGTGCGAGTCAAGGCAAGCGGCCGGCCGTATTCACAGACTTCAAACGCTTCGGCATACCGGATGGCCTTTCCTTCAGCTTCGCCATAGAGCTCAATCAAGCGGTTCCGATACCGGTCGGCCCGATCCCGGGGATCCAGAAAGTGCTCTCTGAGCCATTCCTTTCGCTCCTCATCGCCGGTCGGAACGGTGTGGAGCACTCCGCGATTGTAGGGGAGCCATTCATACATCTGGGAAGTATGAGAGTGGATCATCTCGACTTTCCGGTCGAAGACGTCATCAATCCCGATGACGATGTCGGGGCTGAACGGAATCGGTTTTTGGAACGTGTCGCTCATATAGCAGATCACCGGGAACTCGGTCATCGCCTCGGTGAGGGGAAGCATATTGGGGACGCTCATGATGTACGACGCGTCCTGGACGAGTTGGGAGGTGATGCGGTGGTCGGGATGGTAGTCATACGGGCGGTGGGTGATGATGAGGTCGGGCTTGAACTCCCTGATGATCCTGATGATCGTCTTTCTGTTCATAACGGAAGCCTCAAGCTCGCCGTTGTGGATATCCAGCACCTGATATTCGGCGATACCGGCGACTTTTGCGGCCCTCTGGGCCTCTTCATATCTCCTGCGGACAAGTTCGATTCCGCCGATTTCATGATGCCCGGTTCCCCCGTTGGTGCAGGAGACGAACTTTACCGTATGTCCGGCCTTGCTGAGTTTTATCGCGGTGCCGCCGCATTGGAGGTCATCGTCATCGGGATGAGCCCCGAAGACCAGTACGCGAATGTTTGAAGCCATGATGTACTCCTCTTTTAGTAGTGATAGAGCCTGTGTTTGTATTTTTCCATCATCCGGCGGCTATACTCCGTCATTTCGGGAGTAAATGCGACGTTGGCGCTGATGTTCACCGGAGGCTCGATTCCCTGATCCATGCATAGTTCGACGGTTCGGACGACGAGCATATTCAAGCAGAATGCATTGAGGATCGTCGAGGTCGGTCCCACCGGCGCGAGAAGGCCGTCGATCGGAACAATCGCATCCATGACCGGCATATGGGTATCGATGTGGACATCGACGACATCACAGAGGTTCTGTTTGCTCGGATGGCGGGCGGGATGATCCTTCGGTACCGACTCGGAGAACGTTCTGCTGGTCACCCCAATCGTCTTGATTTCTCTTTTTCGAGCTTCCAAGGCGACCTCAATCGTCATGGTGTTCAAGCCGTACGCGTTGACGATGATGAGCACACCTTCGTTCACCTCATAGGCGGTAAGGACCGCCGTACCATAGCCCAAGGCGCGTTCGATGATCGTGGAGCGAAGCGCTCCGGGCTCCAATGAGGTACCTGGGTCGAGGATGGCGTTGATGCATCGAAGTCCTCCTGCCCGATAGAACATCTCCCATGCTCCAATGTTGGAATGTCCGCCGGTTCCGATGACGTTGATGATCCGATCATCCTTGATCTCCTGAACCAACAGCGCGGCGGCTCTATCGATGGAATCGGCCTCGTTCTGCTTTATCAAGCCGAAAAATCGCATAAGTTCGTTGTAATAAATCTCAGTTGCACCACTCATGAGATCACCTCCTTGTTCAATCTATCATCCCAAATGGGGAAGGTCAAAGTGTATTTGAGGCGGGTATCCAGAATATAAGAATCTCCATGGCGTAGAGGGCTGAGCTGATGATTCTTGCTGTTCTCATATCCGATCTTCGGATACAGTAAGATGGTTCAGGGCATCCTCGTATGCGGTGATCGTGAGGGCATGAACCGCCGCCTGCTTCACTTTGGCGGCATGGGGTATTCCTTTAAGGTAGCCGCCGATGAACTTGCGCATCAATGTACAGGCCGTAAGTTCATCGTAGTACCCTGCAAGGGTGTGCAGATGGGTCAGCAGGAGATTCACTTTATCGGTTGCGGTCAAGAGCGGTTTTTCCTTTCCTTCCAAAAGCGCTTTTGCCTGATTGAAGATTACCGGGTTCCCGACGGCCCCTCGGGCGAACATCACCCCGTCGATGTTCGTCTCTTGAAGCATCCGAACCGCATCTTCCGCTTCAAAGAGATCGCCCGATCCGATAAGAGGAATGGTCAATCCTTTCTTTGCCAGATGGGTTTTCAACGAGGTCAAACAATCCCACTGCGCAAAAGGAGCGTAGCCTTGGGCGCGGGTCCGGGCGTGGAGGGTCAGAAGATCCGCACCTCCTTCAATTGCCGCATCGGCGAACTCAAGGTAGTTCCGGCTCTCATGATCCCATCCTATCCGGAACTTCACCGAGGTGGGGATTCCGCTCTCTTCCTTGATGATCCGGACGATCTCCATGATCAGCGGCGGGTTTTTCATCAATGCCGATCCCGCTCCCGTCTTGGTCACTTTGGGCACGGGGCAGCCCGCGTTGATGTCGATCATCGTCGGTTGATGCTCTTTTACGATGGCAAGAGCGGATCTGAGGGAGGCAAGCTCACCCAGGAAGAGTTGAATCGCATACTCCTTCTCATCCTTTGCTCGGGGCAGCAGCGCGATCGTTTTTTCCCCCTTTCGGGCAAGCCCTTCCACGCTGACCATTTCGGTATAGGTGAAATCCGCCCCTCCTTCGATGCACAACTGGCGGAAGGGAGCATCGGTATACCCCGCCAAAGGGGCAAGGAAGAGGTTTCCTTTGAGGGTGAGGGCATCGGTTATGAATATCGGGTGGTGACTGGTCATGACTCCTGCTTGAGGGCGAATGCCCTGAAGCTGTTATCATAGATAACCTCGGAAACATCTTCAACCGCCATGTCCCGGATTTCAGCGATCGCATACAACGTTTCAACGAGGTAGTGAATCTTGTTGCGCTCCCCCTTGTAGCGATGGGGCGTCATGAACGGCGCCTCGCTTTCAATGAGGATGCGTTCCAGCGGCAAGCGGTAGGCGACCTCATGGAGGTTCCGATTGTGTTTGAAGGTAAGGTTTCCCGCAAAGGAAAAGTACAAATCAAGATCCAACACCTTCCGGGCGAACGCCCAATCCTCGCCGAAGCAGTGAAGGATGCCCCCCTTGGGCGGAAGCTTTTCAAAGAGAATCGGAAGCAGATCATCCTTTGCGTCGCGGTTGTGAATGATTATCGGCTTTTCCAGGATCCGGGCGATATCCAGATGCTTCAGCATCAGCTCAATCTGTTGGCTCCTTGCCTGGGCGTAGTGGTGATAGTCGAGTCCCGTCTCCCCGATGGCTATGACCCGATCCCGCTTGGCGTTGGCCATGACCCGCTCTTCCCAATTCTGTCCCGGGTTGAGAACCTCCGTGGGCGAGACTCCCACCGCATGGAGAACCGAATCGTTGGATTTGAGGTTTTCATAGGTTTTCTCAAAATCAGCGAGGCTGTTGGTGATCGAGACGACATGGGTGACGCCTTTTACCTTTGCCATTTGCACTGCCAACAGCTGACTCATTTGATCGTCCTGAATCAGTCCGATGTGAGCATGCGTGTCGAATAACTTCATACCAACTCCTTGAGAAGATTCGCTATCGGGAATTCTTTCACCATAATACCATGGGGTATTTCAGTCGTCAACGTTGCAATTTCTAAGCTATCAAACAATTACGATGTGGTAGTTTGCGTTTGACAATTTCAGTGGTGCGTGATAGTTTTACAGCGATATGAACAAAGACCACTTGCGGGGGAGCAGGGTGAGTCAACAGTCGGACCGCCCCTCTGCCGGATACATATATCTGGTGAAAAATCCGGCATCAAATGAAACGACTCTTTGTGCTTGGGATTCGGTGTTGTATCCGGGTACGAGTGTCGTGGCTCCGACCCGATACGGTCTTGACCTTGGTGTGGTGGTCAGCAACGCCAACCGCCTCAATCAGGAGTATCGCGGAGGCGATACGAACGTGCGAGGATGTTGCGAGCACGCCGAATTATGGGATGAAGTCGAAGTCGCCGAAGAGCTTGCAGGAAGCGATGAGATCATCTACAACGACCAGCCGGATGAGCACCAATGCTTCTCCTGCAAAGGGTGCGTTCCCTCGGTCGAGCCTCAAATCGTTTCCTTGCACGATACCGATGTGCAATGGATCGACCGCTTGGCAACCCCAAGCGATTTGGCCCGCTACCAAGAGCTGTGCGGTCAGGAAGATGAGGCGATGCGGATCTGCCGCGAGAAGATCGCCGAGCGCAACCTGGACATGAAGCTGGTTACAACACACTTCCTGCTCGGCGAACCGAAGATCATCTTCTTTTTTACGGCGGATGTCCGGGTGGATTTCCGGGAGCTGGTGAAAGACTTGGTGTCGATCTTCAAGATTCGGATCGAACTCCGTCAAGTCGGAGTCCGGGATGAAAGCCGGGTGCTGGGCGGTTTGGCGGTGTGCGGCCGTGATTACTGCTGCCATTCAATGACCGACACATTGAATCCGGTCTCAATCAAGATGGCTAAAGAACAGAATCTTTCCTTGAACTCGATGAAGATTTCCGGTCCTTGTGGCCGATTATTATGTTGTCTCAGTTATGAATATGATTTTTATAATGAAGAAAAGCAGAATTATCCCCCTCGAGGAAGCCGATTGAAGGTGGGCAGTGACTTGATGAAAGTCACTGAAGTGAACATACTGTCAAAGCAGATTACACTCAGTGGAAGCGAAGGCAGGGTTGCGAATCTTCCCCAAGCCGCGCTGTTTTTCAACGATCATGCAAATCGTTGGGAAGTGAAGCGGGAATACGTCACGGAGTTTTTATCGAACTGAAATAAAGTATTGTATTGACCAGTTTTAGCGACTGTGATATGTTTTAAAACCATCGACGCCCGAGCTTTGGGCTTATCATTTTTTATATAATTAACTATTGTGTTGAATACGTTTGGAGGAATAACGTGAGCATTAACAGGTCAGCTGAAAAAAGAGAACGGCAGAACCGCAAGCGCAGACTGAGAAATCGTTCGACCAAATCGACGATGAAAACCGCGATTAGGAAATTTAACGAGGCTGTCGCTTCCGGAGATGTTGAAAGTGCCAGTGCAACGCTGGCGACCAGTCTTAAGTTGATCGACTCGACTGCAAGCAAGGGAGTCATTCACAAGAACACCGCCAACCGCAAGAAATCCAGGTTGCAGCTTCGCTTCAACAAAATGGAGCAAGCGAACGTCGCCCAAGCGTAAGTAACCCTGAAGTTGTGGAGGAGATAGCATGGCAAATCCTAAATTGACCAAAGCAATGATCATAGAAAATCTCTATGAGAAGCACGGGATCAACCGAGCCGATATCCATACGATCATTGATGAGTTCTTTGAGGAAATCAAAGAAGGCTTGAAGAAAGATCAAGTCATCGAGTTGCGCGGTTTTGGAACATTTGAAGTTCGAACCCGTAAAGGCCGGGAGAAAGCCCGCAACCCGAAAACGGGCGATCTTGTTTCTGTGGAGACTCACGGCGTAGCGATTTTCCGTCCGGGTAAAGAACTGAAAGAGTGTGTCTGGGATCTCCGCGCCAACGATTCGACCGATAACTAAATCAGGAGCGTTTCCTTGACCAATTCACTATCCCGAAGAAGCCTCAGAACCGTGGGTTCTGAGGTTTTTGTTCTTATTGCAAGCGCTTTTGTCTATTCGCTCGCATTCCCCGGTTTCATCAACACCACCGGATTTGGATGGGTCGCGTTCTTTGCCCTGATTCCCATGTTCATGGTGATTCGGAATACCACGTGGAAACTGGTCATACCCTATGGCTTCTTCTATGGGTTTGTTTTCTACCTCTTTTTCAACTATTGGCTGAAGACGTTCCACCCTTTGGCGATTCTTCTTGTCCCGATCATCAAGGGTGGGGAGATGATCGCTCTCTTTCCAGCCCTGAAACTGAGCCAGCGTTTCTTCAAGAAGTACAGCTATCTCGTCGATGCGGTAATCTACGTAGCCTATACATATCTTTCAACGAACTGGTTTGCCGGCTACCCCTATGGGATGCTGGGCTCGGCGATCTATCGGTATCTGGTGTTGATCCAGATCGCCGAGATCACCGGTATTTGGGGAGTCACCTTCCTGATGGTTCTTCCTCAGACGTTCTTGGCGTTCTTTCTCGTTGAACGGAAAAAAGAGTTCTTCAGTTTCATCAAAGAGCATCTGATTCCGGTCATCGGGTATGGGATTCTTGTCCTTGCTTCCATCATCTACGGAATCGTGGGCTTGGCCTACTGGAACGGACAAACCCCCGATTTGACTTGGCGCGTCGCCACCGTTCAACACAGTGCCGATACATGGAAGGGTGGGTATACGACCTATAAGAACAACTTCAACAACCTTCGACGGCTCAGTCTGGAAGCGCTCACCCGGAACCCGGATATCATTCTTTGGTCGGAGACGGCGTTCGTTCCCTCCGTCGCTTGGCACGAAAACTATCCATCCGACCCGAATACTCGGGTGTTGGTCGATGAATTTGTCGCATTCGGTAAAAGCCTTCCCGTGCCGCTGGTAACGGGAAACCCGGAAGGGGTCATCAAGAATCCCGATCTTCCGGCATTCGGTGCGGACGGCGAGTGGAACCGGATGGACTATAATACCGTCATCTTCTTTGAAAACGGCAAGATCAAAGACACCTACCGCAAGCAGCACCTCGTTCCCTTCACCGAGCACTTCCCCTATGAAAAGCAGCTGCCGTGGCTGTACCGGCTCCTGTTGGCGAACGATTACAACTGGTGGGAGACGGGCTATGAGTCGGTGGTGTTCACGACCGATGAAGGAGTTCGCTTCTCCACTCCGATCTGTTTCGAAGATGTCTTCGGGTATCTCAATGCAAACTTTGTCAGAAACGGGGCGGATGTGATCGTCAACATGACGAACGACGGCTGGTCGAAAGCGGTAAGCGCCCAGATGCAGCATCTCGGTCTGGCGGTCTTCCGATCAATCGAAAACCGACGGACGACGGTTCGAGGGACCAACAGCGGAATGACGTGCGTCATCGATGTGAATGGAAAGATTCTTGATATGATGGAACCCTTCAAAGTGGGGTGGAAGATCTATGATGTTCCCGTGTACACGCAAGAGAGCCATGGCTTCACGTTCTATACCCGACATATCGATCTCTTCGCCTTTGTTGCAATCTATCTCTCCTATGCCCTGTTGGGCTTCGGACTGATCCGCTACGTGGTGACGACAATACGAAAACGACGATGAACTACACCCGGGCAGCACTCTTTATCATCGGTACCGAGCTCACCCGCGGAGTGATCAGCGATCGCCACGGAAGACTCGTCAGCAGTCAATTGACCCAGCTCGGCTACCGGGTCGAACGGATCATTATCCTCCCGGATGACGGAACGGTCGCCAATCACCTCAGAGAATGTGTGAAGACATGCGATGTCGTCCTTGTGACGGGCGGGCTGGGCCCCACCAGCGACGACCGGACCCGAAGCATCGTCGCCGATCTGGCCGGGGTGGAGCTGGTTCGTGATCCGTTGGCGTTTGAAGCCCTCTATCAGCGGATGGGGGAGCGGATCTGGGGGGCGAACGAACAACAGACGATGATTCCGGAGGGCTTTGAGGTAATTCCCAATCCGAACGGAACCGCCTGCGGTTTTCGAGGATTTGTCCGAGTTGATGAACGGGAGGTTCTTGTCGTTGCGCTACCCGGTCCCCCCCGGGAGATGGATCCGATGTTCTTCAATCATGTGCGTCCCTTACTCGGCGAGCTCTCCGGTCATGATGATTTTGAACGGAGTGATTACTCAACCTACCTCCTTGCCGAATCAAAGCTGGAAGAGCTGTGCCGATCCGTCGCCGTCGAGGGACTTGAATGGGGAACCCGCTTTCAGGAACAGACGATCAGCCTGTATATCGCCGGGGGGAATCGGGAAAAACGTACAGCGATGGTGGAAAAGCTCCGGTCACTTGTCGGACCGCTCCTCATCGTCGACGGGGATGTCCAGCCGGTCGAACTGCTGATCAGGGAACTGAAGGAGCGGGGGCAATCGATCGCTACCGCTGAAAGCATAACCGCCGGTCTGGTCTCAAAGCTCCTCACCGACCAAAGCGGTTCGTCCGCTTGGTATTGGGGCGGGGTGAACGTGTATGCAAATGAATCTAAGACCCGCCTCCTCGGCGTCAAAGAGGAAACGCTTTCCACATTCGGTGCGGTGAGCGCCGAATGCGCTACTGAGATGGCGGAAGGAATGCTCAATCAAAGCTCGGCGGAATGGGCACTTTCGGTGACCGGAATCGCCGGCCCCGGCGGCGGAAGCGAAGAAAAACCCGTGGGAACAATGTGTTTCGGCTTCGCTTCGAGAACACGGGAGACACAAAGTGTTCAAATGCTCCTCAGCGCGTATAGCCGGGATATCATGCGTCGCCGTGCCGCAACCGTGGCGTTTCTCCTCGGTACGCTCTACATCCAAGGCGGGCGTTTGCTTGACACTGTCAAGAAGTGGCAATATAGTTAGGAGTACGGATGACGGGACCGTCCTAATGCATTGTATCGATAGTCCCCGTATATGCTTACATGCTTAGTAACCGTTAGAGGAAATGGCGTGGTGCGCCCGAAAAGCGCCCAAATTATGTGCATGTTTCCGTTGGAGTGATTCCCATGTCAGTTGAAGAAGTAGAAAAAACCTCAGCCGAGGTGGCGGAAGAAGTAAAGCCGGTAAAGGTCGCAAAACGAGTCGTCGTCAAAAAGAGCAGCGAAGAAGCCCCGAAGGAAGAGGTGAAAAGAAAAGTCGGCCGCCCAAGGAAAAAGGCCGATCCGCTCCCGCCGGAAGCTGCCGCTCCTGTGGAAGAACCGGCGACTCCGGCTCCCGCACCCGCTGAAAAACCCGCAGCACCTGCTGAAAAGCCTCGCGCTCCCCAACGAAAAGCAAGCGGGCGCCAGTCAAGTCGAAACACCCAAAATCGAAAAGGATCCTACCAAAAGAGCCAAAGCTTCGGTCCCGGCCGTCCCTCGGCTCATTTGAATATCGAAGATACATCGATCGATCTGAATATCGAGGAACACCCCGATGCTCCGGTTCTTGAGCTTGAGTATTATGCGACGCTCGGAATCGATACATTGCGAAAAGTAGGAGTGGAACGGGGAATCGATGAAGAAGCGATTCTCGATCTGCGCAAACAGGAGATCGTGGCCGAGATTCTTCGCCGGCACACCGGCGAAGGCGGGGTGGTGGTGGGCACGGGAACGCTCGAGATCCTTCCCGACGGATTCGGGTTTCTTCGCTCGCCGGCAAACTCCTACCTCTCGGGACAGGAAGATGTCTACGTCTCGCCCGCCCAGATCAAAAGCCTGTATCTGAAAACCGGCGACGTGGTCTATGGCCAGGTGCGGACCCCGAAGGAGAACGAGCGCTTTTTCGCCCTTCTCAAAGTCTTGAAGGTTAACGGAGACGATCCGATTCAAGCCAAGATCCGAGTTCCTTTCGACAATCTGACTCCGCTCTTTCCCGATGAGCGCTTGCGCTTGGAAACGGTGGACGAAGATATTTCAACCCGGATTATCGATATGTTCTGTCCGATCGGCAAAGGCCAGCGGTCGCTGATCGTAGCGCCTCCGCGGACCGGAAAAACGGTTCTCCTTCAGAAGATCGCCAATTCGATCGCAATCAACCACCCGGAAGTGACGCTCATGGTCCTGTTGGTGGATGAACGGCCGGAAGAGGTCACCGATATGCGCCGGCACGTAAAAGGCGAGGTGATCGCCTCGACGTTCGACGAGCAGGCGAGCAGGCACGTTCAAGTCGCCGAAATGGTGATCGAAAAGGCGAAACGGCTCGTTGAGCACAAGAAGGATGTCGTCATCCTGCTTGACTCGATCACCCGGTTGGCCCGGGCGTACAACCAGACCGTTCCGGCAAGCGGCAAGATCCTCTCCGGAGGTGTCGATTCCAACGCGCTTCACAAACCCAAGCGCTTCTTCGGAGCCGCACGAAACATCGAAAGCGGCGGATCGTTGACGATTGTGGCAACCGGTTTGATCGAAACGGGATCGCGGATGGACGAGGTGATCTTTGAAGAGTTCAAGGGAACCGGTAATAACGAAATCATTCTCGATCGCCGTCTGGCGGATAAACGCCTCTTCCCGGCGATCAATATCAAGAAGAGCGGAACGAGGCGGGAAGATCTGCTTTTGCCCTCCGATGAAGCAGCTCGGATCTGGCTGACCCGCAATGCGGTCAATGATATGGATGAACAGGAGATAACACCGTTCCTCATTGACAAAATCCGCAAGACCAAAGATAATGAGGCGTTCTTGCGCTCAATAAACACAGGTGTTTCCGCCAGCGGAAGCTCATATTAACCGCAAGGGATACACAACGGTAGTCCGCTGTATACTGCCAGCGGAAGAGATACCAGGAGGAAAGCATGAAAGACAAAATTCATCCGCGCTATGAGCTCACCGAGATCAAGTGCTCCTGCGGAAACGTGATCAAAACCAAGACTACGGCCCGCTCAATGGAGGTCGAAATCTGCTCGGTGTGCCACCCGTTCTTCACGGGAACCCAGAAAGTGGTCGACACCGCCGGTAGGATTGAACGCTTCAAAAAGCGCTATAGTCTGGAAAAGTAATGATGCTGAAAAGGCCACCTTCGGGTGGTTTTTTCATTCCTGTATATCCCTGATATTTCCTTTAAAACCGCACAGAAGCAGTATTTTTAGGAGAAACCAAATCCTACAATTTTGGTTTTATTGTTGCATTGTCCCCTCAAGTATCCTAAACTGACCTTGAATTTAAGGGTGAAAGATGGAACAGCTCATAGCAAAGCATAAAGAGGAGTATGGTCATACCCCCGAAGTGATTGTGCAGGTGCCTGGTGCTTGTACAGTTCTGGGTGCATACGCCGATGCATGCCGCGGCTGGTCTTTGGTCGGCACCGACCGTTCGACCTTGTACGTTGCCATCTCCGTACGGGATGACAACATGGTTAGGCTGTTCAATGCGACCTTGAATGATCGAAAGCGATTTCCCTTGAACAATATCAAGTTCCGTAAAGAAGACCGGTGGGGCAACTACCCTAAAGGCGTCATCGCGATGATGTCTGCCGACAATCATGAAATTCCCGGTCTTGACATCACCCTCAAAGGGCGGTTGCTCTATGCGGACAATCAAATGGTTTCAACTTCCAGCGCGATCGGAACCGTTCTTGCCGTCGACCACCTCTTGAATCTTGACTTGAGCTTCAGCGCGACGATTCGCCTGGTCTATCAAGCGAATACGACCTTCAACAGTGAACCATGCCGAGTCAGCGATTTGCTGACAATCCTCAACTCCGGACGGGACAAGCTCTTTTTCTTTGACCTCCAGCACGTCACGTATCAGGAACGGGTATTTCCCTTTACTGAAGAAAGCCCTCAGTACGTGGCCCTCATCGTTGACTCCAAGATCCCTCCCAGCGCAATGCGGGAGGAGATCTACTATAAAAAACTTGATATTGAAGCAGCGTTTGAACAGCTGAGCGAACACTACAGCGGTGCATTCATTCGTGATTTCCCCGAAAGCGATATCACTTCGCGAGTCGTTCATCTGGATGAAGAAGCGCGCCACAACGCCCAGTATGTTCTGATGGAATCGCAGTTGGTCAAGGATGCCGCGAACCTCCTGACCCCGCGTGATGCTCCCCAGCTCGGAAAGATCTTCGGCCGGATTCAAACGGGGTTGCGGGATCTTTTGGAAGTAACCGTTCCCGAGATCGATTGGCTGATCAAGCGAGCGGGTGAACTTGATGGCTGTTTGGGTGCGGTGCAGGTGGATAACGGTTTTGCCGGCAACATCATGGTCCTCTTGAGCAAGGAGGCTCTTCCAAGCTATATTGACCGTCTGGAGGAATATGAACACATCTTCGGATTCAAGCCTCGGTGGCATATCTATGGGGCGAATGATCCGGCGAGGGTTGTGTTCCCGGACGATTGACGCTTGATGAAGATACTCTTGACAAATGACGATGGATATACAAGCGAGGGACTGAATACCCTCGCGGATGTTCTTGAAAAAGCCGGTCACGATATCTGGATCTGTGCTCCCACCTTTGAACGAAGCGCGTCCAGCCATGCGATGACTCTTCGCGAGGATATCACGATTACCGAATATCAACCGAACCGCTACCACTGCAGCGGAAAGCCTGCCGACTGTATTCTCTACGCCTCCCGCGTCGGTCTCTTTGGCGAAAAACCCGATGTGGTGATCAGTGGAATCAACCATGGCTACAACATCTCCACCGATGTTCTCTACTCCGGTACGGTCGCTGCCGCCCGTGAAGCGGCGATCAACGGGATGAAGGCGATCGCGATCAGCGCGGCGAAGGATGAGGACGGCAGGTTCGCGTTCATCGAAGGGGCCCGGTTCGTTCGGGACAACCTTGCATTTTTCATGGATCTCGTCGACGAGACGACGATCATCAGCATCAATGTTCCTCCCCGTCCGAACGGAAAGGCGAAACCGGCGAATCTTGCGTACCTTGAATACCATGATGCGATTGCGACGAAGAAGAGCGAGGAGGTCCATGTTGTAGATCCTTCCTCGGTTCGCTTCGGAACAGCGGTGATCCTTACCCTCAAAGGAGGGACCGGTCCCACACAACGATGCGCCACCCGGGAAAGCGACTTCCAAGCGGTTCAGGACGGATATATCAGCATAACCGCCCTTGATGTCCTTCCCTCAATCAATTCCGCAGTCCAGACGAAGCTTGCCTCCTTGGGAGGTGGATGATGGGTGCGAAGTGGGAGAGCAAATGCTCACGGTGCGGGCTGTGCTGCCATGAAAAGGTCGTCAGCGGAAATACGTTGGTCATCGATCTTGATTCCCGGTGCGAGTTCTACGATCCAAAGAGCAAGCAATGCACCGTCTATGCGGAGCGCTTCGTCGAAAGCAAGCGCTGTCTGAAGATGACGGTATGGCGGGCGATGTTCGCCTCGTATATTCCTGAAACCTGCGCGTATGCCCAGTGGGCGCGAACGGGTCGGATCCGTTTCGCCCGAAAGCGGTATTTGCGCATTATTCATACAAAAACCTGTCCCGCCGAGGATGGGGAGGACCCTTTTTACTCAGCTTTCGGTTGATCCAAACCCGGTCATGGGTATGAACGTTGAGTAAGAGGGGTATCATGAGATTTGTATATTTAGACAACAACGCCACGACTCCGCTCCATGAGGATGTGATCGCTTCGATGAATGAAGCGCTTGCGCTCTATGGCAACGCATCCAGCATGCATGCCTTCGGGCGCGACGCCGCCTTCAAGATCGAGGAAGCCCGATCGGCAGTCGCCGACGTAATCGGCGCACCAAGCGGTTCGATCGTCTTCACCAGTGGAGCGAGCGAGGCGAACAATACGGTATTCAATATTTTCCGGGAACGGATCGACCTCGGGTCGAAGCGAAACCGGATCATCACCACCGAGATTGAACATCCTTCGATCATCGAGACGGTAGCCTATCTCCGAGGTCGAGGATACAGGATTGACCTCTGTCCGGTGGACAACACCGGTCGAGTCCGCCTTGATGTGCTGGAGAGACTCCTTGCCGAGGATGTCGCTTTGGTCTCGGTGATGTTCGGAAACAATGAAATCGGCACAATTCAACCGATCAAAGAGATTGTTGAAATGGCCCATAAGGTTGGAGCCTATGTGCACAGCGATGCGACGCAAGCGATCGGAAAGATTGAGGTGTCGATGAAGGAGCTTGGACTGGATTACCTGTCCCTGTCCGCCCATAAGTTCTACGGCCCGAAGGGAGTCGGAGCGCTTGCGGTCGCAAAGGGCGCACCCTTCACCCCGTATATCCATGGCGGACACCAGGAATCAGGCCGGAGAGCCGGGACGTACAACACGGTGGCGATTATCGGAATGGGCGTCGCAGCCGGGATCGCCAAGCGGGATCGGAAGGATGAAGAGCAGCGGCTTTGGAAGATGCGCGAGATGCTTCGAAAGGGGATTATCGAACGTATTCCGAATGTCGTGATCAACGGGAATCAGGAGCACTGCCTGCCGGGAACGTTGGATGTGTCTTTCCCCCACGCCGAAGGAGAGAGTATTTTACTCTACCTCGATTTGGAAGGAATTCAAGTTTCCACCGGGAGCGCCTGTGCCTCCGGTTCACTGGAGCCCTCGTATGTATTGCTTTCCAGCGGGGTCGACATCGAGCTGGCCCATGGATCGATTCGTTTCAGCTTCGGTCGATACAACACCGAAGATGATGTTGCCTATGTTTTGGAGAAGCTGCCTCCGATTATCAAGCGACTCAGGGAGATGTCTGCGTTATGAGTAACTTTATGGCTCAATGGGTATATAGTCCCGCTGTAAAAGATCACTTCATGAATCCCCGAAACACGTGGGATGAGAAGGAGAACTTTGTTCCTGATGGAGTCGGCGACGTCGGTTCGCTTGCCTGTGGTGATCAGATGCGCGTCATGATTCAGGTGAAAAACGACAGGATTAAAGCGATACGCTGGCTTACCTACGGGTGTGCCTCGGCGATTGCATCGACTTCGATGCTGAGTGAGATGGCGATCGGTCTTACACTTGAGGATGCCTACCATCTTTCACCTGAAATGATCACCGAAGCCCTTGGAGGTCTGCCCGAGCACAAGTTCCACTGTTCGGTTCTCGGTGACAAGGGGCTTCGAGCGGCGATCGATGACTATCTGGAAAAGAACGGCTTGCCCAACCCGTACCGGCATTCGGTCGCGAAGATCGTGTGCGAGTGCCACAACATCACCGATGTTCAGATCGAGAATCTGGTGAAGACGAAACAGGCGACCACGCTCGAAGAGCTTCAGGAAATCACCAAATACGGATCCACCTGCGGCAAGTGCAAGGCGGATATCGCCGGTCTCTTCGATGAACTGAAGCACATCTACAACGTGTGATCGTCGGAAGACGGGGAAAAGAGGAAGGGGCTGTCGCAAAAGTCGTAAGGCTTGCGGCAGCTCTTTTATTTGCCTACTATAAAAGAAATTATATTAAAAAGAGGTTGC
>SHOI01000134.1 GCA_004294855.1 Sphaerochaeta sp. | reverse complement strand
CCATACCGATACCAGAAGCAGCGGACGACCGACCGGATGACGTTGTTCAAGCCCGGGCAGATTCCGCCGCAGGTGGCGATCGCCGCATGGACATGCTTTGGATTGAAGAAAATCTTCTCCCTCGGCCCTGCAAGTTCCACGGTTTCTTCAAAGCGGGGGACTTGACGGCCAACCTCATTCATCACCGCTTCGATTCCGAAGAGAATGTGGTCGCTGTCTCGAACATAGTCCACCTGAACATCCCCGTGCTTGTCCCCCATGATGATCGGGTTGGGGACTTTCGCTTTGCCTAAACTGGAAATCGTGAAATCATAGCTCTTTGTGCTCATCATCTTCCTCCATGACGCTCTTCATCGCTTCGACAAGCCTTTCGTACGGCGCCTCGAGCCGCTCCTTGGCTTCAAGATGAAAGGTTCGATAGATTCCAATAAACCGTTCGGCGGCTTTTGTAAGAGTGGCGCCCTCCCGCGAGGATCCGCCGCGCTTGCGTTCAAGCATCTTCACATCGAGTCCCCTTTCAAGGTTCTCAATCATACCATACGCTTTAGAATAGGAAATGCCAAGAACGAGGGCGGCCTTCCGCAATGAGGAACAACGGGCGATCTCCTCCAGGAGCCACAATACTCCGATGCCCATGAATTTTTCGCCCTGTTCATTGACCAGATACAACTTGCTCTTCAATTCCATATCTCACCTGCCGCCTGATAGACCAATTCTATCAGCTCTCCAACTTTTTCCAAGTCCACCGAGCAATAGGCGACGCGTAGAGTAGTATCGGCGATGTTGATCGTGCCCACTTCATACCGGTCCAAGAGATGGCGCCTCAGCTCCTCGGCGCTTTTTCTTGTCTTGAATGCCATGAAATATCCGCTGTTGAAGGGATATGGGATCAAGTTCTCATCCCCTTCAAAGCGCTTCAACGTTTCCTTGAGCACAAGATAGCGCTGCTTCATCTCGGAGAAGACCGCCTGCTTGTCGATCTCATACCGCTGTCCCTCCTGCATCGCCTTGATCAACAGGCTCTGCCCGGGACGATCGCAGTTGGAAACCGAGGTCCGAATCGCGGCGAGCGTCTTTTTGTCCAATGCATCGTGCTGCCGGTCGGTAAGTCCTTTCGCTCCATAGGTGAGAAAGCCGATCCTGAACCCCCAGACCATCGCTTCCTTCGTCGCCCCGTCGCTTTTGATCGCCAGAATCCGCTCGTGAGCCGCGCAGAGCTTGGCGAAAATGGACTCCTTGGCGATATCATCCTCAAAGAAGAGCCCGAAGTACGCATCATCGATGATCACGTTAAGGATCATCCCTTTTTCAGCCAAGGCCACGAGGCCTTCGACCAGCTCATCCTGTTCCGTCTCGGTGAGGGAGTATCCGGTGGGGTTGTTGGGGAAGTTCAGCAGCAGGTGGGCTTTCTTCGTCCCGGCGGATTCGAGGACGTTCAGAAGACCCGGCACGTTGAACCGTCCTTCCCCGGTGAAGGAGGGAAACTTTCGTATGTTCGCTCCATATTGGTGGTGGTAGATCAGCTCATAGTTGTCCCAGTTCAGGTCGGGGAGGACGAACGTATCGCCCGGATCGACAAACAGGGAAGCGACCATCGCAAGCCCGTTGGTCAAGCCTGCGGTCACCAGCGGCATGGAAATCTTCTTACCGTTCAACGTGGGATTCTTTACGATCATCTCCTCGAGCCAAAGCTTTCTCAGGCGCATATCGCCACCGCCGGGGGCGTAGGAGAAGATGTCGTTCGGGACGAAGGAGCCGGGGACGAACTGATCGAAGATGTCGCGGAGGTGCATCGCCTGGCCGCCCAGAGTAGCCAAACCGGCCGTGGCGTTGAAACGCTTGGCCTTTTCCGTCGCTTCGGCGCTTTGGGCGACGATTCCCTTGGGGAAAAACATTCGTCGGCCGGTCTCCGAGAGCAAGGAGCCTGCAACGGAATCTTTGAGGGCCTGGTTGAGTTCACGGGCGAGTTCATGCATGGCGCAACCTCCATATTTCCCCCTATATACCCGTTTTTTTCGTCAATGTCATTACACTCCGGAAAAAAATGTCTTCACTCTTCCAACATTTTGAGAAATGTGGCTTCATCGATGATTCGAATGCCCAATTCCCGGGCTTTTGCAAGTTTGCTTCCCGCCCCCGGCCCTGCAAGCAGCACGGTCGTGTTGCCCGTTACGCTGCTTGTCGTTTTCCCTCCGCGCTTTTCAACTTCCTTGAGAGCGAGATCCCTCGGCTTGAAGTGCTCGAACGTTCCCGTGATGCACCAGGTCTCTCCGGCGAATATCTGTTTCACGGTTGATGTCTCGATCTTTTCCTCCATCGAAAGCCCCGCCGAGCGGAGGGCTTCGATGCGGGTTCGCACGTCCCGGTCGTTGAGGGCATCGATATAGAGGCGGGCGATCTTCTCCCCGATCTGGTCGATCGAGACGAGGGTCGCCACGTCGTTGCGCTCGGCGAGCTCGAAGAGCTTGTCAATCGAGTTCAATCCGCCGGCAACGAGCAGATCCGCCCCTTTCTTTCCGAGTTCGGCGATTCCAAGCGCTACCAGCACCTGCCTGAACGGCCGGTCCTTGCTCTTTTCCACACCCTCTTTGATCAGGGCGATCTTTTTCGGTCCATATCCCGGCCGATCCGCGAGAACCCGATCATAATCGATCGAATAGATATCCTGGATATCCCCGATCGCCCCGAGGTCGATCAGGTCCGCCACGGTCGAAGGCCCGAAGTTCTCAATATCCATCCCCCCTTTGGAGACGAAGAATTCGATCCGACCGAAAATCTGAGCGGGACAATGCCGGCCGTTCGGACAAAAGGTGTGCGCTCCCCTTTTCTCAAGGGGGGTGTCGCATGAGGGGCAATGGGAAGGCAGTTGCCACACGCCGGGGCTTTCCTCCGCTTTCTCGATCACCCGCTCGACCGCCGGAATGACGTCTCCCCGTCGGGAGATCTCGACGATGTCACCGATTCCGAGCTCAAGGCCGTTGATGTACTCCTGATTATGAAGGGTGATGTTGCTGATCGTCGAACCTGCCACCTGAGCCGGCTTGACCCTTGCCACGGGGGTCACCCGCCCGGTGCGGCCCACTTGGACATCGATGCCCAGAAGAGTGGTAACCGCCTGAGGCGATTCGAACTTGTAGGCGAGCGCCCACCTCGGGTGGTGGCCGGTGGAGCCGAGCGTCTCCCGATAGGCGATCGAATCGACTTTCGCGACAAGACCGTCGATCTCGTAGGAAAGCGAGTTTCGGTGCTCGGTCCGTTCGTGGATGAAGGAGCCGATCTCTTCCCATGAACCGGAGGTTGCGCTCAGACCGGCTACTGCAAGAGCGCTCCCGGCATCGATCGAGTCCTTGGTGAAATATGCAAAATGCTCGTTGATCGTGAAGCCGTATCCTTTGAGTTTTGCCAACACTTCCAAATGGGTGGTCGGCTGATCGACGCTCCAGAACCCTTCGTAGGCGAAGATCCGCAGCGGGATCTTTGCAACTTCGCCGGACTTGATCCTTCTCAGCGTTCCGCTGGCGAGGTTTCGGGGGTTGGCATACGGGGTTTCAAGGGTCTTGTTGAGGGTTTCAAACTCCGTCTTGGGAAGATAGATCTCACCCCGCACCGCCACCGTCGCCCGTTCGGGAAGCGAGAGCGGAATCGTCGGAATCGTTTTCACATTCGCACTCACATCGTTGCCCACCACTCCGTTTCCCCGGGTCACCGCCCGATCGAGAATTCCGTCTTCGTAATACAGGACGATCGAGACCCCGTCGATCTTTTCCTCGACGATGATGCCCAGTTCATCGGAGGCGTTCTTTTCAAGCTTGCCGATCCATGAAAGGAGTTCCTCTTCGGTGTACGCTTTATCGAGGCTGAGAACGGCGATCGTATGTTCCACTTCGGGAAAATCGGCGGATATGTCGCTGCCGACCCGGACGGTCGGAGACGTGGAGGAAGCGAACTCGGGGTATCGCCGCTCCAATTCGAGCAGGCGATCGAACTTCCGATCATACTCCGAATCATCCACCAGCGGACGGCTGTCGACGTAGTACGCCCGTTGATATGCCTCAAGCTCCGACCGGAGCTTTGCAATCTCACGCTCTATGGTATCCATGCCTTCGATTGTATACGCCGCGTTCAAGAGAGGCAATTGCCCCAATGCTTCAGGCGTGGTATCGTTTGGAATCAGAGGAAGATTATGGCGGAAAAGCGACCAACAATGGGCAGGCTCACACCCCTTCAAGGAGTTCTGATCACCAGTC
>SHOI01000023.1 GCA_004294855.1 Sphaerochaeta sp. | reverse complement strand
GTCATCGGAACCCACTCCAAGGTGCTTACTTCCGATGAGCAGATCCTCGACGGGGGAACCGCCTTCATCAGCGATAACGGACGCTGTGGAAGCCAGATGAGCGTCGGGGGATTCGAACCGGAAGCCGAGATTGAAAAACAGATCACCCAGCTGCCGGTTCGCAGCAAAGAGTACTGGGAAGACACTGCTCTGGTTGGAGTAATCGTCGAGATCGACGAGACCGGCAAGGCGACGGCGATCGAGCCGATCCGTTCTGCCCTGAAGGAGGAGTAACCGTGTTGGAAGTGGTTACCGTTCAAGATATCCGCTCAAAGGATCGCATCCGAGTCTCCTGCTCGTCAGCGGCGTGCCAAGGGTGCAAAGGCGGTCTTTTTTGCAATACGAAGAAACGGGTCTTCGATGTCTCGAACATCGACGGTCTGGCGATCGAGAAAGGGGATCGAGTGGAGATTCACCTGAAAACCGGCCGGACGATCGGCGGGACGCTCCTTACCCTCATCGCCCCGCTCCTGCTCTTCCCGCTTGGCTACTACACCGCCAAGAGCCTCGGCGCCGGCGAAGGGATCTGCACGCTCATCGCCCTCGGCTCAATCGCCCTCGGATTCGTGGGGGTGTGGATCTATTTCAAGGTCAACGAGCACTCCTACCTTCCCACCGTCAAACGTGTCATCAAGGACGCTGAATAAGATTGCCCAAGCTCACCCGGAAAGGTATACTCAAACCATGATGAAGCGAATCCTTGGCATGGTTCTTGCTTCTCTCCTGCTCCTTTCCTGTGCCCTGGAACCGACGATCCAAAGCCCGGTCGATTCGAGCAAGCGAGAAGCGGACCTCACTCTCTATGACGCGACGTACACCTTCGGCATGTCGAACGGTACCCCTCTTGCCGTAACCGCCGGGGTGCTCGCATTTCATGAAGAAGAACAGGAAGCTGTGCTGGAACACGTCACCTTCATCGGTTACGAAGAGGACGGGAAACCGTTTTTCCAAGGTTCCGCCCGGCATGCGGTCATCAACACAACCACCTACGACGCCACCCTTTCGGAGAAGGTCTCCCTTCAACACCTCGATGAGGAGATCCACGTCTTCAGCGATCGGCTTTCCTGGTCTGACAAAAACCAGCAACTGTCCTCCCCGGGGGACATCGCTTCAACGATTATCATTGATGGGGACATCACCCTTCGCGGCGAAGGGTTGATGATCGATTTCACCACCCTTTCCGTCACCTTCAAGAAGGTTCTTGAAGGGAGGGTGAGCCGATGAAACGACTCTTTTTCCTCATCCTTCTCATCGGGTTCTTCCTTGCTTCGGCAAGCGGAAACGATATCACGTTCGGCGGGGGGAACACCTCGATTCAGACGCAAGCGGGACGACAGGTGATCACCTTAAGCCAAGGTGCTCATATTCAAAGCGGTTCGATCATCCTCAAAGCGGACACGATCACCCTCTATGGAGATGGATTCCGCTACGTCTCCTGTCAGGGAGGTCTTTCACTCGTTGATGAAGAGCGAAACCTGAAATTGAAAGCGAACCGTCTCTTTTATGATCGAGAGGCGGAGGAAATTCTTATTGAGGGGTATGTCGAGCTGGACGATCCGGCCAATGAGCTGATCGCCCGAGGGTTCGGTCTTGAATACCGGATCGATGAACAGCGGATCTCGCTGCATGCGGAAGTAACGCTGGAAAAACACACCTCAAGCGGAGCGATGGTCTGCAAAGCGGATGTGATGAGCTTCGATCGAACAGCGATGAGCCTGCTTCTCAGCGGTAAAGCCAGCGTTCATTGGGCGGGCGACCGATATGAAGCGCAGCAGATTGTGATCGACCTCGAACGGGAAGAGATCACCGCCGAGGGTTCAATCCGGGGAGTGATCCATGGTTAACTCCCTCATCGTCTCCAACCTTTCCAAACGATACGGTCGCCGGCTGGTCGTAGACGACCTCTCCTTTTCGATGCGCTCCGGAGAGATCGTCGGTCTCCTCGGTCCCAACGGAGCGGGAAAGACCACCACGTTCTACATGATTGTGGGATTCCTCAAAGTCCGAAAGGGTTCAATCATCCTCAATGGGGAGGATGTAACGGGTCTGCCGATGCATGAGCGCTCAAAAAAAGGACTTTCCTATCTTCCCCAGGAGCCCTCGATTTTCCGAAAGCTTTCGGTCCGGGACAATATCCTGCTTGTCGCTCAAAGTCGGAACGATTTGACTCGACATGAAAAACACCATCTTGTCGACCAACTGGTCGAGGAGTTCGGACTGACGCACGTGGTCCGCCAAAAAGGATATACCCTCAGCGGAGGCGAGCGGCGCCGCTGTGAGATCGCCCGCGCTCTTGCCGCCAGTCCGACGTTTTTGCTTCTCGACGAGCCGTTCGCCGGCATCGACCCCAAGGCGGTCTATGAAATCAAGCTCCTGATCAAAAAGCTTGCAAGCCAGGGAATCGGCATTCTCCTGACCGACCACAACGTCCGCGACACTCTCGCCGTAACCACCAACGCCCATATCATCAATGACGGTTCGATCCTCGTCTCGGGTACGAAAAACGAGCTGCTCGCCCATGAACTGGCCCGAAAGATCTACTTCGGCGATCAGTTCGAGGGGGAACTCTGATGGCGTTGACTCCTTCATTGACCGTAACCCAAAAACAACAGCTCAAGCTGACTCCTCAGCTGATTCAATCCTTCGAGCTGATGACCCTTCCTCTGGCGGACCTTCAGCAGCGGATCAAAGAGGAGATCGCTACGAACCCCGCCTTGGAGATTCCATCCACCCGCGAACTCTCCTACGAAACGGTTGCCGACAGGAAGGTGAAAAGCGAGCTCCGCCGGGTCGATGATTCCTATGGCGATACAAGTACCTATGGCTTTGATGATGACGCAACCGAACGGGTTCACCGGGTTCTCGAGCAAGTGCTCACCGCCGAGGAGACGTTGGCTGAGCACCTCATCGATCAACTGCGCCTTGAGCGCTTAACCGAAGAGGAGCTGGAAATCGGTCTGAGAATCATCACCAATCTCGACTCAAACGGATTCTTCATCTATGAACCGGAGCTCTTCATCGATGAAGCTGAGCGCGGATCCTATGAAAAAGTCCTAAGTCTTCTCCACACCTTCGATCCGGTCGGCATCGCCGTTCCCTCGTGGCAGGAGTCCCTGATCGTCCAGGCGGCCTATCAAGGCCTTGAAGGAGAGACGCTGCAGCAGTTCACCGCGCTCGTGATGGACAATCTGGAATTGATGCGCGCCAACAAGCTCGAGCAGGTGGCGAAGAACCTTGGGATCAGCGAAGAGGAGCTCGGTGATCTCTATGCGTTTCTGAAGACCCTGACCCCCTTCCCCGGCCAGGGGTTCGCCTCCGGTCCTCAGCACTACGTCATCCCCGACCTTTCAATCAGGGTTGAAGACGGGGCGCTGCAATTGCGAATGAATGAGGATGCGCTGCCGGATATCCGGATCAATCCCGAGTTTGAAGCGCTTGCCTCGGACCCGGATGCGAAGACATATATCCAGGAACAGGTCAAGAAAGCGAACGATATCATCTTTCAGCTGGATATCCGGAACAAAACCCTCTACAAAGTCGCGTTGGTGCTGCTTCGTGAACAGCGGGAGTTCTTCATTCTCGGTCCTCAGTATATCAAACCGCTGACGCAGAAAGCGGTCGCCGCGGAGATCGGGGTTCATGAAACAACGGTGAGCCGGATCGCCACCGCCAAGTGGATCGAGACCGACTTCGGGATCATCCCGCTCAAACGGCTCTTTTCCAGCGCGATCGGCGATCTCTCCAAAGAAGCCGTCAAGGAGACGATCCGCCAGATCCTCGAGGAGCAGGAGGGCCAAAAAGCGCTCAGCGACCAGAAGATCGCCGACCTGCTTGCCGAACGGGGCATCAAGATCGCCCGAAGAACCGTCGCCAAGTACCGCAACGAGCTGCAGATCGATCCCTCGTACATACGAGGAACCGATTAACGTTTAAGGGGCGCCGAGGCGCCCCTTACTTACTCATTTCCGCGGTCTATTATCCGTGATTCTTTACTTTGCTTTTCTCCTTTCGAGCGGTCGCCTCGATCTTGTCCACGAGCAGTTCAATTCCTTCGTAGAGCTCGTAACAATCGGTGCTGACCATTTTGACGGTACCCCATGAAAAGTGGATCTTTGCATCGAGATGGAATCCCTGACCTGCAGTCTCGCGGGTCATTACGATATCCAGATCATGCAAGAATCCTTCAGCAAACTGAAGCTTTTGAAGTTTTTTGTCCAAGAATTCCCGGGTCTCGTCGCTTGGATTGTACCGGATGCCTCTGACGGTTAAATTCATAAGCCCTCCTTAGTAGTCTTACTCTAAGAATACGACCTTGAAAGTCAATCGTCAATGAAAAGCGAGATATCGACGGGCTGAAACGCTCTTGCTCGCCACCTGTTTTATCCCTTGCCAGGTGCCACCAACAACTGTATAGTAGTATCCGTAATGGCTGAATTTACCGTATTTGATCTGCTTGACTTGGATATCAAGGAACGAAGCCACCTGCGCCTGAGGTGCGTAGCCGGCCGTTCGGGGTTGTCACGGGCGATTACCACCAGCAAAATCAGCCGCCCGGGCTTGCCATTAAGCGGTTTTTTTGAGGAGTTCAGCGCCCAGGCCGTTCAAATCTTCGGCCGCGGGGAACAGGCATACATTCGAATGTTGGAAGAAACCGATCAGATGGGCAATGTGGAGCAATTCTTCTCCTACCCCATCCCTGCATGCATCTTCACCGACCATGGCGAACCGAGCAAGCAGATCATCGAGCTGGCGGAAAGCTCCTCCGTCCCATTGTTGGTATCGGATCTTCCTTCAGGCGATTTTTCCCGGATCCTCTATCAAAGCCTGGATGAGATTTTCAGCCCGACCCAGACGATTCATGGAGTCCTTGTCGAAGTCTATGGCATCGGGGTCCTGATCATCGGCGACAGCGGGGTCGGAAAAAGTGAAACCGCCTTGGAGCTCATGGAGCGGGGACACCGGATCATCAGTGATGATACGGTGCGCCTGCGCAACGTCAGTGACACCTTTTTGATCGGGACCGGGGAAAACCCCGCCCTCGCCCACCATATGGAAATCAGGGGATTGGGAATCATCAACTTGGCCAACCTCTACGGTGTTGGAGCGATTCGGGACCGCAAACAGATTCAGCTGGTGATTCAGCTTGAAGATTGGGATGCGACGAAAGAGTATGACCGGGTCGGAACGGAAATGACGACAAGCTACCTCGGAATTTCCATTCCCCTCGTCATCCTTCCGGTGAAACCGGGTCGGAATATCCCCATTATCATCGAAACCGCCGCTCGCAATGAGCGTTTGAAGAAGCTTGGCTATTTTTCCGCCAAGGAGTTTGACCAAAACGTGAAGAAGTGGCTCGAAAGCGAATCCGCCCGCAAGATTTACTACGACGCCGAGGAGGACTTTTGATGGTACAACGCGAGCTCGTCGTCACGACCCGAGCCGGAATTCATACCCGCCCGGCCGCTACAATCGTAAACGTGGCGAATCGCTTTGAAAGCGACCTGTTTTTTGAACGAGGGACGATAAAGATCAACGGAAAATCAATCATGGGCATCATCACCCTCGGAGCAACCTACCAGACTTCCTTGACAATGATTTGTGAGGGAAAGGATGAAGAGGAGCTTGCCGATGCAATCGAAGCCCTCTTCCTCAACCGGTTCGAGGAGTAAGGATATGATTCGACCATTGACCAATCGCCAACGGGATGTAGCGACGTTCATCACCGATTTCATTAAACAAAACAGCTACCCGCCTTCGGTAAGGGAGGTCGCCGAATATTTTCAGTTTTCGGTGAAAGCCGCCCATGACCACCTCAAAGCCTTGGAAGCAAAGAAAGTGATTCGCACGACCCCCGGCTCCAGCCGATCGATCGAAATCATCGACGAAGAGTTCCTGGAAACGGAAGAAGTTATCGAGATTCCGGTCATCGGAACGATCGCAGCAGGAAAACCCCTGTTAAGCGAAGAGAACACCGATTATATGCTGAAGGTTCCCGTAAGCATGCTCAAAGGAGCCCGAGCCACCTACTTCGCCCTGAAGGTTCGGGGCGAATCGATGATCGAAGAGGGAATCTTCGACGGAGATCTCGCGATCATCAGGAAAACGCAAAGCGCCAACAGCGGTGCAATCGTGGCGGCGACGGTGGAGGATGGCGAGGAAGGAATCACGCTGAAAGGCTATTACCCCGGTGAAGACATGATTGAACTCAGGCCGGCCAACTCCGCGATGGGCCCGATCTTCACCCGCTCATGCCGAGTCCACGGGATTCTCCAACTTCTCATCAGGGACTTTTCATGAGCAGCTATCTCCTTCTCGGCCCCGAAGCCGGGGCGAAGGCGGACGAGGTGAAACGAATTCGAAGCGAGCTGGCGGCGAAGTACGGCGACGGCTTGGAGTTCGAGCGCTTCTATCCGTTCGACGGGGAACAGGGAGAGCTGTTCGCTTCACTTGCCAACGACTCGCTCTTCAGCGACCATCGCCTGATTCTCATCAGCCAACTGGAAAGCGCCGGCGCTGCATTCCTCAATGAGCTGGCCGGATACTTGGCCAATCCAAGCCCGAGCGCTACGGTCGTTCTTGCGTCGAGCGAAACCTCGATCACGAAGAAGATCATGGATGCGATCCCCAAGGAACGAACCCGAATCTTCTATGATCTCCTGGAAGGTGAGAAATCCGCGTGGATCAGAACCCACTTCCGCAGGCTCGGCCTTACGATCACGTCCGAAGCCGTGGAGCTCCTGATCGCCATGACGGAGGACAACACCCAGGAGCTCAGGACGGTATGCAACCAGCTCGCCCTCTTCTGGCAGCACGATTCGCCGACGAAACCGATCGACGAGGAGGCGGTTCAAACGTACCTTCACCACAGCCGGGTCGAAGATGCGTTCACCCTCTTCCCCCACCTTGCCGCCGGCGATCTCAAAAAAGCCCTCGCCGGTCTTCACGCCCTGTTGGGCAGCGGTGATTACCAGACCCCCATTCTGCTCGTCAGCGGCTTGTTGTGGCAATTTAGACGTTTGCTTTCGGTCGCCGAAGGCTTTGAAGAGGGCAAGGATGAACCCGAGGTGTTTTCAAACGCCCATGTCCTTCTGAAAAACAGCGCAATCCGGCGTCCGAAGGATAAGACCACCTATCGGGAAGGAGCGAAGCGCTACTCCTCGAAGGATATCCGTTCGATCATCATCGCCCTCGCCCAAGCCGATATCGAGGTGAAACAAAGCCGAAGCGAAGAGATACCCCTCATCCTCGAGCGGCTGATCTACCGGATCATCAACAAGAAGGGAAAAGAGCTCACTACGGCATCCTTCGCGACACTGCTATAGGGAGAGCTGTTTAATCAGCCGTTGAGCGACGGCAAGCGGCAGCTTCGCCTCTTTGGCCAGATCCTCCGGATCTTTTTTCAGCACAGCCTCAAGGCTTCCGTATTGAGCCATCAACGCCTCACTTCGTTTTTTTCCGATTCCATCGACGGACTGAAGCAATTGGAAGGAAGCGGTGCGGGAGCGGGCGGCCTGGTTGGAGGCGTGGGCGAAGCGATGGCACTCATCCCGAACGGCGATGAGGAGCCTCAGCGCTTCATTGCCGTGATCGAGGCGAAGATCCTCTTTCCCGTCCCCGAAGACGATCGTCTCCGACCCTTCGATCAGCCCGATGACGGGAATATCGAAAATCCCCAGATCGTCAAGGACTTCCCGGGCCGCATTGACTTGCCCATGTCCTCCGTCAATGAGCAGCAGACCCGGCCGTTCCAGATTTTCGTTGAGAACCTTCTGATACCTGCGGGCGACCGCCTCGCGGATAGAATCATAATCGTCGATCCGTCCTTCGACGCTTTTAATGTTGTAGCGTCGATAGTTCGGTTTATCGGGGTTTCCGTTTCGAAACGAGATGAGCGATGCGACGGTGTATTTGCCCTGAAGGTGGGAAACATCGAAGCCTTCGATCAAAACGGGTTCGCTCTCCAGACCGAGGAGCTCTTTCAACAGATGGAGCGCTTCGGTGTTGTCCTTGTTCCTCAGTCGTTTTTCGACATCCCGCGTCGCGTTCTCTCGGGCCATCCGCAGGATACGATAGTGTTTTCCCTCGATGGGAAGGCTCACCTCCAAGATGCCCCCGAAGTGCTCAAGGAAGTAGCGCCGAATCAGATCGACCTCGATCTCATGCGAGACGTAGAGGTATTGGGGAAGCTTCATGCCGTCGGCGTAGTATTGGATGAGAAACGCAAGTAGCGTCTCCGTCTCGTCCCCGAACGTCTCCGCCCGATAGAGCGCCCGTCCGATCACCTGCCCCTCCCGCATCTGCATCAGGCTGATCGTACACAGCGGACCGCGCATCTCGATCGCGGCGTAGTCGCGGTTTTCTTCGCTGAACTCCTGGACTTGCTGATCCGTTGAAATCATCTTCACCGTTTCCGCCTGATCGCGCTTCGTCGCCGCTTCTTCAAAGCGCAGCTCCCTGCTGGCTTTGGTCATCTCCTCATGAAGCTGAGTGAGCAACCCGTCGACCTTTCCCTCCAGAAGGTTCCGAACCTCGGTGATGTATCTGCCATACTCCTCCGCGCCGATCAAGCCGGCGCATGGACCGCTGCAGAGCCCGATGTGGTAGTACAGACAGGGTTTCTCCCGTTTCCGCAAGGGAGTCGAACAGTAGCGGAGCGGAAAGAGCTTGTAGATCAGATCGAGGTATTGTTCCAACATCCGCGCACCCGGGTAGGGGCCGTAGTAGGTTGACCCGTCGTTGATAATCTGGCGGGTTTTAAGGACTTTGGGAAACGGTTCATTGGTGATTCGGATCACCGGATAGGATTTTCCGTCTTTCAGGGAGATGTTGTAGTGGGGAGCGTATTTTTTGATGAGGTTGTTCTCCAGGACGAGCGCCTCATACTCGTTTCCCGTGATGATGTATTCGATAGTGACGATTTTGCGGACCAAGGCGGCGGTCTTGGCGCTCCGGTTGGCCAGGAAGTAGCTGGTCACCCGCTTGCGCAAATCCTTCGCTTTGCCCACGTAGATGATCCGATCATCCTTGTCCTTCATCAGATACACGCCGCTCTGGCCGGGCAGCTCCCGAGCCTGAAGGCTCGGAGCGATCGGTTCGCTGACAACCGTGTTGAAGGTCTCTATCTCCGAACCTACGGTGTACCGTGTTTCCTTCTTTGCCATGGATTAACTGTACCCACTCCCCCGCTCTTTGACAATTGCAGGGTCGTCGGATCGAGGAGAAGTAAAGGCTGACATCCTTCGCTACTTCAGTTTCTCCTCAAAGAGCTGGAGAGCCCGGCCGGTCAGGGGGTTTTCTTTTCCATCAAGCACGTCTTTGAGGGCTTCAAGCTCGCTTGCGCTGAACGTTACGCTCCCGACCTTGTGCTGCTCGAACGCTTCGACGGCGATCGGACATACCAGGCGGATGATCTTCAATATCTGTTCGGCGTAGACGCGGATCTCCCATTGGGCGTGCGGATCGAGCCGAAGTTTGAGGAAGTGGAAGAGGTTGTGCAGATCCATCTGCCAGTACCATTCGGTGTACATCGAGAGCGGAAGGTTGATCCGGGCGAGCTCCCGGGCCAAGCCCATCTCCAGAAGCTGCCGATAGGTCTCATAGCTTCGCTTCTGGTCGGCGGCAAGGATCTCCTGGACCTTCTTGGCCAAGGCGGGATCGACCGCTTCATCCATCCGCCCCTGCTTGTTGTCCTCGCTCTGGAGATTGATGTGCTCGCTGTCCGGAACGTAGAACTCATCCTTCATCACCGAATACCGGCCGCTGATCTCGTTGACCCGGGCGGTTCGATGCCGGATCCACTGCCGGGCGACAAAGATCGGCATCTTGATGTGGAAGGTGAAGTTCACCTGTTCAAAGGGGGAGGTATGATCGTTGCGCAAAAGGTAGTTGATCAATCCCTTGTCCTGGCGATACGTTTTCGTTCCGTCTCCGTAGGAGACCCGGGCGCTTTGAACAATCCGTTCATCGCTTCCAAGATAGTCGACCAGACGGATGAACCCATGATCGAGAACCTTGAACTCCTTGTCCAAGATCGCTTCCGCCGCTTCAACCACGTTATGTGCCATAGCTTACCTCCTCCGTTTCCAATCTAAAGGAAACCCAAACGACTTAGCAAGACCCCGACGGCGGCGCTACAGATCGTCTCGGTCCGAAGAATCCGCGTTCCGAACGAAGCGAGGATGAACCCCCGCTCCCCGAGAAGAATCCGCTCGCGGTCGCTGAACCCCCGTTCCGGCCCCACCGCAAGGGTGACTCCTTGCTCCGGATTCATTTCAACGCGATCAAGGCTTATCGAACCTTCGATGTTATCCAAAGCGATCTTGACCCCCTCATACGGATATTCCTCATCCAGAGAAGCGGTAAAGACGACTTCGGGGAGCTGACAATGACCGCTCTGCATCGCCCCGTCAAGGAGGATCGAGCGGTACTCGCCGCTCGTGTACAGCCCCGCTTGGACGTAGGACTTCTCCCCGGTGTCCGTCGGGACGAGAATCAGCCGCTTGACCCCCAACGAGACCGCTTCGCGCAGGATTCTCCGCATGCTGATCGGCCTGACCATCCCGACCAGCAGGGTGAGCGGGTACAGCGGCTCAGCCGGTTTTTCCTCGGTATAGGTGAACTCGATGCTCTTCTCCCCCACGCTCGTGATCGTGGAAACGCCGGTGGAGGTGTTGATCACCCCGGCTTTGAAGGAGTCGCCTTCCTTCAGCTTCAGGATCTTTTTGATGTGTTTGGCGCGGTAATCATTCAGGTCAAAGGTGTTTCGGGGTTCCAACGCCTCAAAGAGCACGATATTCATGCGCAGAGTATAGCATGACCGGGCACGAAGGAGGTACACTCTTGGGCATGAATCAAGCAATCTGTTATTCAACGAGTCACGACTGCGCGGCGAATCTGGCCGGCGAAGCATATTTGATGGATCTGCCCTATAGCCGTATTCTGTATTTGTGGGTAAACGACCCTTGTGTCGTCATCGGACGCTTTCAGAACCCCCACAGCGAGTGTAACCTCGAAGCGATGAAGAAAGACGGGGTCCAACTGGTTCGCCGTCAAAGCGGCGGAGGGGCGGTCTACCACGACCGGGGGAACCTCTGCTTCACCCTGATCGGTGACAAGGAGACCGCCACGAAGGAGGAGAACTTCGCCCTCGTCATCGACGCCCTCGCCGAGCTGGGGATCACCGCCGAACAAAGCGGACGAAACGATATCCTTTTTGACGGCAGAAAGATCAGCGGCAACGCGTTCCAGACGACGAAGACGAAGTTCGTCCACCACGGGACGCTGCTCGTGAAGAGCGATCTCTCGGTGATGGCGAACTACCTCACCCCAAGTGACACCAAACTCGCTTCCAAAGCGGTGAAGTCCGTCGCCTCCCGGGTAGGGAATCTCAAAGAAGTAAAGGATGATATCACCGTGAAAGAGGTTGAGTCAGCTTTGGAGCACATATTCAAAGAACGCTATGGAGAAAGCGAAGTGGTTCACATCGACTTTTCCGAGTTCGAGCCGGCAAGCGCTAACTACCGGCTCTTCGGGGATCTTGATCTCATCCTCAAGCGGACGCCACCCTTCACCCACTCCTTCACCCACCGCTTCGCATGGGGCGAGGTGACGCTGAACCTCCACGTTATCGAGGATACGATAAAGACGGTCACCCTCTTCACCGATTCCCTCGACACCACGCTGAGAGAGCGGGTCGAAGCGCTTCTCGTCGGCGTCCGGTATGAAGCTGCAGAGATCGCCGGCCTGAACGCCGGCGAGCCCGCGCTGAATGAATTGATCGCCTATCTGCTTGCCCGGCTTTAACGCCCGGTAAGCCGGATCAGGGAGGCGAGGCGCTCGATCCGCCAAGGCTCGAGCTTCAAGGAGGAGAGCCTCCACGACCAATTGGCGCTGCCGACGGTCGCCGGGGTGTTCATCCGTCCGCTTGCGTCCAGTTCCAGCCAATCCTGCATCGGCAGGATCGCCCAGCGGCACACGCTGTGGAGCATTTGCCGAATCATCTGCCACACGATCTGGGCATCCGGCGCTTCAAAATACCGCCTCACGACATCCTGCTCTTCCCCGGTGAGGGCTCTGAACCACCCAAGTGTGGTGTTGTTATCATGGGTACCGGTATAGATGACAGAGTTTTCGCTGCAGTTGTAGGGAAGGAATTCATTCGTCGGATCGAAAACACCCTTTTCGACCGTAAAAGCGAATTGGAAGATCTTCATCCCCGGGAAACCGTTGGAATCACGGAGCTCTTCCACATCCGGGGTGATGACACCCAGATCCTCGGCGATGATTTTCAGGTCGTCTCCAAGGTTTTTCTTTAACGTTTTAAAGAGTTCAACTCCCGGCGACGGCTCCCACGAACCGATTTCGGCGGTCGGATTCCCATACGGAATCTCCCAATATGCGGCAAAACCGCGGAAGTGGTCCACCCGAATGATGTCACACTGCAGGAACGTGTGCCGGAACCGCTCTGTCCACCAGGCGAACTTCTCTTTTATGTGGACCGGCCAATCATACACCGGATTGCCCCACATTTGTCCGGTTTCGCTGAAAAAATCCGGCGGTACACCACTGGATGCGAGTTGCTTGCCATCCTCGTCAAACTTGAAGAGATGGCGGTTCGCCCATGCATCGGCGCTGTCGGGGGCGACGAAGATCGGGATATCCCCGATGATTTCTATATCCCGCTCGTTTGCATAGGAGCGGACCTTCAGCCACTGTCGGTAGAAAAAGAATTGAAGGACTTTCACCTCTTCGATTTCGGCGGAATACTGTTTCCGAGCCGCGGCAAGAGCTTCAGGTTCGCGCAGGCCGAGCTCCTTCGGCCAGACTTCAAACCATCGGGAATCGTTGTACACTGCGCACAATACGTTGTGCAGGGCATAGTCTTCCAGCCATGATGCATGATCCTTGCAAAAACGCTTGTACTCCGCACGTTCGGACTTGTTGGCGTGTTTCAGGAACGATCCGGCGGCTTGGGCAAGCAATGGTTCTTTGTATGCCCGAACGGCTTGATAATCGATCCGATCTTTGTCGAAAACGGGAACGGTGTAGATGTCCTCATACTCCAGATACCCATCCACCATCAACTCTTCAAGGTCGATAAGCAGCTCGTTTCCGGCAAAGGAGGAGCGGGCGGCATAGGGCGAATCGCCGTATCCCGTCGGGCCGAGGGGAAGAATCTGCCACAGCCGGATGCCGGTCTTCTCAAGCAGGTCGATGCACTGAAGGGCTTCCTTTCCAAGTGATCCGATTCCATATTTGGAAGGAAGGCTTGTCGGGTGAAGAAGCACCCCGGTCTTTCGTAATGTTGTACTCATGAAAGTACTATACACTATTGGCTTTGCCGTTGGCTATCTCTCTTTTGTCGCCTTGTTGGAAGTCGAAATTTACGGTATACTAATGCCATGAGTTTATCAGAAAAAACGTTGCCTTTCTCAGTCGGGGAGCATGTCGTGTATCCCCTTCAAGGTGTGGGTGTGATTACGAAGATTGAGGAGATCGATTTCCGAGGCGTCGATACGCTCTACTTCGTCATCTACCTTGATATCTCCGATATGACCGTCAGAATCCCGGTGGATAAATACCAGGATATGGGAATCAGGCCGATCGTGGGGAAAGAAGAATCGCAAGCGGCGATCGATTCCATCTCCAGCAAGTATGAGCCGATGCCGGTCGATTGGAAGGCGCGCTATCAGATGAACGTCGATTTGTTGAAAGAAGGTTCGATCGCTTCGATCGCCAAGGTCGTCCAAGCGCTCTACCATCGCTCCAAGATCAAGGAGCTTCCGGTTCAGGAACGCAAGCTCTACGACACCGCGCTGCGGCTGTTGATCGATGAATGTTCGATCTCCCTTGAAAAGGATGAGAAGGAGATCGAGATGGTCGTATTCAGTCGTTTGGAATCATGATATATGGCATTTCCATCCCACGCGGTCATCGTTACCGCTGCCGGTAGCAGTGACCGATTTAATGAAAGCAAAGAGATCGGAGTAAAGAAGGAATATCTCAATCTTGGCGGGCATACGGTCCTCTATCAGAGTGTCCGCCCGTTTCTGGGCATTCCAAACTGCCGGGCGATCGTTGTTACCCACCCCGAGGGGATGGAAGACCAGTGTGCGGTGGCCCTTGAGGACCTGCTGGAGCAGAACCTCGTGCCGATCATTCTGGTCAAAGGCGGCAAGAACCGCCAAGAATCGGTTTTAAACGGTCTTGAACTGCTGACCACCCTCTCGTTGCCAATCGAGTACGTCGCGATCCATGACGGTGCCCGCCCGTATGTGAGCGAAGAGCTGATCATCACGACGCTGGCAACCGCCACGATCTTCGGTGGAGCCGTTCCCGCTCTCTCGACAACCGATGCGATCAAGACGATCGATGAGCATGGACAGATCATCGGTCACAGCAACCGTCAACAAACGGTTGGAGTACAAACTCCTCAGATCTTCCGTTATCCGGAGATCCTCGAAGCCCATCGCCGGGCGGCCGGAACTACCAATACATATATCGACGACACGGAGATCTTTACCGATTACAACCAATGGGTCGGCATCTGTGAAGGAGAACGGACGAACATCAAGATCACCTACCTCTCCGATATTCCCGATGCCGAGGAACAGATCAAGCGATACCTTGCCGACTTGGAGGCGGGCAAAAAGCAGGCAAGAATAAACGAAGCGTTTGGTTGCGCCCTTTCGCAGGCGAAGCCGAGGAGGATGAGATGAGAATCGGAAGCGGCTGGGATATTCATCGTCTTGAAGAGGGAGCGACGCTCGTCCTCGGTGGAGTAATCATTCCTTCGGCCAAGGGCCTCGTCGCCCACAGCGACGGGGATGTGCTGATCCATGCGATCATCGATGCGATTCTCGGAGCGCTGGCAAAAGGCGACATCGGGACCCACTTTCCCGATACCGACCCCCGCTTTGAGGGAGCGTCCTCGGTCGATCTCTTGGATCACGTGGTAACAAAGCTCCTTCCCCCCTACTCGATCGGCAACATCGACACCACGATCATTCTCAAGGAACCGAAGCTCCAGCCCCACATCGATTCGATCCGCTACAGCCTGGCGGATATCCTTGAAGTCCCGATCGATCATGTGTCGGTGAAGGCGAAGACCGCCGAAGGTGTACTCGGTGAACTCGGAACCGGCGATGCGATCGAAGCGCATGCAACGGTTCTGTTGACAATCAAGGGGTAAAAAACTTATAGTGTGGCCTGCGCCCAGATGGCGGAATTGGTAGACGCACTAGGTTCAGGTCCTAGCGGTAGCAATACTGTGCAAGTTCGAATCTTGTTCTGGGCATGGAAGGCAGACCTCATCATCGGGTCTGCCTTTTAGTATTGTCGAATGATCGCTCTTTTCCCATTTCAGCCGTCTCGTGGTATAGTATGGCAAGAGGTAATCTGATGGAAGAAGGTTTGACGCTGGAGTTCAAAAAAGAGCTCGCCGAAGGACTGGAGAAAGAGGTCGTAGCATTCTTAAATACCCAAGGCGGAAATATCTTGATCGGGGCTGATGATGATGGCACCATCCTCGGGTTGGATGATGCAAAATCTTTATCACTGATAGTCATTGACCGAATCAAAAATAATATCCAACCTGCAACGCTGGGACTTTTCAATGTTGAGGTGAAGCAAGCTGAAAGCAAATCGTACATTAGAGTAATTGTCGCTCAAGGACTGGAAAAACCATACTATATAAAAAAGCATGGTATGAGTTCCAAAGGTTGTTTCATTCGAATTGGTTCACAATCCTCACCTATGAACCAATCGATGATTACCGACCTATATTCTCGGCGTGCCATTCAAACATTGAGCAATGTGCTTTCACCGAACCAACACCTCACGTTCGACCAGCTCAAAATGTATTACGGTATTCGCGGGTTCGATGTGAGTGGGGAATTCTTCCTGAGAAATCTTGGACTCTACACCGACGATGGACGTTTCAATTATACGGCCTACCTCATGTCTGATGATAATGGGGTCTCAATAAAAGTCGCTCGGTTCAGAGGAATGAATAAGCTCGATATCATTGAGCGAAATGAATTCGGCAGAACGTGTCTCATCAGATCCGCATATCAGGTTCTCGATAAACTTGAGGTCGCCAATGCCACAGTTGTACGAGTTGGCGGAAAGGCAGCAAGAAAAGAGATACGCCTCGTTGATAGAGATGCTCTTCGTGAAGCGGTACTTAATGCCATCATCCACAATGACTATATTTTAGGATCATTTCCAGTCTTCGAAATCTATGATGATCGTATTGAAATCGTTTCCTCCGGGGGGCTGCCGATAGGTCTCTCACAAGAAGAATTTTTCAAAGGCCTCTCCCATCCAAGAAACAGAGAGCTCATGAGGATTTTTTCTGATATGGATCTTTGTGAGCAACTTGGTTCAGGCATGCAAAAAATCTTGAGAGCGTATCCAAGAGATATATTCTCCATTTCCGACCATTTCATCTCTGTCCGCTTCCCCTATAACGAAGAAGCCCTTTCAATATATCGTGAAGAGGATCCATGTAAACCATCTGGCGGTAATAGTGGCGGTGATGGCGGTAATAATGGCGGTAATACAATCACTATGCTCCCAGCCGAGGATGACGGGCTTTCAGAAAATGCATTGACCGTTCTCAGAGCTTTGCAAACTGACGGATCTCTCAGCCAACGGCAACTGTCTGAATCCATAGATATGTCGATGAGAACCGTCCAACGGGCACTGACGGAGTTGCGTGATGCCCGATATATAGTTCGCGAAGGATCTCCGAGATCCGGAACATACATCGTGTTGAAACAGGTATGACTCCGGTGCCGCATATGGACATGTCCCGACGTTGCTGAACCGTGAAAACGGGATTGGCGCCAAGGCTCATTGTCCGATGATCGGCATTGATGATGGAGCAGAGCGAACACAAGGAACTCTGGATCAATCATTTTGCCAGCGCTTCAAACGCTTTACGATGTTTTTCCAGAATACGTCTTGCGACGATCTCAATCTTTTCAGCGTCAGTCAGATTCAAAAACGTCTCCTGTGCAAGGTCGATGACCAGATACTTGGGACGATTGTTTTTGAAGATGACGGCGTTACCTTGCGCATCTGCAAGCCGTGCGACTTTAGAAAAATTCTGATTAGCCTCCGTCATCGAGACAATCTGTTTTGTATTGATAATCATCATGACACCTCTTTCATAAGAATAATACTTTTCTAGGATATAAACAACCTATATATACTCCTCTACCGTACAGATAGCAAGATATCGTCAGCGGATCATGGTTTGCCGGTTTTCGATCCCGGAAATCGATGTGCTTGCCATCGATCAATTCCTCGTATCGAAGAGAATAGTCGAGGCAAGACGTATCGATCACGTTTGGAAAAAGCTCCCTCGACTAGTTTGCCTCCGAATACTGAGCATTGGTGGGATTGAAGCGGGCGATGATCCAATCGCTCAGATTGGGAAAGAAGCGATAGAGGAATGAGGAGAAATGCCCCAAGGGGGTGAGAACCATCCGCTTCTTTCTCCTTTTGATCATCTTGAGCATATATCTGGCTACATCCTGTTGCGTATGGGCGTTTTTGCGCTTGGAAAGAGGCATCAGCGATCCATCCGCACTGTAGATCACCTTCTTCGGATCGTTTTCGGTGAAGCCGACGTAGATGATGCCGATGTGGACTCCCTTGGAGCTCACTTCGGCCCGCAGGCTCTCCGTATAGGCGGTAAGCGCACCCTTACCCGCCGCATAGCCTGCGACCTTGGGGACGCCGTGGAGAGCGACCAGACTGGAGGTGAAGATGATGCTTCCCTTCTGTCCCGTTATATGTGGGAGAGCGTAATAGGTCATATAGGCGCTGCCCAGAAAGTTGATGTGCACCATCGCCTCCAGCACCTCAGGCGTGGTTTCATTGACTCTTCCCCGCATCGACATCCCGGCGTTGTTGATCAGAAGATCCAGCCTTCCGTGACGGGTGATCACCTCATCAATCGCTCGTTTGCACGCAAGGTGGTCGGTGACGTCCGCCTGAATGGAGAAAAGAACCTTTTGCTCGGGATCAAGGAGATTGGCCGTTTCCTCCAGCGCTTCACCATCGCGGCCGAGGATGTAGACGATCATCCCTTCTTTGAGACAAAGTCGAGCCGCTTCCCGTCCGATGCCTTTGCTGCCACCGGTAATCAACGCTACCTTCATATCGCCCCTCCATCGAGAGTGTATCGTTGGCATGTGTAAAATCAAAGACTATTGAACGGAATATAAGAGTATTGAGTCTTTACTATCTCCAAAAAGTACGATATTATCATACTTATAGGAGATAACATGCTCAAACCCTATGATTTGGTGATGTATGACCTGAGATCCTACGCCTCTCCAAAGGCGAAGCTTACTCAGATGATACGGAAAGGAGAGATCATCCGGATTGCGCGCGGAGTGTATGCGGACTCCTTCGATGATCCACGCCTACCCGTCGCCGGCATGCTCGTGAGCCCCAGTTATGTCTCTTTTGAAACGGCTCTGGGGTATTATGGATGTATTCCCGAGCGGGTGCATGCGATCAAAAGCGCGGGATTCAACCTGAACAAAGAGAAGCGTTTTGACACTCCTTTCGGCCTGTACACATTTCATTACATCCCTCGGAACGTGTTCCCTCTGGCGCTCACACCCGCTGAAGAACAAGGGCATGGCTTCAGGCTTGCCCAAAAGGAAAAAGCCTTGTTGGATACGCTTTACAAAATTCGGGGAATCACGACAAAAAAGGGGATTTCAGACCTCCTCTTTGAAGATCTTCGAATCAATGAACTCGTATTTGAGGAACTGGACTGGGAGCTGCTATCCGCATTGGCTCCATACTACCGGAGCACAACGATCAACACCTTGATCCGGCACGGGAGAAACATATGAGAAACGAAGTAACGGCAATGGTTAATCTTCAGCGTTCCAACTCGCCTATTGAAGCAGTCAACGCGTTAAAAGAAGCAATCCAGGAATTGGTTCTTAAAGCCCTTTCAAAAACGGATTTTTTCAACCGCGCCGCTTTTTACGGAGGAACAGCATTGAGAATTTTTCATGGTCTTCCCAGATTCTCTGAAGACATGGATTTCTCGCTCGTCAAGCCGGATCCGACATTCCGATTGTCGGCCTATTTCAGATCGATTGAAGAAGAGCTGGGCTCCTATGGCTTTGAACTGAAATTCACATCAAAAGAAAAACGAACCGTCTCTCCGATACAATCCGCATTTCTCAAGGGAAATACTGAATACCATCTCATCAAGTTTCTGGAACTTCAACGACCAATCAGCGGTGTTGTCCGAAATTCGATCATCACGATCAAACTGGAAGTTGACGTAGATCCTCCGGACGGAGCAACATTTGAGCGACGATTTCGCCTGCTGCCATCCCCCTATTCCGCCCTGCTGTATGATGCTCCTTCGCTGTTTGCAGGAAAATTGCATGCGCTTCTGTGCAGGAAATGGGCTGCCAGAGAAAAAGGAAGGGACTTTTATGATTATGTCTGGTACCTCCAACACAAGATACCCGTGAATCTTCCCCACCTCGAAGAACGGATGAGACAATCCGGTGATTGGATGAACAATGACAAGCTCACAAAAGCAGACCTTATGCACCTTCTCCATGACCGTTTTCTGCGAACGGATTACCATCTCGTTACACAAGATATCCTTCCTTTTATCAAGGACTCCTCATCGCTCGATCTTTATGGGACTGATTTTTTTAATTCAATTACCGATGAGTACCTTCAAATTGTTCAGTAGATCCAATTCCCAACATTTCGCCCTTGGCGGTGTCATTGTTATTATACGGTTTTGGGAAAGAGGCACCGCCTGGTCTTTGAATTGGACTTGCTTTGACTTCAAGTTGGTGGTTTAATGGGGTATACGCTCCTGTCAGTTCTTTTTGATTGTTTGTGCACCAAGGAGGCGGCGTGTCGATGATCGACACAAGAAGAAGGTGCTACCCGATTCGTAGCACATCGACCGTTTTTGGATGCAGTGGGGGCAACGATCCCCCATCCATCATAGGCAACACTTTCAAAAGGAGAAAAGTATGCGTTCAAACTTAAAAGTGATCGGCATGGTGCTGATCGTGGCTCTCGTCATGGGCGGACTGTTCGCTCAGGGAGCAAAAGACGAAGGTGCAGTCGCCAACAAGGATAAACCCCTTGTATGGTTCAACCGACAGCCTTCAGACCCTGTAACCGGCAAAATCGACATGGATTCGATGAACTGGAACAGCAAGACCTACTACGTCGGATTCGATGCCGCAGGCGGTGGTGCAGTGCAAGGTAAATTGATTACCGATTATCTTGCCGCCGCCAATCCCGCCAAGCTGGACCGCAATGGCGACGGTACAATCGGGTACGTTCTCTGCATCGGTGACGTCGGCCATAACGACTCCAAAGCCCGCACCGAGGGTATTCGAAAAGCATTGGGCACCTGGAACGGATCGACCGACCCCGGTGCTGCAAAAGTCGGATCGGTTGTTGTCGGCGGCAAGACGATGAGAGTCGTCGAGCTGGAAGGCAAAGCGATGACCGGTACCGACGGTTCGACCTGGAACGCCAACGCAGCGACCGAGGCGATGGGCGGATGGGCGACGAAGTTCGGCAACCAGATCGACATGGTCGTCTCCAATAACGACGGTATGGCGATGGGCAGCCTTCAGGCTTCCAACTACCCCGCCGGAGTGCCGATTTTCGGCTATGACGCGAACGCCGACGCGATCGAGGCGATCGGAGCGGGCCGCCTCACCGGAACCGTTTCCCAGAACGTCGACGCCCAGGCGGCCGGAACCCTTCAGGTTCTCCGCAACCTCCTCGACGGCCTTACCGGAGCCGATGTCTACAAGAAAGGCATCACCGAAGCCGACCAGTGGGGCAACAAGATTACCGCTCCGCTCGACTATTGGGCGGATGTCAAAGCGGTCATGGCCGCCAACTCCGGTGTTGATTCCACCAACTGGAAACAGTATACCGAAGGAAGCCGAGACGCCGGCATCAAGCAGAGTGCAGCCCCGAAGAAGCGGGTTCTCCTGACGATCTACAACGCCAGTGACAACTTCCTTTCCTCCTCCTATGTGCCTGCGCTCCAGTACTATGCACCGCTGATCGGAATCGATCTCACGATCGTCCAGGGCGACGGACAGAACGAATCCTCAACCTTGGATAAGTTCACCAACCTTGGTAGCTTTGACGGCTATGCCATCAACATGGTCAAGACCAACTCCGGTCCCGACTATTTGGATAAGCTCCGGTACTAAAAGCACCAATTTTGAACAGGAAGCATGCGGGGCGGGACGTTCCCGCATGCTTTTCCAAATCTACCTGAGAATGCCATGCAAGAACCAGTATTAGAGATCAACTACCTCTCAAAATCCTTCGCCAAAAACAAAGTCCTCGACAACGTCGCGGTCACCGTCCACAAAGGTCGAGTCCTCGGCCTCATGGGGGAAAACGGGGCGGGCAAATCGACATTGGTCAAATGCCTTTTCGGCATCTACGCCAAAGATGAAGGACAGATGTTTTTAAACGGCAAGCCAATCGACTTCAAGAACCCCAAGGAAGCACTCGAAAACGGGGTCGCAATGGTGCACCAGGAACTGAATCAGTGCCTGGACCGCTCGATAACCGACAACCTTTTCCTTGGCCGATACCCCTTGCGCTTCGGCGTGATCGACGAAGCCCGGATGCTGATGGAAGCAAACCAGCTGTTCGCATCCCTGAACATGAACATCAACCCCCGAACCATCATGAGGACAATGAGCGTTTCACACCGCCAGATGGTCGAAATCGCCAAAGCGGTCTCCTATGATGCGAAGATCATCGTCCTTGACGAGCCGACCTCTTCGCTCACCGAGCGTGAAGTGAAGAAGCTCTTCTCGATCATCGATGATTTGCGCAAAAAAGGAGTCTCCTTTATTTACATATCGCACAAGATGGATGAGGTCTTCGAGATCTGTGACGATGTTGAAGTACTCAGGGATGGAAAGATGGTTCTTTCCAAGCCCGTTGCTGAAACCACCATGGATGAGATCGTCTCCGCCCTTGTCGGCCGCTCCCTTGACAAGCGCTACCCCGATGTCGACAACAACCCCGGGGAAGAGTACTTCCATATCCGCAATCTGACTACGAAGTTTGACCCCGTTTTGCAGGATATCTCCTTCTCCGTTCGAAAAGGCGAGATTTTCGGCCTCTACGGGCTGGTCGGAGCAGGAAGAAGCGAGCTGCTCGAAGCGCTCTTCGGAATCCGGACGATCGCCAGCGGTGAAATCGTGTTGGGCAATAAAAAGCTCCGTTTTAAAAATGCAAAAGAGGCGATGGCGTATGACTTTGCCCTGATTACCGAAGAACGAAAGCTCAACGGGATGTTCGGCAAGGATACGATCAAGTTCAACACGGTCATCACCAACCTGGAAAGCTATAAGACAATGAACGTCCTTTCCAATCGGAAAATGTTGGATGCCGCCAACCGTCAGATTGTTCAAATGAGAACAAAGTGCGTCTCTGCCGAAGAGCTCATCTCCTCACTCAGTGGAGGGAACCAGCAAAAAGTGATTATCGGCAAATGGCTTGAACGTCAACCGGAAATCTTTTTGATGGATGAGCCGACCCGCGGTATCGATGTCGGAGCAAAATATGAGATCTATCAACTCATTATCCGAATGGCCAAAGAAGGCAAGACGATCATTGTCGTTTCCAGCGAAATGCCGGAGATTCTTGGAATCACCAACCGGATCGCGGTGATGTCCAACCGCCGGCTGGCGGGAATCGTGAATACGAATGAAACGAACCAGGAAGAGCTCATCAGGCTCTCCGCTAAATACTTGTAATGAGGTGTGCTGAATGAATGCCGACTATCAAGAAATCATGGAATTGACCGAAGATCCAAAGATTATTGAATACTCCCAAACATTGAACAAACTTCGTGAAAACGGAGTGAACAAAATCAAGAAGCTGCGCCAAGATATCGTCGCCCTGCGCAAGAGCAAGATGGTTCATCCTCAGGAGAAACGAAAACAGATCAAAGCGTGGAAAGAGGAAATTCATCTTGCCAAGAAGGACGCTGCACAGAACAAAGCTGCGATTGATGAGCTGGTGAAGGAAAGTGTCGCGTATGCCAACAAGGCGGCCAAGACCTTTATTGAACAGGTAACGATCCGTGAAGACGAGGCGATCGCAAAAGCGAAACAGGCGTATCTGGAAGAGGTCCGGACAATCAAAGAGGAGGCCAAACGCTCAGAGACCGCAATCCGGTCGGAATACAAAGGCCGCAGTCGAAAAGAGCTCAAAGCGGAACTTGAAGCGCACCGGTATAAGACGAAAACCGCCCTCTTCGATGCGAGGAGTCATCGCCAGCAGGCGATTGATCAGGCGCTGGCGGCAAAAAACCAAGCGTTTGTCGATCATGTTCAAACAAACCGGAACCTTAGAAACGGAAAAACGAAGTTCAGCGAAGACCGTCAGCTTAAACGCCGCGAATATCGCTACAACTTCAAGCTCTCACAGTTCCTTCTTGCCAACGGCCTCTATATAGCAATCGGGATCTTCTTCATCGTCGTCATCATTCTCGCTCCCCTCTCCGGTGCCGGCAACCTTCTCACACTGCCCAATATTCTGACGATTCTCGAACAGGCTTCAACAAGAATGTTCTTTGCCCTCGGTGTAGCGGGTTTGATCCTCTTGGCGGGAACCGACCTCAGTGTCGGTCGAATGGTTGCTCTTGGAGCGGTAACCACCGGTCTCATCCTTCACCCCGGCAAAAATATCGTTTCCGTCTTCCGCTATCCGACATGGGACTTCACCCCGATGGCGATGAGCAACCGAGTGCTCATGGCTCTCGGTCTTTCGATTCTTCTCTGTGTCGCATTCAGTTCCTTTGCCGGTGTATTCACCGCCCGGCTGAAGATTCACCCCTTCATCTCCACCCTTGCCACCCAGTTAATCATCTACGGGCTTCTCTTCTTCGGAACCAGCGGGACTCCCGTCGGATCAATCGACCGCAACATCAAGGATGCGATCGGAGGCCGGTGGATTTTGGGTCAGATCGGCAGTCAGTATGTGACGTTCCCCAAACTCATCATACCCGCCCTCTTTGCGATCTTCATCGCATGGTTCATCTGGAACAAGACAATCTTCGGCAAGAACATGTACGCCGTCGGTGGAAACGCCGAAGCCGCGAGCGTCAGCGGCATCTCCGTCTTCAAGGTGACGATGGGCGTCTTCATCATGGCGGGAATCTTCTACGGCTCGGGGGCATTCCTTG
>SHOI01000133.1 GCA_004294855.1 Sphaerochaeta sp. | reverse complement strand
TCCTGCATCAAGGCGATCTTTTCATTGACCGTTACCGACTCATAGACGTTGAACACCTTCGACGGGGCGATCTGTTTGATCAGTTTTCGGAACGTTTGTAGAAGATCGTCGAGGGTCACCTCACCGAAGAGCTCCTCATCCCCGAATGGCAGGCGGAACTGGCTCGGTTTTCGGGAGATGAAGAGTTCTCCGCTCGTGGCGGTTCCGCTGAGCAGGTCGGTGTACTTCTTGAAGCGCTGGTGCTCCAAGAGGCGTTCGACCAGCTCCTGACGGGGATCCTGATACTCTTCATCGAACTCCAGATCCACCGGAAGGAGCATTCGGCTCTTTATGAAGAGCAGATCCGCCGCCATCTTGTAGAATTCCGTCAGATCGCCGAGAAGAACCGATTCCTCGCTCTCCAGATAGGCGATGAACTGTTCGGTGATCTCGGCGATCGGAATGTCGTAGATGTTGACTTCGGCTTTCTGAATCAGATGAAGCAGCAATCCGAGCGGACCTTCAAAGCCTGCGGTTGTATACACCAAGCCGAGATTCTCAGAAACCTGCTGCTCCGTTCGTTCCACGTTTTACTCTTTTTCGACGTTTGAGTGCCCAAACATCGTTTCCCTGAGGCGTTTGTCCAAATCAGCGAGGATATCGGGGTTCGATTTTAAGAACTCGATCGTTCGATCCCGGCCTTGGCCGATCTTCTCATCCTTGTAGGAATACCACGATCCGGCTTTGTCGATCATCTCGTATTTGAGGGCGGCGTCCAGCAGGCTCGCTTCATAGCTGATTCCCTCCCCGAAGAGGAGATCCAGCTCCACCTTCTTGAACGGCGGAGCCACTTTGTTCTTCACAATCCGGATTCGAATCCGGTTTCCATATACATCATCCGCTCCCCTGCTGAGGGTTTCGATCTTGCGGACATCGATGCGGACCGAGGAGTAGAACTTGAGGGCGTTCCCGCCGGTGGTCGTTTCGGGGTTCCCGAACATCACCCCGATCTTCATTCGGATCTGGTTGATGAAGATGATCGTCGTGTTGGATTTGCTCAAGAGACCGGTGAGTTTGCGGAGAGCCTGGCTCATCAGGCGCGCCTGAAGACCCATGTGGCTGTCGCCCATGTCTCCGTCGATCTCCGCCTGGGGGGTAAGAGCGGCCACGCTGTCAATGACGATCATGTCGATTGCGCCGCTGCGGACCAGGGACTCGGTGATTTCGAGCGCCTGTTCACCGCTGTCCGGCTGGCTGATCCAGAGCTCGTCGATATTCACCCCGAGCTTCTTCGCATAGGAGGGATCCATCGCATGCTCGGCATCGATGAACGCGGCGATTCCTCCCGCTTTCTGCGCTTCGGCGATCGCATGAAGGGCGATCGTGGTTTTTCCGCTGGACTCGGGACCATAAATCTCAACGATCCTGCCCCGCGGATACCCGCCGATGCCGAGGGCTTCATCAAGCAGGAGCGAACCGGAGGGGATCGATTCGATATTCAACGTTTCATCGGCATCACCGAGCTTCATCAGCGACCCTTTTCCGAACTGCTTGTCTATTTGGGCTCGGGCCGCCTCAAGGGCATCCTGCTTTTGCTTCAGATCCAAGGGAAACGAACTGTCTTTACTTTTTGCCATGGTAACTCCTCTGGTTCCTTATGGGCGGTATAGTACCATATTGCATCAACTTATGCATCAAGGGTAAAGGTAACCGGACCATCATTTGTATATCTGACATGCATATGTGCGCCAAAGACTCCACTGGAGACGGGAACGCCCTGTTCTTCAAACAGGGAAAACGCTTTGTCGTACAACGCTTCGGCGATCTTCGGGTCCGCCGCCCGGTCGTAGGAGGGGCGGTTGCCTTTGCGGAGGTTTGCCAGCAGAGTGAACTGGCTGACGAGAAGAATTTGGCCGTCGACCTGTTTCAGGTCGAGGTTCATCTTGCCGTGTTCATCCCGAAAACAGCGGATCTTGGGAATTTTTTCGCAGATCCACTTCAGCTGTTCTTCCGTGTCCCCCTCGCCCACTCCCAGATATACGAGCAGACCCCGTTCGATGGAGCCGACAACCTCGCCATCGACAGTGACACTCGCGTCATAGACGCGCTGAATGACCGCTCTCACGGAAGACCCTTCATCCGTTGAACAAACCGGGTACGGTCTTCGGCGCCAAAAAAGGCGCTGCCGGTAACGGCGACGTCGACACCCGCTTCAATAATGGAAGAAACGGTGTCCAGATTAACTCCCCCATCGACACTGATGAGATAGGTGTAGCCGCACTCCTCTCTCAAATCTTTCAATCGGGTAATTTTTTTCAAGGTGGACGGGATCATCTTCTGTCCCCCGAAGCCGGGGTTCACGCTCATCACCAAAACCAAGTCAACGAGATGAAGAATCTCCTTCAATGCATCGACCGGTGTGGAGGGAACGATACTGATTCCCGCTTTGACCCGATGTTCTTTGATCAGATTCAGGGTGCGGTCCAGATGGACGTTTCCTTCATAATGAATCGTGAGGTAATCACTGCCGGCGGCGGCGAAATCAGCGATATAACGCTCCGGTCGCTCAATCATCAGATGCGTGTCGAAGGGAAGGTCGCTGTGCTTTCTGAGGCTCTCGATGACAACCGGTCCAAAGCTGATATTCGGAACAAAAGCCCCGTCCATCACGTCAAGGTGAACCCAATCCGCCCCATGGTTCTTAATCGAAGCCACCTCGGCCGCTCCTCTGGAAAAGTCGCTGGCAAGCATGCTCGGTGCAATAATCAATGAGGGTGTGCTCATACCCTAAGTTATACCAAGAAGCAGGCCGATATGCAACGATTGGTTGAGGAAAGAATCGACGTTGCCACGGGTGTATTCCGCCGGTTGAAGATTGTTGCCGATATGTAAATATGCTAGCCTTTGCTCATTAAACGATAAGGAAACATACCCATGCTGCATATGACACTGAGATGGTTTGGCCCCAACCATGACACCGTTCCGTTACAATATATTCGGCAGATTCCCGGTGTAGAGGGGGTCATCACCACCTTGTACGACATCCCCGCCGGGGAAGTATGGCCAAGCGAACGCATTCGCGAGCTCAAGGCGGAGGTTGAAGCCGCCGGCTTGAAGATTCTCGGAATCGAAAGCGTGAATATCCACGATGCGATCAAGATCGGAAACGAAGACCGGGAACGGTATATTGACAACTATATCGAGACGTTGAGAAACCTCGGCAAAGAGGGAATCACTATGGTGTGTTATAACTTCATGCCGGTTTTTGACTGGACCCGCACCGATCTGGCCAAAGAGCGCCCCGACGGATCGACCGTTTTTGCCTACAACGAGGAGATCGTCAGATCGATCGATCCCCAGACCTTGTTCGATCATACTACCGCATCAAGCGAGGGCTTTTTGATGCCGGGTTGGGAACCCGAACGCCTTGCAAACATAAAAGATCTTTTTGAAGCGTACAAAGAGGTCGATGAAAAGACTCTCTTTGACAACCTCGTGTACTTCCTGAAGCGTATCCGGCCCGTAGCGGAGGAGTATGACATCAAGATGGCGATTCATCCCGACGATCCCGTCTGGCCGGTTTTCGGATTGCCGCGAATCATAACCGGTTTGGACAAGGTCAAAAAGCTGATGAAGGCAGTGGACGCGCCGTTTAACGGAGTGACGTTCTGCACCGGCAGCTTCGGGACCAACCCGAAAAACGACTTGCCCGAAATGATCCGGGCTCTTGAAGGCCGAATCCACTTTGCCCACATCCGGAACCTTGAACACGTTGAAGAGGGAGTCTTTGAAGAATCGGCCCACCTTTCCCGGGATGGATCATTCGACCTGTATGAAATCGTCAAAGCGCTTCATGACATCGGTTTCGATGGTCCGGTCCGCCCCGATCATGGTCGGATGATCTGGGACGAGATTGCGATGCCCGGTTATGGCTTGTATGACCGGGCTCTCGGTGCCATGTACATCCTCGGGCTTGAAGAAGCAATTGTCAAAAACCAAGAAATGAAGAACGCTTAACCAACCGGCCCCTGTTTGAAAAAGATGTAACAGGAATCAAAGGGAGACCATTTCCTATCTTGAATACATCGTTTCAATTTCTTCCGGAATTGTCTGATTTGTGATACGGGAAGCTCTATTGAGCCGACAAATCAATTGCTAAAAACTCAAATTTTATGTATACTTTGCAGGATAGATAGAAAGAAGTTTTGGACTGGGCAGACAAAGACGAATCCCGTCTTCCGCAGTTCAAAGAGTTAAACAGAGGCCATAACGAATTGTATTAT
>SHOI01000132.1 GCA_004294855.1 Sphaerochaeta sp. | reverse complement strand
GAGGTGACCGATCCGAGATTCACCATCCGAGCGGGCGGAACCCTGCTGAACCTTGCCGGTAAAACCGTTGAACAAAGCCCGGCGAAGCCGAATGCCGCCGATGCCGACCCCCTGTTGCCGGATCTCCATCGCCCCCGGTCGCAAGGGCCTTCCCCGTTCGTTTCCCGTCAAGGAGTCCGCTCGTTGAAGCTCTCCTATACGATCAGCGAGGAGTTTGCGCGAACATACAATCAGAGGTCAGGGGATGAACCGAAGGTATTTTCGATGACGAGGGGATCGTTGAATCTTTCCGCGGTTCCCGATAGCCGTTTCTTCACCTCCTCATTCGAGCTGCTACCGCAGCTTTCGGTCAGCGACGATCCTCAGAAGAAGCCCAACTATGCGCAAGTATTTCAAGTATACGCAAACACGACGCTCAATCTGCCCTTCATCGGAGTATCCTATACCCTTCGGCAGCGGCTCTATCGGCAGGAAGAAACGCAAAACGGCGACGATCCGAGGCAGGTGCTCATCGACCGCTTCGGGTTTGATGAGAAATCGGTGAGCACTCATCAACTGCGGTTCGATCGGACCTATCGCTTATGGGCGGGTACGATCAATCCTTCGATCACCGCCGTTCTGTGGCCGCTCACCCGGACCCTTGCTCCCAAAGTGATTGTGCGCTATCAAGGAGCATCTTTGACGACATCGCTGCGATTCAAAGATGCAAGCGGAACCGGATTTCTGGAGAAGGAGCTCTTCAGCCTTGGAGTCGGATATAGCGATTCCCCCCTCGTGACCAACACCACCTTCTCCTATAACTACCTCAAACCGTTGGAACCCTCCCGTCTGGATCATCAGCTCACCCTTTCGCTCTTTGACAAAGAACTGGTCCTCAGTGAACGATTCGAGTACTTCCCAATGAAAAACGGAGTCGAACACGTTCTTTCCCATGGAGTGCTGGGGCTGAAAACCTCCTTTCTCACATTGAACTACCATGCGGGCGGAACCCTTGGCAACATACAGAGCGAGCGGCTCACCGCTATGGTGAGTCTCGCTGAAAGGCAGTGGCGCTTCTATAAGAAACGGATCGCTCTGACCCTTGGGGTGAACGCAGCGTTTGATTACGATGTTGATGATCCCTTCTCCTCGGTCTTCACGTTCTCCTTGAAGAGTCGCTTCCAAATCGCCGAATTCCTCGATCTGTCGATCGCTCTTGCCTCCTCCAACACCGGCTTCCATCACTATCAGGACGATGCGGGCTCCTTTGCCTGGCTTCTTCTTTGGAAGGATCTTCTGCGCAGTTTCGATCTCTTCGGAGGGGGAATCCATCATACCCAATTCAACCTCTCCTCGGTGGATATCCAGCTGATCCACTATCTGGAGGATTGGAGACTGAATTGTAAATACAGTGGAAGTGTTGTACTATCGAACAATCAATATCGGTGGGTGCCGACCTTCAGCATCTACCTGGCATGGAATACGATTCCCGATCTTGATATTGAAGAGAAATGGTCGCGAACCGGTGGTGTTTGGGATCGTTCCCTGTAATGCGATAGGATGGGTATGGAAAAACGAATCACCTTTGACAGTGAAGAATTAGTTCGCCGAGTCCTCGGCATCAACGATCGAAACATCCCATACATGGAAACGTTGTTGGGGTGCGAGTTGTTCGTCCGCTCGAACGATGTCATCTGTCTCAGTGACGATCCGCTCATTCAAAACCGCTTCCTCCTGCTCTTCGGCCGGCTCAGCCGGCTCGCCGAGCATCAGCTCTTCCTGAATGAAACGGATATCTTCATGGAGTTCCAATCAATCAAGAATGATGTGAGCCAGGACAGGGATGTGGTCAACGGGGATCGGGAGAACCGAAAAACAATCAAGATTCACAATCGCCGCGCCTACGCCAAAGGAGCAAACCAGGAGCGTTATGTCGAGCTGATGGAGGAGAACAAGATCGTCTTCGCTATCGGGCCGGCAGGGACGGGGAAGACCTTCCTTGCGGTCGCCTACGCCCTCAGCCAGCTTTTCAGCGGCCGGAAGCGCAAGATCATCCTCACCCGGCCGATCGTCGAGGCGGGGGAGAGTCTGGGGTTTCTTCCCGGCGATTTGGCCCAGAAAATCAATCCCTACCTGCGGCCTTTGTATGATGCGATGGAGCTGCTCATCTCTCCGGCAAACATTCGGAAGCTGGAGGAAGGCGGAACGATCGAGATCGCTCCTCTTGCGTATATGCGCGGCCGCTCGCTTCGGGGAGCCACCGTCATTCTTGATGAAGCGCAAAACACCACCATTGAACAGATGCATATGTTTCTCACCCGGCTGGGGGAGGACTCGAAGGCGATCATCACCGGTGATGTCAGTCAGATTGATCTTCCCAAATCAAAGATGAGCGGACTTGTTCATGCAGAGAAGATTCTTCAGGGAATCGACGAGCTGGCGTTTGCCCACTTCACTTCAAGCGATGTGGTGCGCTCAAGAATCGTCCAGGCGATTATTGACGCATATCAGAATGGAGATGCCTAAATGCGAAAAACGAGTCGTCAGCATTCGGCCGGCAGCCGGTATCACCCGTTGATCGTCGTTATACTCATGATGCTGGTAACCGGGTGCGCGTTCTTCATCCCGCTACTTCCCCATATCACCTCCGCTTCACGGCAGTTCACCTATCAGGTCGGGCAGCTGGCGGAAGAGGATATCTTCGCAGTGCAGGATTTCGTCTACTTCGATGAAGATCAGACCGAAGAGCGGCGTCTTGCCGCCGAGCGGGCGATCCTTCCGATCGCTTCCCTGAATCTCAGGCAGACTTCGCTTTCGTACAATCGCCTGGATATTTTTTCAAAGCTTCTCGTAAACGAGACGGATCAGCGGGAGAGCAATCTGTATTCTTTTCTGGGCAGGGAAAACCTGATGGATCGAAGAAACCTCTTGCAGCGCCTGTTTCTGCTGAATGAGGAAGAGCTGGCATATTACATCGCCACGCTCAATGAGACTGCAAGCATGGTTCTCTCCCGGGGCTTGATGGATCATGACAGCTATGCCCGAATTCTCGGTGACGGTTATCATTCGTTCCGTCTTGAGATAGGATCGCATCCCCAAGGGGATGAATCGGACTCATTGGACGAAGTCCTCACCAAAGAAAATCTTGATGATCTGCTCTTTGCATACCTCAGGGGATATATTCGCCAACAGAGCTCTTTCCAGCCCCAGCTTATCATCGATACGTTGGTATTGCTGTTGGAAAACAATCTCATCTATGACGAGGCGAAGACGTTGAGCCTCCGCGCTCAGGCCCGTGCCAAGGTTGATGCGGTTCAGATCGCCATTCCGAAAAACATGAAGCTGGTGAGCAAGGATACCCCCCTTACCGCGAACCAAGTGAGAATGCTTGAGACGATGAACGAGTACTCCTTTCCCTATACTCCGACTCAACTGCTCGCCCGCGCCATCTTCACGATCATGGTGACGCTTGTCGGCTGCCGGGCGTTCCTTCTCTTCGCCCAGGGGCACTTTCGAAGCCATCTCTATCTGATCCTTTCCCTCAGCGCTCTTCTCGTCTCGCTCCTGCTCATCGGCCTGATCGGGTGGTTGCTACCGGGGACGATCCTGGACTCCCACCTTCCCGTCCTGCTTGCTCCGATGTTCATCCTCCAGATCACCGACAGGAAGCTGCTGGCATTCATCACCTCCCTGATGATCAGTAGTTACGCTGCGCTGCTACCGTCCTCATCGATGATGACGTTCTTCTTCAGTATCGCCACCGGTTCTCTGGTGCTTTGGACCTTTCAATCCGCCCAGCGGCGTCTTGACACCCTGTCCAACTGGGTGTACGGCGCGATTACCACGAGCTTTGCGGCTTTGGTGGCCAACATGCTTGTCGGCCTTGATTCCCATCTCTACCTGCCTCTGGTCTTCGGGATGATCATCAACGTCACCGGTTCGATGATCCTGGTGGATGTCACCGTTCCGATCTTTGAACGCTTGCTGAATATTCCGACCTCCTTTCGATTGTTGGAGATCTCCCGCGAGGATAACCCCCTTCTTGAACGGATGGCTCAGGTTGCTCAGGGATCCTTCACGCACAGCCGCCACGTTGCCGAGCTTTCCTATGCGGCGGCGAAAACGGTCGGGGCAAATCCTTTGCTGGCGCGGGTGGGGGCGATGTTCCACGATATCGGCAAGAGCGACCATCCTGAGTACTTCATCGAGAATCAGACCGAGGAGAACAAGCACGACGACATCAAGCCGAGTCTCTCGGTGGCGATCATCAAAAGCCACGTGAAGCTCGGGGTGGAGAAGGGGCGTGAGG
>SHOI01000131.1 GCA_004294855.1 Sphaerochaeta sp. | reverse complement strand
ACGACAAGAATGTTGAATCTTCATCAAAATCCTCCGAGTCTACTGTAGCAGGAAAAGCGGAAGTGTCCAAGGGGGTGCACAGAACGGGATTTTTTTGGGGTGGTACAAAAACCCTTTTAGACAACAAATTTGAGGGTTTTTAAACAATTTCCTTTAATTGACTACCTATTTGGTGCGTGTTAATTTTAATTCAGGTTGTAAGTTAATTGCAAGGAGTGTCTTGTTGTGAGCGAACATATCACCATTGTCCATGCCCTGAAAAAGTATGGAGAAAACGTCATCATTCCGGACTTGAGCATGAACATCAAGGAAGGTGAATTCTTTACCCTGCTTGGTCCTTCCGGGTGTGGGAAAACCACCTTGCTGCGAATGATTGCCGGATTCAACACGATTGAAGGCGGTGATTTTTATTTCAGCGACCAACGGATCAACGACCTTGATCCGGCCAAGCGCAACATCGGCATGGTGTTCCAGAACTATGCGATCTTCCCCCACCTTACTGTCCGAAAAAATGTTGAATTCGGGTTGAAAAGCCGAAAGTATTCGAGAGAGGAGATTACAAAACAGGCGGAAAAGTATATGCGCCTGATGCAGATCCAACAGTTTGCCGAACGGATGCCCGCTCAGCTGTCCGGAGGGCAGCAACAGCGGGTCGCCCTTGCCCGAGCCCTTTGCATCGAGCCCTCCGTCCTGTTGATGGATGAACCGCTTTCAAACTTGGATGCAAAGCTTCGGGTCGAGATGCGGTCGGTCATCAAGGACACGCAACGGGACGTGGGGATCACCACGATCTACGTGACGCACGATCAGGAAGAGGCGATGGCGATCAGCGACCGCATCGCAGTCATGGATGAGGGCGTGATACAGCACATCGGCACTCCGAAGGATATCTATCAACGCCCGGCCAATCTGTTTGTTGCAACCTTCATCGGTCGAACGAACATCGTGGATGCCGAACTGGTCGTCAAAGAGGGAAAGACGTTCCTCAAGGTCGGCTCCTTCGATGTCGAGATGACCAACGTTGAAAAGAAGCATGCGAAGAACCAGAAGGTGATCGTTTCCATCCGACCCGAAGAGTACAAGATCCTCCCGAAAGAAGAAAAGGGAATCAAGGCCGAGGTGAAGGAGAGCGTCTTCCTTGGGCTCAATACCCACTACTTCGTCCGGACCGAACGAGGCAACGATGTCGAAGTGGTTCAGGAATCGACGATCGATTCCATCATTCCCCCGGGCGAGACGATCAGTCTCGGGTTGAATGTTTCAAAAATCAACCTGTTCACTTCTGACGGGTCGGCCAACATCCTCAAGGGTGTGAAAAACGATTTGGCCAACATGTAGGGGAGGGAAGAGATGTTTGCGAAAAAACGTTTCGATGTATGGAGCGGAGTGACGCTGGGATTCGTCATTCTCTTCGGAACTTTCCTCGTCTACCCGATGTTCGGCATCCTTCGCCAATCGGTTTTGAATGAGGGCGGGGAGTTCACGCTTCAACACTTTGTGAAGTTCTTCTCGCAGAAGTACTATTCCATGACGATTTGGAACAGCCTTAAAGTCACCATTTCGATAACCCTCGTAACCCTTCTGATCGGCATCCCGTTCTCGTACTTCTATACCTTCTATCACATCAAGGGATCGAAGGTCATCTTCGTCGTCAGCATCCTCTGTGCGATGAGCGCTCCGTTCATCGGGGCATACGCCTGGATTCTGCTGTTGGGCCGGGGCGGGGTGATCACCCAGTTTTTGAAAAACCAGCTCAACATCAACATCGGCTCGATCTACGGGTTCAAGGGGATCCTGATCGTTCAATCGCTCAAGCTCTATCCGTTGGTGTTCCTCTATATGAACGGGGCGTTCAGGAATATCGACAGCTATCTGCTTGAAGCCTCCGCGAGCCTCGGATGCGTCGGCATCAAGCGCTTCTTCAGGGTGGTGCTCAACCTTTCGATGCCGACAATCCTTGCAGCTTCCTTGCTGGTGTTCATGCAGGCGTTTGCCGACTTCGGAACGCCGATTCTCATCGGAGAAGGGTACAGAACCTTCCCGGTCGAAATCTACAACCAGTATCTCGGAGAAGTCGGAACCGATTACAACTTCGCTTCAGCAATCAGCGTCATCGCGATCATCATGACCGCTTTGGTGTTTTTCCTCCAGAAATATGCAACGAGCAAGTACAACTTTTCGATGAATGCAACCCGGCCGGTTGAGAAAAAGAAGGCAAAGGGCATTCGAGGGGCGCTGATGTACCTCTACTGCTATGGAATCTTGGCAATAGCGTTCATGCCTCAGATCTATGTCAGCTACCTTTCGTTCCGAAACAGCGATTCGGTCGTGTTTCTGGAAGGCTATTCCCTGGCAAGCTACCGGATGGCGGTAGACAAGCTTCTGTTCCGTTCCATCAAGAACACCCTTGTCCTGGGGTTCGGAGCTCTGGCGATCATCATCGTCTTTTCAGTGCTCATCGCCTATCTAGTCGTGCGCAGGCCCAGCTGGATAAACAACGTCATCGACACGCTGTCGATGCTGCCGTACATCATGCCTGGAGCGATCATCGGCATCGCTCTGGTCGTCGCATTCGGCCAGCCGCCGTTGGTTCTTTCGGGAACGATGGCGATCATGATCATCTCGTTCGTGATCCGGCGCATACCGTATTCGATACGATCGACGAACGCGATTCTCATGCAGATTCCGATAAGCGTCGAAGAGGCCGCGATCAGCCTCGGTGCGTCCAAGCTCAAGACCTTCGTGGTGATAACCGTGCCGATGATGGTCAATGGAATCATCAGCGGCGCCATTCTCAGCTGGGTGGCGATCGTCACCGAGCTTTCAAGCTCGATCATCCTGTACAACAACAGGAACATCACGCTCACGATGTCCACGTATGTCGCGATCTCCAGGGGAAGCTATGGTCTTGCCTGTGCTTTCAGCGCGATCCTGACGCTCTTTACGACGGTTTCGCTGCTTCTGTATTTAGTGATCAGCAAAACCGAGGATATTCGACTGTAACCTGATCGGTCTGTAAGGCTGATAATTTTAAGGAGGGAATACGATGAAGAAACGTATTGCGAAAATAAGCGTCGTGCTGGCAGCACTTCTCGTTTTAGTGATGTTGCCGCTTGCCGCAGGTGGCGGAAAAGAAGAAAAAGCAACGGATCCCACTGCAATGGAGAAGAACCTTGTTCTCTATTCCAGTATGACGGAAAACGATCTTTCCAATCTGGTTCGCTTGTTCAACAAACAATATCCGGATGTGAAGATCGAAATCGTCAACGGTTCGGCCGGTGAGCTCACCAGCAGAATCCGGGCAGAGCGCAACAACCCTCAAGGAGACTTGATGTGGGGTGGGCTCTCCAGCAGCGACGGAATGGTTCACAGCGATCTCTTCGAGCATTGGCTGACGGAATATGAGCCGGATATCATGCCGGACTACCGCTCCAACAACGGTTTCTACAGCCTTGACCACCTCTCCACCGCGGTATTCTGTGTCAACGTGGAGCTGGAAAAAGAGCTTGGTCTCAATATCCGCGGATATAAAGATCTGCTCGATCCTCGACTGAAGGGCAAGATCGTCATGCCCGATCCGAACTCATCCTCTTCAGGTTGGAACAACGTGAGCAACATGATGGCGGTCTTCGGCCACGGCACGCCCGAGGCTTGGGACTACATCACCAAGTTCATGAACAACCAGGTGGTGTTCTCCACCGCAAGCTCCGTTGCGTTCAAGAGCGTTGATACCGGCGAGTATGTTGTCGGATTGACCTATGAGGATGGCGCTTCGACCCTCTTGAAGGCGGGTTCCAATCGCATCAGGATGGTATATCCCGAAGACGGTGCCTCCGCCTCGGCATTCGGTTGCGCCTTGATCGCGGGAGCCAAAAACCCCAACGCTGCGAAAGCGATGATCAATTACCTGATGAGCGCGGAGGGACAATCGGAGCTCGGAATGGCTCTTGAAACCCTTCGGTTCACGAACGAAAAGGCCGTCTACGAGACCCCGTACCTGCCGGCAAGTTCGGAGATCAAATGGGTAACCCGCGACAACGACTGGTTGATCGCGAACAAGAAAGCCGTTTTGGAGCAATGGAACAAGATCTATGCGAATGTAAAGAAATAATCGGTAGATTTCCTGCTCTCTACGCACCCCGGAGGTTTTCTTCGGGGTTTTATTATGGCTCCAAAATGGGACAGGGTGCTTCACCTCGGCCGTGGGGCCAGAGCATGACCGTATGGGGGATGCCGGCTTCAAGGAAGGTCGTTTTGTCTTCCCGGATGAAGCCGAGGTGTTCGTAGAAGCCGAGGCTTG
>SHOI01000130.1 GCA_004294855.1 Sphaerochaeta sp. | reverse complement strand
CTACTCCAAAGAGTGGATGCCCAACATGATGAAGGCGTTTGAAGAGTTCCCCGGCGGTATCGGATATATGACCAACATCGACGGAAACATCTACTCGATTCCGCGCCTCGAAGGTTGCTACCACTGTTCGAACATGGCGAAGATGTTCGTCTATCAGCCCTTCCTGGACGCGCTCGGACTGAAGGTCCCGACCACCACCGACGAGTTCTACCGGACGTTGAAGGCGATCAAGGAGCGGGATCCGAACGGCAATGGCCGAGCGGACGAGATCCCTCTTGCCGGTTCGATCATCGGCTGGGGCGATCAGGTCGAACGCTTCCTGCTCAACAGCTTCATCTACTGTGACCTGGACACCAACATCAACGCCAACGCCGAAAGCAACGTGGGTTTCATGATGGTCGACGGAAAGGTCGACACGGCGATGAACAAGGACGGATATCGCGAAGGCCTTGCGTATGTGCACAAGCTCTACAAGGAAGGACTCATCTACAGCGGATCCTTCACTCAGGATTCCAGCCAGCTCACCCAGCTCGTCGAATCGTCCGCCCAGCCGACGGTCGGCTTCGCGACCGGCGGATGGAGAGGGCAGTTCGCCACGATCGGAGGCGACCGCTTCAACAACTTCAAGGCGATCGCTCCCCTGAAGGGGCCGAAGGGCGTCCAATACTCCGTGGTGTTCTTTCAGGATCCCTCAATGGGCAGCCTGGTTCTCTCTTCCAAGACCCCCTATGCCGATGCGATCATGCGCTATTTCGACTTTATGTACACTCAGGAAGGCACGCTCATGCAGCGCAACGGCTTCCAGGGCGAAGCATGGGATTGGGCGAAACCCGGTCAGGTCGGACTCGACGGCAAACCTGCGGTCTGGGAGCAGCTGAAGCTTTGGAACGACAAGGATCCCCAGAACGACACCTGGATCCAGACCTACGCCTCGGCGACCACTCCGAGCCTGAAGAACGGCCTGGCCTCGCCGCCGATCACCCCGGAGGATCCCGAGTACTATCTGCCGAGCAACAACGAGAAGACCCTCTTCGACGAGACGACCTATCTGTACAAGCCATACGAAGACGTCACCGTCGAAGTTCCTCACCTGAAGTACACCGCCGAGGAGAACGAGCAGTTCTCGACCGTCAAGCGCGAGCTCGCCAACTACATCCGCCAGAGCGCCGTGAAATTCATGGTCGGTTCGATGGATGTGCACAACGACCGCGTGTGGAACGACTATGTGGCGGGTCTTGAAAGGCTGCAGATGAGCAACGTCCTTGCGTTGATGCAGAAGGCGTACGATCGTCAGTACAAGTAGGTCCGTATGAGTGGGGTCGACAAACCGAACGTCGTCTATCTGTTGTTTGACGATCTGGGATATGGAGACGTTTCCGCCTTCAATCCGAAGGCGGGGTTCAAGACTCCACGGATCGACCGGCTCGCCAAGATGGGGATGTGCTTCACCGACGCTCACGCGACGAGCGCGGTGTGCACCCCCAGCCGCTATTCGATCATCACGGGGCGCTATAACTGGCGCTCCACCCTGAAATCCTCCGTCCTGGGCGGCTATTCAAAGCCGCTGATCGCGCCTGCGAGACGGACGATCGCGAACCTCTTCAGGGATATCGGATACCGAACCCATGCGGTGGGGAAATGGCATCTCGGCCTGGATCTTCCCACCGGTGAAGGGTTCGTCGAAGCCCCCGGGTTCGCCCAGTCCGGCCCCTTGGAGCATGACAGGCCGATCGGCGGAGGGCCGACCGCCCTGGGCTTCGACACGTTCTACGGGATCAGCGCATCCTTGGACATGCCGCCGTACCTCTACATCCGGAACGACCGGTTCACGAGCGCCCCGACGCGGACGACGAGAAGCGACGGAATGGGGTATTGGCGGGAAGGGCCGACGGGGGAGGATTTCATCCACGAAGAGGTTCTCGACCATCTTACCGGCGAGACGCTGAGAATCATCTCCTCCGGCGATGAAAGACCGTTCTTCCTCTACTACGCGCTGACCGCGCCCCATACCCCGATCCTTCCGGACAGGGAGTTCCGCGGACGATCGGGCACCAACGCCTACGGCGACTTCGTCCTGCACTGTGACGATGTGGTCGGACGGATTCTCGATGCGGTCGACGAGAACACCGTGGTGGTTCTCACCAGCGACAACGGATGCTCGCCTCAGGCGGACTTTGAGGAGCTGAGGAGGTTCGGGCACCATCCAAGCCATCATTTCCGGGGAATGAAATCGGACATCTATGAAGGAGGGCATCGGGTTCCCTACATCATCGTATGGCCGGGTGTCACCCGGGCCGATACCGTCTGCGACCGGACGGTGAGCCTCGTCGACCTCTATGCGACCTTCGCCGAATACTTCGGACTATCCCTCGCCTCCGATGAGGCGGAAGATTCGGTCAGCATGCTGAATCTGCTTGAAGACCCCGACAGCGAAGCGAAGCGAACCTCCCTCATCCATCAATCGATCGACGGATCGCTTTCGATCCGCAAAGGTCCGTGGAAGCTCGAGCTGTGTCCCGGTTCGGGCGGATGGTCGCCCCCGGTTCCCGGCAGCGCCGAGGAGAAGCTCCTTCCGGCGATGCAGCTCTACAACCTTGATGAGGACATCGGGGAGACGACAAACCTCATCGACCGGCATCCCGAGGTTGTCCGGCGGATGAAGGCGGAGCTGCTGACGATCGTCCGTGACGGCCGGTCGACACCCGGGGCGAATCAGCCAAACGAGGGAGCCGCCTTCTGGGAAACGGCGGCGTATCTCCGACCGTAACCTAACCGAGGGCTCCGAACCCTTCGCGAAGCATCCCTTTGTAGTCTCCGTGTCCCTTTTTTCCATCGTCATCCTGTTGTATGGTATAGTTTCTCCCAGTGAGGAACACTTGATGACGACACGCCGACCCGCCCTTCATTTCTCAGCTCGGAAAGGATGGATCAACGATCCCAATGGTTTCTGCTTCTTCGGCGGGAGGTATCACATCTTCTATCAGCACAACCCTTATGCGCCGCAGTGGGGGCAGATGCATTGGGGGCATGCGGTCAGCGACGATCTGGTCTTCTGGAAGGAGCTTCCGATCGCCCTTGTTCCCGACAGGTGGTATGAGGACGATCCCAAGGGAGGGTGTTTCTCCGGATCGGCGATCGTCATCGACGGCATTTTGCATCTATACTACACCGCCGCGGCCGGCGGACACCAGAGGCAGTGCGTGGCGACGAGCAGCGACGGGGTGACCTTCGTCAAAGCGGAGCGGAACCCGATCCTTGAAGCTCCTTCGGGGTTTGAGGATTTCCGCGATCCGAAGGTCTTTTTTATCGAAGAACGCCTCTTCATGGTCATCGGGGCGTCCGACGGGACGGAGCACGTGGTGCTACTCTATGAGGGATCGGATCCCTATACGTGGGAGGAGCGGGGAGTCCTCTATTCCGTTCCCCGGGAAATCGGGACGATGCCGGAGTGTCCCGACTTCTTCCCGCTTGACGACAAATGGGTGCTTGTGTTCTCCCCGATCGGAAAGGACACCCACGGCGTCGTCGCAGTCATCGGGACGTTCGATGTACATACCTGTTCTTTTACAAGCGAATCGATCCAGCCGCTGGATCACGGTTCGCACTATTACGCGTTCCAATCGACTTCGGGAAACGACCGAAAGCGGTATGCGTTCGCCTGGGCGGGGCAGTGGCCGTGGATGGGGCGCTTTTCCGGCCACGGATCGGATGCAGAAGGGTGGCGGGGGTTTCTGAACTTTCCCAGAAGACTCCGGTACGTCGACGGGCGGATCCATTCATACCCGGTCGAAGGGATCAGGGATCTGTTTACCGATTCGTTGATCGACAAATCCCTGAAGCCGAACTGCGATCTTTCTCTCACTTCTCTTGGTGGCGTGTATCTGATGAGCATTACCTATAGCTCTTCCTTCTCGCTTCGCTTCGGATCGACGCAGCTCGCCGTTGATTCCGTCAGCCATACGGCGACGTTCACCCATCACGGGACGACGGGCATCGCTCCGCTTGCGGGAGGATTGGTTGAAATCTTCGTCGACCGGATGAGCACGGAGATCTTTTTTGACGGCGGATATGCTTCGATCTGCTTCAACAGGCATGAGGACGAGGATGACACCATGATGATCTCCAACGGGAATGCCCCGCTGAAGCTTAGCGCGTCAGGATCACCCCTTCACCGCTAAACCCGTTCACTTTGACAATGAGCGGCGCCCGGGCATGGATGAAGTGCTTCGTCTCCTTGATGACCGGCAGCTCCCGCAGGCGCCTGACGTTCAATGTTCCCTGGCCGGACTCCGGGTTGATTGTCAGGTAGAGCGAGCCCAGA
>SHOI01000022.1:20976-24576 GCA_004294855.1 Sphaerochaeta sp. | reverse complement strand
CAGGTATGCAGTAAAGTATCTGCGGGTAAAGAGGGGAACCTGCTTTTTGATGATTTTCGCCAGCGCTTCGAGCTCCTCCGGTTCGGAGTCGGCGTGGACTTTCGTGACAAGCAATTGGATTGTGGATTCAATCAATTCCTTATCTTCCTGTGTGCTGTTTGTTTCGTTGCTCATGCACATCGCTCCTTGGATAAAAATGTTCGCCTTCAGGAAAGAAGGCTAAAAAAAGGGGATGAGCAGTACACGAAAAAAGCTCTCCCGCTTCATGAATTTTCGCCTTACACAAAAGAAAATAAGGTCGAAATAGGTGTATTCAAGGATACTCAACCTCATCTTCCTTTGTCAAGGAACGCTTGCTTTGCCGATGCACTTTGATTGTGGTATTATGACTCGGAATGAGTACGTTGCAAAGCCAGATCCAGCGCCTCTCCCGTGCGATCGAAGAGCATCGGCGGGATCTTCGCACGCTCTATGGTGATTTGGGAAAAGCTACGGCAACGGACGATAGTCCTTCCGCTCAGGAGGTTCTGCAAAAGAAACGGGAGTACGAGATTCAGGAGGAACTCTATCAGCAGCTGACTTTTTCACTGAAACAGTTTGAAGACCGGAGCCGCAAGCTGAAGCAGGTTCAGAAAGATCTTAAAGTTCTTTCGAAGGAGAAAAAAGAGCTTTGCGCGCAGCTTGGCGCGATTGCCTACGAAGCGTATGGAAACGCATCATACTCCGATGAGCTTTCCAAAACCCTTGCCCCGTTTCTAGCGGTCAGAAAACGGAGAAATGCCGGAGTTCCCGTCTTTGCCCACTTGCACCGGCGAGCACTCGGACGGATGTTTCTGAAATTGGGGGAAGAAATCCTCACCAGGCATCTTGAGGAGGAGCTTCGAAGTGAAGCTCGCGAGGAGCTGTTCAAGCAGGTCCGGGAGTATCGAAGCAAGGAACACCTTCTGGGCGAGGAGCTCGCCCTTCACCAAAGCGCCCTTGATCAGCTGAAGAACAGCGAGGTTCCAACGCCTTGGCTGCGTCTTGAAACGTACAACCAAAGTCGGATGAAAGCTCTGAAGGCGTATGAAGAAGCAGCGATCGCCTATGGGCGACAGATGTATGAACACGAAGGCGATCAAAACCCTCTGGCAACGCAAATCACTTTGCATCGAACTCGAATCAAGCAGTTAGGCGGTGAAATCAAGGAAAAACAAAACCGGATCAAAATTCAGGAGCTTGAGGCTCAGATTGAGATCGAAAAGCAGAAGATCGAGCATATCGCCGACCAGATCGGAGCCCTCCGCGCCCAAATCGACCAGCTCAACTCTGCCATCGCCAAACGACGGACCTTGATCCGCATGCTCGAAGGAACCGGCAACGATGGCTGATTCGAAGAACTCCAACGTCACTACGCGTTCGATGAAAGTAACCATAGGGGAGAAGAAGTCTCAGGTTCCGTCTAAGAAACGGAATGATGAAGAGAAGGAACCCGTAAAACCTCATCCGCCGATTAAGAATAAGAGTGAAGGGAAGGTCGCGTTGCGAAAGCCGATCGTTCCGCCTCCGATTGGGAAGCGCAAAGGATACCGCAGGCCGATGAAGGAGCTTCTGCTCATCTCTTTATTGGCGATCGTTATCCTTGCCGGGATGGGAGCGGTGGGGTGGAACATCTCGCGCAAGGCTCCATTTGATGATGAAGTAGTCGCTGTCACGATCGAGGCGGGAATGAGTGCGACCGAGGTAAGCTTTATACTTGAGGAAGCCGGGATCATCGATGACCGGAAGCGCTTTCTCGATTATGTCGTCAGCCGGCAAGCCGCCTCCCTGCTCAAGAGCGGCACCTATATCCTCGGAAAGAACTCAACCCATGAAGAGATTCTCAAAGCGCTTTCCTCTACCGGTCGGGTTCTGGAGCTGCTCGTCTATCCCGGATATACCCTGAAGCAGATCGATGAGATGTTGACCGTTCGGACAGGAAGCAAGCCGGGGGCTTTCGTGAAGGCCGCCCGGGAGATCGGTTCGGCGTATGGGCTGAGGTTTGTCGAAGGGTGGTTCCTAGGGGGAACCTATCCGGTCGAGATAGGAGAACGAAGCGCCCGGGATCTCGCTCTTTCGATGTTCTTCGCCACTGAGGAGGTCGTTCGGACGTTGAGCGATTCACCTCTGTTGGATCGATATTCCATCGAAGAGCTGATCATCATCGCCTCGATGATCCAAGCGGAGACTCAGGACCAAAGCCAAATGGGAGGTATCGCCTCGGTGATCCACAATCGTCTTGAGAAGAACGAGCCGCTCGGAATCGATGCGACGACCCGGTATGAGTTGGATGATTGGGAAAACCCGATTCCCGTCGAGGCTCTGGAACAGAAGACCCCGTACAACACCCGGAGAAAGACGGGCCTGCCCCCAAGCGGCATCGCCGCCCCCTCCAGAGCGGCTCTGCATGCCGCATTCTATCCGGAGACGACCCCATATTTCTACTATCTCCATGGCTTCGATAAGAGGATTCACTACGCCGTCGATTACGAAGAACACAAGCAAAACATCGAGAAGTATCGGAAATGAGAACAAGGTTGCCTGAGCAACCTTGTTTCTACCGGCGGTCGGAGTCGAACCGACACGGATTATTCATCCATCAGATTTTGAGTCTGACGTGTATACCAATTTCACCACGCCGGCGCGGTGAGAATTATGCTACCAAAAGGATGGTAAAAAAGCAACAGCGATAGTGGAATCACTCAATTGTTTGTTGTTATTTGAATCTTGATGGGGTAAGGTTTCCTCACGGAGGAGATACATGCTCAAGAAGATTCTTGCAATCATCTTTGTTTTACTATTTACCATCGGTATCTCTGCGAAAGACTTGATGCTTGCCGATCTGCCGATCTGGTATGGGAAGGAGCGGTTCGTCGAGCGGATCGAAGAGCGAACCGGGGGGATTCGCGAACCGATCGGTCTGGTTCTCAGCGGCGGTTCGGCTCGGGCGTTCGCCCATATCGGCGTTCTCCGGTATCTCGAGGAGATCGGGATCGTGCCCGATTTCATCGTTTCCAACTCGATGGGCTCGATCGTGGGCCTGCTCTATGCCGCCGGCCTTTCTCCCGACCAGATCCTTACGATCACCTCCTCCACCAGTTTGGAGACGCTCTTCGATCTGGCGCTCCCCTTGAAGGGCGGCTTGCTCGACTCTTCCCGCTTCCTGGAGCGGATCTCGTCGATCCTCGGACGCGACCTCCGTCTGGAAGATCTTGAGATTCCCATCATTGTGACCGCTGAGGATCTTGTAACGAAACGCCAGATCCAGATCAGCGAAGGGGATTTCTACACCGTGCTGGTCGCCTCCTTCGCGCTTCCGGTCTACTTCCCCCCGGTCTCCTACCAAGGGCATCGCCTGATCGACGGAGGAATCACCAATCTGGTTCCCGTGGGAATCGCCGGTGAATTCACCGATTCGATCATCCTATCCACGACCTTCTACGAAAATGAGGAGCTGAACCTGAACAACCCGGTGACGATTCTGAACGTCTCATTCGACATCTCCAAGCGACGGAGGGGAATAGAGGAGATGAAGGCGCTGGAGGATTCGTTCATCTGGATCCGAAACGACGTCGAGTCGAT
>SHOI01000022.1:0-20876 GCA_004294855.1 Sphaerochaeta sp. | reverse complement strand
AGATGAAGGCGCTGGAGGATTCGTTCATCTGGATCCGAAACGACGTCGAGTCGATTTCCTTCATGGAGTTTGCCAAGGTCATGTATCTCCAAGAGAAGGGGTACGAGGCGGCGAAGGCGCAAAGCGAAGCTCTGGAGAAGTTGAAGAGGGGAGTTCCCGTCCTCTCCTTCGCCAAGAGGCGCGAAGCGCTTGACGAGTCAATCCGATTTGCCGATCGCCAGTATGCCGCGTATGAACACCTCTGTCGGTTTGATGATGCTCCGGCGCTTGGGATCGGAATCTGGTCAACCCTCGGCAACGCGGTGCGATCCTATCTCATCAATGATAGTACGCTGGGAGTCTCCTACATGGTATCCAAGCGGACGCTAAGCGTCGAGATTAACGGAGGATTGGCGTTCAACTGGGCCAGAAGTGGACAGATGCGCACCGTCCCCGCGATCAAGACTCGCTTATACTACTACTTTCTCGACCATTGGCGGGTCGCTTTCGGGGGCGGGGTCTTCTATGACTCGAGGAAAGAGGGACTCCTGTTTTCCTACGATGGACTGCTCGAGGGGCGGTATTCGCTTGGCAGGATCGCCGATCTGAGGATGAGCCAGACGTTCGAAGGTCTTTTCAACGACAGGAACAGCAGGTACGTGGAGGCGTTCCCCGGATCGACCTGTCTGGCGACGAGCACCGTCACGCTCGAACTGCCAAGCTTGAAATGGCTGGAGAGAGGCTCGGTGGATCTCGCCTATCAAGCGTATGGGGATTATCAGCGGATTCGGAGCTTTCTCAACCCGCACGGGAGTGTGAAGATCCGCGATCCGTTTATCGGAATCTATCTTGAAGGGAAGACCAGCGTCCGGTTCGCGTTGGATGGCAAGGGCGATGTGCCGCTCTTCATCTCCGATCGGTTTCGAACGAACCACGATCCGCTCATAACCCAAGGGCACGATCTTACCGTTTCAAGCAATCCTTCGAAGTATCTGGCCGTGGTGAACCTCGGGTTTGGGTATCAGCCGGTGTCCTACCGGCCGACCTTCGGCGAGATGTTCCTCTTCGAGGACAGCAGAGTAGGAGTATTTGTCGACCTGCTCTTCAACGGTGATTTCTTCTTCTCGGTAGGCCTCGAGGTCGAAACGACGATCAGCTTGCTCGGTATTACCGAATTGGGGATTCAATTCTATGGCGGATTGGACTGGGCAAGCCGGTATCCGATTTGGGGTGTATTCTTCACCGTTCCTCATTAGCTTCGATATAGGCAAGATCCTCGGCAGTGAGCTCCAAGTTTGGACCCTGTTCCTCAGGCTCTACTTTTTGCTTTTGTCTTCCTGCCGGCCTTTTGGCAAATCCGGCGAGGATCAAGCCTTCTTCCGGTTCAAAGGCTTGATCGATTGTTTTGATCTCTTGACCGGCAGCAACGGCGAGGCGGTCCTGATCGATTTCCATGGCGGTTTTTCTCCGGGTTTTCGGGTCGTTCAATCGATCATGGAGATCTTGGATATAGGCAGCTTTTATCCCGGAGGTATTGACGAACGGTTTTTTTAATCCTTCGGCGAGAAGATCGATCGCTTCGCCGATGAGGCCCCAGTGGATTTTTACTTGGGCCAGGTGGAGGTAGGGTTCGGCGAAGCGAGGACCTTTGGAGATCAGATCGGTGAGAATCAGTTCCGCCTCAACCCACTCATTTTTGCTGATCGCCAGCCATGCCCGGTTATCGATCAGTCCGGCGCTGACGATATTTTTCTCATCCGCTTCATCAAGGAGGTTTTCCGCTTCCTTCCATTTACGCTCCACCAAGGCGAAGGTGGTGTAGTTGACCAGCAGATTGCTGTCTCTGAAGCCCGCCTCATAGACCTCCCGAACTGTCTTTAGAGCGGCTTTTGTATCTCCTTCGATCCAGTGCACCATCGAATCGAGAATGCCGACGATTGCATCAAGCTCCTTGGTTTGTCCCTTCGTGAGGTTTTTGTATGACTCCAAAATGGTTTTTCCTTCATCGACATCGCCCCGTTGGATGAATATGCTTGCAATGGCGATTCGGACGTTGGGTGCAACTCCGGCTTTCAATGCTTTTCGATAGAGAACCCATACCTCATCCAACGCTCCGCTTTGAAGCTTTTTATTCGCTTTTCCAAAGTACAGGACACCTCTTCGATAAAAGAGAAGGCCTGCAAAAGCTCCAAAAAGGATGATGAGCTTTGCAGTCCGGGAAATCGGCAGAGCGACGATAAGAATCGTACCTGCGATTGATATGTATAAGCCAAGGTTCTTCTTCATACGTACCCCCATCCTCTTTACTCTATCTGAACGGTGGGGGTGAGACAAGCACTCCTCTTGCAGAGCGGATGGGCGATGTTCTACGATAGGTGCAATGATGAAACGACGTGATATCCTGGTTCATGCATGCTGTGGACCATGCAGTACATCAAGCATTGAGCAGATGCTCGGGGAGGGGTGGAATCCTGTCCTGTACTTTTCGAACTCCAACATCTTCCCCTTTGAAGAAGCCCAAAAACGCTTTGACGAGTTGATGAAGGTCGCAAAGATATATGAGCTTGAGGTAATCCGGGAAATCTATGATCACGAATCGTGGCTCGAGGCGATCCGGGGGTTTGAAAAAGAACAGGAAGGCGGAGAGCGCTGCAGGAAATGTTTCGCCTACAATTTGGCGGAGGCTAACGCCAAAGCTATTCAATTGGGTTTCGACCACTTCACCACGACGCTCACGGTCAGCCGCTTCAAGCATTCACCGACGATCTTCGCTGTTGGAAAGCAGTACGAGCGCTTTGAAGCGATTGACTTTAAAAAACAGGGGGGATTTGAGCGGTCAAATATCCTCAGCAGGGAATATGGTCTGTACCGCCAGCAATATTGCGGTTGTGAGTTCAGCATTCGCCCTTAGCATGATATAGTGGCATATAGGGAGGCGCGATGAGAAAGATATTAAAGTTTCTTACGAGCCGTCTCTTTATCTCTTTCCTCTTGATTTCCATCCAAATCGGGTTCTTTGTCCTCATTGGAATCTATGCCCAATCGTATGGGGTGTGGTTTCAGTTGCTTTCCGCCCTCAGCGTATTGATGAGTCTGTTCGTCATTACCTGCGATTTGAACCCGGCCTATAAGATCGGATGGATGTTCCTTTTCATCGTCATTCCCATCTATGGCGGGTTGTTCTATCTCCTCTTCGGCACTCATAAGCTCAATCGAAGATTGCGGGCGCGCGTCGAAGAGCTTGACTTCTCCTTTCGCAAGGGAATGAAGGATGCTCTGTACAGCGATCTCTTGCCGATTCGAGCCCTGGAATCCTATTCCCCTTCGCTTGCTCGTCAAGCGCAATTTATTTGCTCGATCACCGGGAATCAAGTGCATGTCAACACGCAAGTCGATTATTTCGCCAGTGGGGAAGCGTGGTTTGATGATGTGATTATCGAGCTTCAAAAGGCAAAATCGTTTATTTTCTTGGAGTTTTTCATCCTTGCTGAAGGTGAAATGTGGGACCTTCTGCTTTCAATCCTTCTTGAACGAAGAAAGCGAGGAGTGCGGGTATGTTTGATGTATGATGATGTGGGTTCAATCTTCACCACCCCCAGCCATTACGATCGGACGCTTCGGGGCCTTGGGTTGGAAGTCGTCGCCTTCAACCCTTTACGCACCCACCTCAACAGCCGCCTCAACAGCCGCGATCACCGAAAGGTAATCGTCATCGACGGGAACATCGGATATACCGGCGGAATGAATATCGCCGATGAATATATCAATCGAACGATCAAATATGGGCATTGGAAAGATACAGCGGTCAAAATCACGGGCGATGCGGTCTGGTCGTTGACCCAGATGTTCCTTCAGCTCTGGTCCTTTTCAACGGGAGTCACCGAACAGTTCGCCCTGTATCAGCCAACGATTACGGCGAAGACCGACGGCTTCGTCCAGCCCTTCGGGGACAATCCCCTTGATAGTCACAACGTAGCGGAGAACGCGTATATCCAGGTGATCAACATGGCCAAACGCTACGTCTATATCACGACCCCCTACCTTGTGTTGGACAATGAGATGCTGACCGCTTTGAAGATCGCCGCCCAAAGCGGAGTGGATGTTCGAATCGTGACTCCCTACATCCCCGACAAGAAGGGCGTGTTCCTCGTTACGCGGGCGAACTATTACAAACTCCTTGAAGCCGGGGTGAAAATCTATGAATACACCCCCGGATTCATCCATGCCAAAATGTTCGTCAGCGACGATCATGTCGCGATCATCGGGACGATCAACATGGATTACCGTTCGTTCTATCTTCACTTCGAAAATGCGGTCGTCCTTTATGGCTCCTCGGCAATCAAGCACGTGTATGAAGATATCGAACGTACGATCATGTTGGGTAAACCGATTACGACCAAGCTTCTCAAAGCTCGGCCATGGCATCAAAGACTGGGTGGGATGATTCTCAAGATCGCAGCTCCGATGCTTTGAGATATCTCTTTTTAATCGTTTAATAGTCAATAATACATATGTTAAATATACGCTAGATATGGAACGGGGTTCCAGTTATGGTATATTTATGAAGCAGGTAGGTTATCTACTCTTGGATCATGTCTGATCTATTCTGCAAGCATCGATGCAGCAATCGGGCATTGAATAAAATCGTTGGTTTCATGCTTTGGAGTGTTTTGCTTGTCTAAAAAACGTCGAACTTTAGTTGATAATGTGACTTCGTATGCATTTCTCCTTCCATGGTTGGTAGGTTTTTTTACATTAACAATCTATCCGATGATCTATTCGCTGTATCTTTCCTTTACACAGTATAGTATTACGGCCCCACCAAAATGGATAGGATGGCAAAACTACATTGTCATGTTCGGAGGAAACGAATCGCTTAGAGGCGATGATCGTTTTATGAATTCATTGTTTGTTACTCTGCGCTTCGTATTTATCAGCGTACCGATGAAACTCATCTTTGCGCTCGCCGTTGCGATGATAATGAATCGAAAGCTGAAACTTATCGGCTTGTACCGGGCGATCTATTATATCCCGACTCTTCTAGGAGGATCGGTTGCGATAAGCGTGTTATGGCGACGCCTCTTTGCCTTTGACGGGGTGATCAATATGCTCCTTAGAGCGGTAGGGTGGGCGAACCCGCCATCATGGATCAGCAATCCCAAGTATGCGCTCTCTACATTGATCATCCTCGCTGTATGGCAGTTTGGGTCGCCGATGATTATCTTCCTTGCCGGATTGCAAAACATTCCCAAGGAGTATTATGAAGCATCTTCGATCGATGGAGCGAACAAAGTCCGTCAATTTTTCTCGATTACCCTTCCGGGTCTCAGCCCGATTATTCTCTTCAACTTCATCATGCAGATGACTTCTTCGTTTCAAGCATTCACCCAAGCGTTCATCATCTCGGGTGGACATGGTGGACCGCTCGATTCAACGATGTTCTATAGCCTCTATCTCTACTTGAAAGGGTGGGGATTCAGCGAGATGGGATATGCGAGTGCCATGGCGTGGGTTCTTCTCATCATCATCGGTTCCTTGACCGCGATCGCTTTTAAGATTTCCGGCGGTTTAGTGAGTTATGGAGGAAATGAGTGATGTCGCATCTAAACAAAAACACTCGAACACTTCTTTCCTCCATCCTCATGAATCTGATTATCATCGTGATCGGATTTGGAATGCTCTATCCCGTGTTATGGCTTTTCTCCGCCTCCTTCAAAGTTCCGAATACGATCTTCACTGATGCTTCGTTGATTCCCCGAGCCTTTACCCTCGATAACTACGTAAACGGGTGGAAAGGGATTGGTATCTTCGGCTTTGATACGTTTTTCAAGAACTCGTTCATCATCAGCATATTGAGCGTTTTGATGAATGTGATTTTCTGTTCTTTGACCGCATATGCGTTCGCCCGGCTGAATTTTGTCGGAAAGAAGGTCTGGTTCGCTGTGATGCTCGTCACAATGATGCTTCCTTCACACGTCACTACGATTCCTCGTTACGTCCTCTTTAACCGTTTTGGCTGGATCAATACATTCTTGCCGTTTGTTGTTCCGAAGATGCTGGCAACTGATGCGTTTTTCATCTTTCTGCTCGTTCAGTTTATCCGTGGGCTTCCAAAAGAGCTCGATGAATCTGCGGTGATCGACGGTTGTGGGAAGTTCACCATCTATCTGCGGATTCTCATGCCCCTCACCGTTCCAGCTCTCATTACGACGGTGCTCTTCACGTTCCTCTGGACATGGGATGATTTCTTTAACCAATTGCTCTATTTGACCCGCCCGGAACTCTTCACGGTTCCGCTGGGTCTTCGCCTTTTCTTGGACTCGTCGGGAATCTCGTCGTGGGGAAGTCTGTTCGCCATGTCGGTGCTTTCCCTCGTTCCCTGTTTCATTCTCTTCTTCAGCTTGCAGAAGTACTTTGTTCGGGGAATCGCCACTACTGGAATCAAGGGATGACACCAAATAGTGTTTCCCAATAAATGGAGGTTTTTATGAAGAAACTTGTACTTGTTCTGGTCGTTGCTCTGACCGCTCTGATGATGGTTTTTGCCGCCGGAGCCAAAGAAGCACCGAAAACCGATGAAGTGACGCTGCGTTGGGCATATTGGGGTGGAGAGGCCCGAATCGCCCGCAGTGAGGCTGCGATCAAGATTTTTGAAGCGCAGAATCCTGGAGTGAAAGTGCACCAAGAGCCCTCTGGCGGTGCAGGAGACCACTTTGTCAAAGTTGATACACAGGTTGCAGCAGGTGCCGGTCCTGATATCATCAACATGGGCGGTAACTTTCCCGACTACATTCCTGGGGGACCGAAAGGACATCTGGCCCTTGACTTGTTCCCCTATGCGGAGAAGGGAATCATCAATCTTGATGTAATCGATCCGGGTGCAATCAGTTACGCCACTGTCAAGGGAGCCCTGTATGGTCTCTCCACCGGTGCAAATATGCCCGCTTTGGTGTACAACAAGTCGTTGATCGAGCGTGTCGGAGCACCCTTGCCTCCGGTAAGCTCAACATACCCCGAGTTCCGCCAGTACTTGATTGATCTGCAGAAGCGACTACCCTCTGGAGTGTATGCGATGCAGGATATCGGTGTTCTGCCTACGAGTTCCACTCCTTTCGGTTATTGGACCGGATATAACGGAACTCCTATGTATGTCGCTGCTGAAAATCGGACGTACGTAACACCTGCCGACGCAAAGCGTTACCTCGATCTCTTTGCTGATTATCGAGCCCTTGGAGTCATTCCTCCTGCCGATATCGCAGCAAGCTATGCTGAAAGCAATGCCGATACTTCAATGCTTGTCGCCGGTAAGGCAGCGATCGCATTCTTGTGGACGAACCAGCTTGACGGATACCAGCGGGCGATGGTCGATGAGATCGATTTGATCGAATTGCCCGGTGCCGCCGAGCGGAACTCTCTCTGGCAGACCCAGAGTCAGTTGTACACGATCAACAAGGATTCAAAGCACAAAGATCTAGCCGCGAAGTTCATCAACTTCCTCGTGAACTCGCCGGATGCGGCAGCTGTTCTCGGAAACGATCGTGGTAACTCGGTCTCCTCAATCGCTCGTTCTGTCGGCGCTTCCAACGTGAACGAACAGAAAGCCCTCAGTTACATGGCGGTAGCAGGACCGCATACGATGCCGGAAAACGACCACGTGCCCAACGACACCGAGTATAACTCCACGCTGTACCTGATTTACCAGCGCGTAGCGTTCGGTCAGATCAGTACCGAACAGGGTGGTCGAGAGATCGTGGATCTGATCAACCGCATGATTACCAAGTAATCGCGCAGAAATATGTGAACTACCATACTGGGGAACAGAAATGTTCCCCAGATTATTGAGTACATAGGATGCTTCTTATGATAGATCGCAAAAATATTCAAATCAGAGACCCGTTCATCTTCAAGGAAGGTGGAGATTACTACCTCTTTGGAACGACTGATACCAATCCTTGGAACGCTAAAGGTGTCGGCTTTAACGCGTATCGTTATGCGGGCGGACCGGATTTTCAAATGTGGGAAGGACCCTTTTCCGTTTTTACGCCTCCAGAAGGGTTTTGGGGAACCCACGACTTCTGGGCTCCCGAACTCCATCTCTATAAGGACAAGTATTACCTTTTTGCCACCTTCATGGCCGAAGGGTATAACCGGGGAACACAAATCCTCGTCTCCGATCATATCTTGGGTCCCTTCCTTCCTTTAACCGATAAGGCGACCACGCCGAGCGAATGGATGTGTCTTGACGGCACCCTTTTTGTTGATGGTGAAGAAAAGCCTTGGATAATATACTGCCATGAATGGGTTCAGATTCATGACGGGAAAATCGTAGCCCAACAGCTCTCCTCCGATTTAAAAAAGCCGGTAGGTGAGCCAATCGTGCTGTTTGGCGCAGCCAGTGCTCCATGGAGCATGCCTCGTGAACGGCGCGATGGAAGCGGCATTGTTGATGCCCGAATTACTGACGGACCGTTCATGCACCGCCAGAAGGATGGTAAACTCGTCATGCTCTGGTCCTCAATCGGGACGAGAGGGTATGCAATGGGGTGTGCGATCAGCGACAGTGGCTCAATCATTGGTCCTTGGCGCCAAGCTGAGGAACCTCTTGTCGCAACGGATGGGGGACATGGAATGATCTTTGAAAAAGATGAAGAGCTCTTTGTAACCTTCCATTCCCCGAACAAGACTCCCCATGAGCGCTTTCACTACGTTGAAGTGATTGAAACCAGTGATGGACTGAAGGAGCGGAACGATGTCAATTAACCGTAAAGCGATTCTTGACAGGTATCAGCCCAGTCATGAGGGACAATGGGATCATTTTTCCCCGTTCTCAGTAGGAAATGGGGACTTTGCGTTTACCGTTGACGGGACGGGACTGCAAAGTGCATGGATTGAAGAGGATGCGGTTACCCCGACCCTCACGATGAGCAACTTCGGTTGGCATCGTTATCCCAAAGCAAGCCGTGATTACTCGAAGCTTCGTTTTCAGGAGTTTAATGCCAACGGTCGAAGGGTCGGCTATATGACCGATTCAACCGGTCAGGAGAACCTCTTCAATGATCTCAGGCAAAGTCCTCATAAGTTCAATCTTGGAAAAATCGGTCTTTCTTTGCCTGAATGGGCCCCAAATCCCGATTACAAGATGGTCTTCAAAGAGGTTAGAAATCTTAAACAAGTTCTCAATATATATGAGGGTATTATTTACTCCTCCTATCATCTTGATGATACGCCCGTTGAAGTAGAAACATTCGTTCATCCAAAAAGAAATATCATCGGAATCCGTATTCGATCAGCGTTACTCAAAACGAAGATGGGAGTGGAGATCTCTTTTCCCTATCCCTCTCATCACATCACCGGAAGTGATTGGAACAAGAGAGATGCTCACCAATCAATTCTCCAAGGTTACTCGATTAAGCGAGTCCTTGATGAAACTGAGTACACAGTTTCGATCACCGCTTGTGAAGGGATGACAATTACTGAAAAAGAGCCTCATCGCTTTGTTGTCCAAGGAGATAAAGAGTCACTCCATCTGCTTGTCGAATATATGTTTGATGAAGAAAAAAAGGAAGGGTTGTCCTTTGCTTTGGCAAAAGCTGAGTGTCTCGCCCACTGGGCACTTTTTTGGCAAAGCGGTGGGTTTGTCAGTTTTGAAGGGAGCCAAGACGAGCGGGCGAATGAACTGCAGAGAAGAGTATTGCTGTCACAATATCTGTTGGCGATTCAATGTCTTGGTACGCTTCCTCCGGCAGAAACAGGGCTTACATGCAATAGCTGGTATGGGAAGTTTCACTTGGAGATGCATCCATGGCATAGTTTGTTCGCAGCTGTTTGGAGTAAGGAAGACCTTCTTGAGCGTTCTTTGTGGTGGTATGAATCGGTTCTTCAAAGCGCAAAAGATCGAGCTCAACAACAAGGATATGCCGGGGCTCGTTGGGCAAAGATGACAGAACCCGATGGCAGTGACGCTCCTTCCGCAATAGGTTGTTTACTATGTTGGCAGCAACCCCATCTCATACTTTTTACGACGTTGCTATGCCGATCCGGTAGGCAAATTGATCGTTACCTCCCGCTTATTGAAGAAACGCTCGCTTTTATGATCGATTATCTCCAAGAACGGGATGGAATCTACTCGATCGGCCCACCGGTAATTCCCGTTCAGGAAAACCATAATCCAAAGGATGTACTCAACCCGACGATGGAGGTGGAGTATTGGTATTGGGCTCTTCAAGCAGGCTTTAATCTGCTTGAACAGGAGGGGATTAACATCCCTGATTCATGGAAAGAAATCCACTCTAAGATAGCTCTTCCACCTCATAACGGAGAAGTATATCTTGCCCATGAATATTGTTCGGAAACCTATGGGGCTTTTGCTCAAGACCATCCATCATTCCTGTTTGCTTACGGCTTTATCCCGGGGGTCAGAATTGATAAAGCAATTATGAAGAACTCCCTGAAGAAAACGATTGAAACCTACGATTTTCGTTCGATGTGGGGATGGGATTTTCCGGCGATGGCGATGACCGCCGCTTCCTTGGATTTAGGAACTGAAGCAATTGAGCTTTTATTGCTCAATGCTCCTAAAAACACCTATACTCGAAACGGACACAACGCCCAAGCCGACCGGGCGGATCTTCCCCTCTATCTACCGGGGAACGGAGCATTGCTTCTTGCGGTTGCGGTGATGATTCAATATGACAGCTTCAAAGAAGGATGGGTTGTCCAATCGGAAAACCTTCATCCGTACCTGTAGGAGAGTGATATGAAAGAAACTCGTATTTGCATTCTTGGTGGTGGAGGCCGTCTGTGGCCGATCCAATTTATGAAAGATTTAGCGTTTAACCCGGCAACCAAAGGACGGGTGGTACTCTATGATATCGATTATAAAGCCGCCCAAAACAATGTAGAGGTTGGCAATCGGATCATGAGCCTCAATAAGAGCGGAGATCGCTTTGTTGTTGAAGCGAATGATCATTTGAAAACAGCGCTTTCCGGCTCTGATATCGTCATCATCTCCATTGAGCCGGGCAAGACCGAAGCACGCTATGCAGATTTGATTCTGCCCGAAAAGTATGGAATTCTCCAAAGTGTGGGAGATACTACGGGCCCCGGGGGAATCATTCGAGCTCGGCGAGCTCTTCCAATCTTCTTTGAGTTTGGAAGATTGATTAAGGAACATTGTCCTGAGGCGTGGGTAATTAACTACACAAACCCGATGACATTGTGCACCGCTGCATTATATAAAGTGTTTCCCGAAATAAAAGCACTGGGGTGCTGTCATGAAGTGTTCCATACCCAAAACTACCTCGCCAAACGGGTCGGCGAGTGGTTCGACATCGACACCCCCGACCGAAGAGAAATCAAAATCGATCTGTGCGGGGTAAATCACTTTACCTTTGCCACCAGTGCTTACTATAAAGGCGAAGAACTCCTTTTCCGTCTCAAAGAAGAGGTGAAAGATTCCAAAACGTTCCCTGATTTGACCGAGGTGGCACTCAAGCGCCTGAAAGAAGAGAAATGGTTTGAGTGCGATCAGAAGATTGCTCTTTCTTTTCTTAAAGAGTTTGGAGTGTTAGGAGCAGCAGGTGACCGGCATTTGGTCGAGTTTGTTCCTTACTACCTTGACAGTGATGAAACACTGCATCGATATGGAGTGATTCGAACACCCTATGCATGGCGTGAGCGAGTTGCCCAAGAGAAAAGGAACAAGAGCTATGAAGATAAGGAACTAATCGCTGAGCGCTCTGATGAAGAGGGTGTTGATATCATGAGCGCTTTGCTTGGAGATTTCGTGATGGTTACGAATATTAACCGTCCTAATGAGGGACAGATTAGTTACCTTCCCTTGGGAAGAATCGTCGAATCCAATGGGGTAATCAGTGAAAACTCGATTCGACCGATTATTGCCAGTGATCCACCGATGAGCGTTCAAACGATGATTAGAAGGGTCAGCGATGTACAGGAGCTCACTCTTGAAGCGATCTATAACAATGATGATGAAGCATTATTTGAAGCTTTTATCAGCGATCCTTTGATGACCTTGAACCTGAAGGATGCCCGCGGCTTGTTTGAACAAATGATCGAAGAGTCCGACAAACGCATGTAGAGGGAACTCAAGCCCATAAGAGAACACCCGACATGCGGTATGCCGGGTGTTTCTGCATGGGTTGCTTTTTGCGTTTATGTAATCATCACATGTGAGCGATCATTCCATGAATTGAAATCGAGGATTCGCACTCCGTCCTTGACCTTCAAGAGGAAGGAATGATGAATGTCCCGACTTGATGAACCGATGAAGAGATCGAATTCACCTCCTTCAAGAATCCGCTTTCCGTTCTTGTAGAAGGAGAGGAGATCGGTTTTGAAGGTAAAGGTCACGGTCTTCTCTTCTCCTGCTTTGAGCGGGACTCGAGCGAACCCTTTGAGCTCTTTTACCGGCCGCACCAAGGAAGCGTGGCGGTCGTGGATGTAGAGCTGCACGACCTCTTCACCATCGATGGTGCCCGTATTCTTTACCGTAACGAGCACCTCGACTTCGCCGTCAAGGTCTACCGTATCAGTCTTGAGCTTTGCTGCCGGGTAGGTAAAGGAGGTGTAGGAAAGACCGAATCCGAACGGATATCGGGCACCGAACGCACTTTGGCGGGGCAGGCCGCCGGATTTCTTGCTGTGATTGTAGGTATACGGCATCGCTCCGGCACTGAAGGGAAAGGAGAGGGTGGTCTTGCCGCTGAAGTTTTTCTCCCCGAAGAGAGTCTGTGCAATCGCTTCTCCACCGCCTTGACCTGGCAGCCATGCTGCCACCAGCGCTCCGGCCCGTTTAACCGCGCTGTTGACGGTGTATGGACGACCGCTGACGAGAAGAACGACAGTGGGCTTGCCCGTGGCGAGAATCGCTTCCAGCAATTCCTCCTGGACACCGGGGAGCCTGAGGGTGTTGGCATCACTGCCCTCACCGGTCGTACCCTGCTGGAAGAGGCCGACTAGGTCTCCGACGACAAGGACGACGACATCGGCATTCTGAGCGGTCTTGACCGCATCGATGATCCGGCTGGTATCGGTCGAAGGTATTTTTGCCAAGGGACCGTCCTGCTGTTCGACTTCCCCGGGGAAGAAGATCGACCGTTCGATTGAGGACTCGAAGATGACGCATCCCGGTTGGAACTCGACTTCGGCATACGCTTCGAGCGCTTCCTTGATCGTCTTGCTTCTCTTTGGAACGGTCTCTTCCCACTTGGCGGAACCTTGAAGGTGGACCGGTGCGGTATAGCCGCCGTACATTGCATATGGATGATTGCCCAAGGGGCCGATGAGGGCGATCTTCTTGCCTCTCTGCAAAGGAAGAAGTTCTTCATTCTTAAGCAGGACGAGCGACTTTTGAGCGATCTCCACGGCCAGTGCATGATGTTCATCGCTGCTCAGCTCAAGACCTTCTTCATCGATGTAGGGGTTGTCAAAGATTCCTTGACGATACTTCTCGGCAAGAACCGTCATAACCGCTCGATCGATCTCGTCCATCGTGATGAGCTTGCGTTCAAAGGCGGCGATCAATCCTTTCTTGAAGACGGTGAAGCCGGGAAGCTCGATGTCCATTCCCGCCTTCAAGGCGAGAGCTGCCGCTTCAGCCGGATCTTTTGCCACGTGGTGGTCCTTTTCCAGTTGAGCGATCGCTTCATAGTCGGCGACGATGAGCCCGTCGAAACCCCACTCTTTTTTAAGAAGGTCGACGACAAGCTCGACGTTGGAGGTGCACGGAATTCCGTCGATGTCGTGATAGGCGGGCATCACACCCCCGACGGCGGTGTGTTTCAGCACCTTCTCGAAGGGAAGGCCGTAGGTATTAAGCAGTTCATTCATTCCCGAGTGCAGGGGAGCATGGTTTCTTCCGCCTTCACTGCCGCTGTGGCCGATGAAGTGCTTCAGCGTGGCAAGCGGCTGACGGTTCTTCCCTTGGAGACCGTTGATGTAGGCGATCGCCATTTCGCCGATGAGATAGGGGTCTTCGCCGAACGTCTCCTCCAGGCGCCCCCAACGGGCATCCCGGGAGACGTCGAGAACCGGCGACAAGCCTTGGTGAACGCCCATCGAGCGCAGCTCGTCCCCAATCGCCATTCCGATCTTTTTCATCAACTCGGTATCCCATGCCGAGCCATAGTTGAGCGAACAGGGAAATGCCGTCGCACCGACACTCATTACTCCGCTCAGACACTCCTCATGGATCATCGCGGGAATGCCGAGACGGGTGTTTTCAACAAGGTGGCGTTGAATCTTGTTGATCACCTTCACCTGCTTTTGCGGATCATTGGCGATTGTTCCATAGGGACGGGTGAGCTGGCCGACGCCGAACTTCAAAGCGGCTTCCATGGGATTCGGCAGGTGATTATACGTAGGAATCGCTTCGCGGACGGTGATGGTCTGCTCGTCATGAATCTCAAACCAGACCGATACCAACTGGGCGACTTTTTCCTCGAGATGCATTTTTTTCAGTAATGTTGCCGCCTTTTCGCGGTGGATGCTCATATGTACAACTCCTTCTTCAACACATTCATACTTCATAAAAGGTTTGCTGTGTGTCCCTCGGAGGGGTTGTTGCGGGACACACAGCAGCCAATTTATTCCTTCAACGCTCCCAGCGCTACACCGGCTATGATGTATTTGGCAAGCATGAAGTAAATAACAAAGAGGGGGAGAACGGTCAGGGAAAGACCAAGGTACACTGAACCGTACTCCGTTTTATAGATGTCTCCCCGCAGCAAGCTGACCATGATCGGCATCGTGTACTTTTTCTTGTTGGTGAGGAGAATCAACGGGATAAAAAGGTTGTTCCAGGAACCTACGAACGAGAAGATTGCCTGAGTTGCCAAAGCGGGTTTCATGATCGGGAGAATGATTCGATTGAACGTCGCAAACTCCCGCGATCCGTCGATCCGAGCGGAGTCAACGATCTCAAGCGGGAGAGCGGCCATCAGGTATTGGCGCATGAAGAACACCATCGCCGGACTGGCGATCGCCGGAACGATCAGGGGAGTGAACTTGTTCGTCATTCCGATCCGATAGATGAACTGGTAGAACCCGATGCTGGAAAGCTGAGCGGGAATCATCATGATCGCCATGATGAAGGAGAAGAACGCCTGGCGAAGCTTCCAGGAGTATGCCATCAGGGCATATGCGGTGAGCGAGGAGAAGTACACCGCCAAAACCGTTACACCGACGCTGACCGTCATCGAGTTGATGAACCCGGTCATCGGACTGAACGCCTTGCCGGTCAGAATCTTCCAGTTGCTCATGAAATACTTCGATGGCACCAAGCCGATCGAGGACTGCTGGATCTCATACGTTGAACGGGTGGCGTTCATGAACATGATCCAGAACGGGAAGATCGAAAGGATGGCTAGGAAGGTACAGACGAGGTAGACGATGGTCTTGTACAGCATCCGCTTTGAACGGATCGATCCATGCGTGCTCATGCGTTCACCCCCTTTCGCGCCGCTCTGTTTTGAGCTCTCCGATACTTGCGTCGGGCCACCTCATCCTTGTCCTTCAGGACTTGGAAGAGGATGATCGAGAGCACAATGATGATGCCAAAGACGATGATGGACGCTGCGGAGGCTCGGTTATACAGGTAGCTGCCGCTGAACGCCTGGTCGTGGATGAACATGCTGGAAGTAACCGTGGCTTGGTCGGGTCCGCCGTTGAGGAAGAGCTTCGGAATATCGAACATCTGAAGCCCACCGATCATCGAGGTGACAAGGACATAGAGCAGGATGGTCCTGAGGAGGGGCAAGGTGACGCGGAAGAAGATCTGGGTCGGGGTCGCTCCGTCGATCTCGGCCGCTTCAAAGAGAGAGGGATTGATTCCTAACACTCCGGCGATCAACACGATCATCGTGTTTCCATACCACATCCAAAATTGGATGAAGGATACGATGCCCCGGGCCGTCCAGCGTTGCAGGCTGAAGTTCCTCGGGCCGTCGATAATATGCAATTTCATTAACAAGTCATTGACCGGGCCTTTTGGATAACCGAACAACGAGTTGAACAAGATGGCGATCGTTGCTGCGGTAATGATGTTGGGCATGTAGATCAAGATTTTATAGGCGCCTTGGCCCTTCACCTTGAAGTTGCGGTTGGTGAACCAGGCGGTAAGGAGCAGAGCCATGCTGATTTGCGGAATAAAGTTCGCTGTCCACAAAATGATGGTGTTCTTCAAGCTTGTTGTGAAGGTCTTGTTGTTGAGAACCGTTCTGAAGTTCCCAAACAGGTCGAGATTTCCTTCGGAAGTTCGAAGGAAATGGAATTCTTTCACACCCAATCCCCGAAGGTTGGTAAACCCGATCACGAGGGTATAGATGATAGGATAGAGGGAAAACACAAGGAAGGTAACGACAAAAGGTATGGAAAATATATATCCATATTTTGCATAACTCACAGATTTTTTACGCACGATGTTCTTCCTCCGGATAAAAGTGCAGTGGCGGAAAAAATGAAATTGAGAAGTGGCAGGGTTCTGCCACTTCTCACGTTCAACGATCAGTTGCTGGGAATATCAAGGGTTTCAAACACCATCCGCTTGAAGTCGGCAATCGCTTGGGCGCGGGTCTTGTTTCCTGCAGTATACTCGCGAACCTGTGCTCTCCACGTGCTGTTGATCGTCTCATCATACTGGGTGAGGTTCTTTCCGGTTGCGAATGCGCCTGCGGGGACGAATGCTTCAAACATATCCTGTCCGCCGAGGAAGTCAAGGGATCCGTCGCTCTTGCCCATGACGGTTCCGGATGCCACCGAGTCCTTCGTGCCGCCGGCTCCGAAGAGCGTTCCGTTCGCCCAGTAGTACTGCAGACCGGTTTCGGAGGAGTCGAGGGTGATCCACTGGATCAGCTCGGCGACTGCGTCCTTGACCTTGGAGTCGCGGTTGGCAAGAACCCAGGTGCCGCCCCAGAAGAAGCCGATCGGGGGCTCGCAGACCGCCCAGTCGCCGTATGTACCTTCGCCGATCTTCGATCCGCCGGAGTTGCCGGCCATGACGTAGTTGATCAGCCAAGCGGGTCCGAAGAAGCCGAACGCCTGCTTCGGGTTCGCTCCCTTCATGTCGGCGAACCACGCGTCGGTCCAGTCCTGAGTGTCGTTGTGATAGCCATTATCCATCAGGCGCTTGGAGTGGTCGATGAACGCTTCGCGCTTCGGATCAAGATAGAGCTTGCCGTCAACGACCCAGCCCTTGTCGGAGCTGTTCTCAACGGCGTGCCAGAGGTCTCCGTCTCCGGAAACGATCGCATAGCCTTTCTTCTTGAGGGCTTCGGCGGCTTGGAAGAACTTGTCGAGGCCGGGGCCGATCTTGGTCTTGATCACCTGAGGATCGTCGGTTCCCCAGACGGCCTTGGCGATTGAGCGGCGATAGATGAACGCTCCTCCGGTCGCCTGATAGCCAAGGGCGACGAGGCCGCGCTCGTTGCTTCCGATGTCGATCGTGTACTGAGCGATGTCCGCTTCTTTTACGAGGCGGTCGACATCGATGCCGAGTTCCTTATAGGTTGCTGCATACTGCTTTGCATCACCTTGGGTGTACTTGAGGACGAATGCTGCCTCGGCGGCATAGATGTCGGGGGCGTCCGCACCACCGCCGATCAAGGCCTGGTCGAGGGCCGGCTGATAGGCGCCATCGGTGGTTGCAATGATCGTGGTCTTGATTTCGTAGTCGAACTCGGGGTGCAACTCTTTGTAGCGATCGATCATTTTTGGAACTTCATCCGTGAAACTCCATACGTTGATGACTTTCTTTTTTGCCGTAGTAGCTTCAGTCTGACCGCCAGCGAACAACGAGACGCCCAGGACAGCTACAAGCAGGACGAGTGTAATGGTTCTTACACGTTTTGCCATGGTAGAGCCTCCTCTGTATTGTGCCTTGGTTGATCCAAGGCACCGAATCCATTGTATGTCAGGCACACATCGGTGTGTCTGAGCAAAGGAACCCCCTTTGCTGTTTAAACTCTACCTTGGCCAAAAGCAGGATGAAACTAGGCATTTGACTGGATAACGCCTAGGACAATTGTCCTATAACTCCCTGCTTTTCGTCCATTTGATCGCGTATTTTCTCAGCTCGCCGGCATCGCTCACCGCAATCTTGCGGCGGATGTTGTCACGGTAGACGTTGATCGTCTTGAAGGAGAGGTTCAGCATCTCGGCGATTTCACTGACGCCGTACCCGTTGCCGATGAGGCGGAACACCTCCTTTTCCCGAGCGCTGAGCGTGTCGATCGGATCGAGGGGAGTATCGGATTGCTGGGCGACCATCGTGTCGATCATCCGCTCGCGCATCGCATCGGAAAGATAGATCTTGCCCTTGAGAATCTCCTCGATCGCTCCCATCAGCGTTTTTGCGGCCTCCTGCTTCATCAAATATCCCCGGGCTCCCGCTTTCAGGGAGGTGGAGGCGTAGATCACTTCATCGTACATCGAGATGACGAGCATCATGATATGCGGCTTGAGCGCTTTTACATTCTTCACCAGTTCCAGACCGCTCTCCTCACCGAGCGAGATGTCAATCAGCATCATGTCCGGCTCTTCAGCTTCAAGGAGGTCCATCGCTTCCGCAATCGATGCGGCTTGACCTATCACCATATAATGAGGATTGTCTTCCACGACACTGACCAATCCCTGGCGGAAGAGGGGATGGTCATCAACAATCAAAAACGTAGTGGGCTTTCTCACCGGCTACTCCTCTAAACATACTGAAACTCGGGTTCCTTCGGCAGATGATTGGATATCGAGTGTCGCATTGGCCATTGAAGCCCGACTGCGCATGATTCTTAGGCCCAATGCGCTTTTACGAATATTCTTCGCAAACCCGATGCCATTGTCTTCAACGGATGCTTGGAGGTGTACCCGGCCGATTTCATCTTCACTTCGTTCAAGCTTGATGACGACATTTTTTGACTTGGAGTGTTTTACCGCATTGGTCAACGCTTCCTGAATGATCCTGAAGACGTGCAACGCCCGGTCGCCGTCGGTAATTTCAAAGTCCGGATCGGCATCGATGCCGATGTCTATCTTGGCATATCGCTGCGTGTCGGCAACGAGCGCCTCGATCCGCTTGGTGAAGGTCTTTTCATCTTTCTCGAGGGGGAGCAGGCCCCGGCTGATCGTCTTGAGTTTGCTGATCGATTCGGCCAACAGGAGGGATATCTGCTCAAGCGAGGAGTCGAGTTTTTCATTGTCGGCGTTGATGCTTTTTCGAGCACTGGCGACGATCAGGGAGATTCCAAGCAGGTGCTGGGCCAGATCGTCATGGAGTTCCTGGCCGATTCGCTCCATCGTCTTGGCGCTGATCTCCATGACTTCCTGTTCCAGTTCTATTCGCCGTTTGATCTCATTGGAGAGATTCTTGTTCGTTCGGATCAAGTCTTTTGTTCGAAGGGCTACCTGTTCGATCAGGGTCTGTTCATGGCTCTTTATCTGCTCCAGCAGCAAGGTACCCTTCAGGCTGCTGGAGATCTGCTCCTGCAGGACGTCGTAGAGGGCCGGGCTCACCACGCCCGAGGGAACGATCAGATATCCCAGCGGTTCGCTTCCGTGCACCAGGGGCATGAGGATCCACCGGCCTTTGTGGAACGATGGCTTGTATACGGAAGGAAGGAGCTGTTTATACTCAAATTCAAGAGGAGAGGATTCCTTTTCAAAGCTCTCCCAGGAGAGGTCGATCAAAAGTCGGGCTGAACCCTCATCCGGAGTGAACTCGACCAAGTACCCCTCGGTGATTCCGAAGAGGGCAAGACCTTGCTTGAGATTGGTGAAGAGAGCTTCCAACTCAAAGGTGCCGGCGAGCATCGCACTGACCGTCCTAAGCGTTTCAAAGGAGCTTTGGAGAGCGACCCGCTTGCTCGCCTGGTACCGGCTGCCGCGCTCCCCCACGAACACCCGGGCGGAGGCGATGACGTCGGAGATCATCATTCGATGCTTTTCGTCCTCCGCCTCGATGAGGTTTTCAATGACTGCGAGGTACACGTGCCAACGCTCCACAACACCGCTTTCAGCGATCGTTGCATCGATCGCCCGGTTCAGTTGGGTAATAAGCCCTTTGGGGTTTTTCATTCTCAGCAAGGCGGCGAACTCGTTGATCGTCCGTTCTTCACCTTGGGTCGCATAGGAGGGAATCCGGGTGACTGTCGAGTCAAAGCGGAATGTCGGAGCGCACCCGCAGGATTCACGGTACGTCACCGCCGAGGAGAGAACCACATGCTCTTCGCTGCCGCCGTCGATCATCCGCTCCAGGATCGCTACGGCGTTCGTTCCCAGATTGTGCATCGGCTGGATAACGGTGGTCAAGGGCGGCTGGGTGTAGCGTGATGCCTCGATGCCGTCGAACCCGACGACGGAAACATCGTCGGGAACGTTGATCGAGTGCTTTGCCAGCACAATCAAGGCTCCCTGAGCCATCCGGTCGTTCAGACAGATGACCGCATCGAAGGGAAGGCCCGTAGCAAGGATCGTCTCCATCGCCTGTTCGCCGGAGTCCAGCGTGAATCTTCCGTGAACCCGCAGGCGCGGATCGATGCCGATACCCAATTTTGTAAGGGTGTCGAAGACCGTCTGTTTTCGATTGATCGCTTCGTCGTGAATCGCAGGACCGTCGATCATCGCGAACTTTCGGCGGTTGTGGACGGTATAGAGGTGTTGGACGAGTTCCGATACCGAGGGCTCGGAATCAACGGTGACATCGCTCATTCCGGGGATCTTCATGCCGATCGACACGCGGGGGATATTGGCCCAAGCGGAAAAATATTCTCGTAAATCCTTGGAGTTCAAAAATGTCGCGACGGACGAGGAGATAATGATCAAGCCATCAATGTTTTGATCATTCGCAAGCTGGTAGGCGATGTTGGAGGAAGCCTCGGATGCGATCGGAG
>SHOI01000129.1 GCA_004294855.1 Sphaerochaeta sp. | reverse complement strand
GACCGTTCCGATCCCGAAGTGCTTGAAGAGAATGCCGCTTGCGGCGTGCTGGGCGGTGTGGTTCTTCATGAAGTGGAAGCGCCGATTCCAATCGAGGGTGAGAACGACTCGATCACCCGCTTTGAAGGCGGGATTCCGGACCAGGTGGATGATCGCCCCATCATCGCCTGGTACGGTATCAAGGACGGGGCAGTCATTCACCGTTCCCCAATCCCCGCCCTGACCTCCGCCTTCGGGATAAAAGATCGTCTCTTCCAGGACCACCTTCGATCCTTCGACCGACACGACCCTCGTTTCCAGGGTGGTTCGGTAGGGTTCGTCATAGTAGCGCGGATACGAGTGTTTCTTCATGTGGTTATTCATTGTCATCATCGGAATCGCTGTGGTGAGCGTATCATTAAAGGGTTTACTTGTCCAAGAGCGGCAACTGTACTATCTTTGCAATACATACGATTACACGCAGGAGAGTACTATGGCAATCATCAAATCCGCTTGGGAGATCGCGATGGAGCGGGCGAACGCGATTCAGGCGGACCCCAAAAAGATACAGAAAGACCTCACCATCAAGGAGGGGCGGCAGATCGCCGCGGCCTACCTGCTCGATATCGACGGAACGAAGGAAGAGGCAGAGAAGAAGTACGATTCCTACTCCAATGAGGCCAAGGCCCATGTGAAAGAGGGAATGGCGCTCACCCTTCTTTCCAACCTGACCCTGCCGAAAACCCCCAACTACGCCGAGACCATCCCCAAGCTGATCGCCCTCGGGGCGATGATCAGCGACGACGATGAGGAGCTTGTAGAACTCCTCTCTCAAATGCAGGGGTTCTTCACCCAATACGTCGAAACCCAGGAGGATCTCATCGAGCGGCTGAAGGAGCAGTTCGCTCCCCACCTCCAGCAGAAGGAAGCGCAGCTCAGGGCCCAGTACGGCCCGAACTTCGTCCTTCGCCCGGAGCAGGACCCCGAGTTCATGAAGGTTCTGGACAAACAGCTCAAAACCCTTGAAGAACAATACACCAACGTTCTGGACAACGCGAAGGAGCGGATGAAGGAGATCCTGGGCATCGAAGGACAATAGAACGGAACAGGCTGCCCGGAGGCAGCCTGTATCGTATCACCCTTCCTGATTGCGCTTACGCCCACCAGTGAGCCATGCGCTGTTTCAGCGACTCGCGGTATGCATCCCAATCGGTGATCGGAGCTGCGGCCAAGCCTTCCTCGCAGGCGGCTTTCGCCACGGCGACCGCCTCCCATTCGATGACCCGGGGGTCGAACGGCTTGGGCACGATATACTCCCGGCCGAAGGTGAACTTCTTCCCGCCGTACGCTTTTGCAACCGAATCGGGAACCGGCTCCTTCGTCAAGTCGGCGAGCGCCCGGGCGGCGGCCATCTTCATCCCTTCGCTGATGATCCGGGACCGGACGTCCATCGCGCCGCGGAAGATGAAGGGGAAGCCCAGAACGTTGTTGATCTGGTTCGGGTAGTCGCTGCGCCCCGTGGCCATGACGAGGTCGCTTCGAGTCGCCATCGCAAGCTCGTAGGCGATCTCCGGATTGGGGTTCGCCATGGCGAAGACGATGGGATCGCGGTCCATCGAAAGCAGCATTTCGGGGGTCACCACGTCGGCGACGGAAAGACCGATGAGGACATCCGCACCCTTAAGGGCGTCGGCGAGGGTTTCCAGCTCGGTATCGATTGCGAAGTCCTGCTTCTCCGGCGAAAGGCCTTCCAAGCGGTCCCGGCGAAGAACGCCGTGGCGGTCGCAGAGAATCAGATTCTGTCGCTTCACTCCCGCGTTCAGGAACATCTTCGCACAGCTGATGCCGGCGGCTCCCGCGCCGTTGATGACGACCTTGACTTCCTCGATCTTCTTGTCCACCACCTCGCAGGCGTTCATCAGACCGGCTGTGGCGATGATCGCCGTTCCGTGCTGGTCGTCGTGGAAGACGGGGATGTCACACTCTTCGATGAGAGTCTGTTCGATCTCGAAGCATTCCGGACTCTTGATATCCTCAAGGTTGATGCCACCGAACGTCACGCTGATCTTCTTGATGATCTCGATCAGCTTCTTCGGATCGGTTTCGTCGATTTCGATGTCGAACACGTCGATGTCGGCGAAGCGTTTGAAGAGAACTCCCTTCCCTTCCATGACGGGCTTGCTGGCCAATGCACCCCGATCCCCCAGACCGAGGATCGCCGTTCCGTTGGAGATGACGGCCACCAGATTTCCCTTTGACGTGTACTTGTAGGCATCCTCGGGATTCGCGGCGATCTCCAGAACCGGCTTCGCCACCCCGGGGGTGTAGGCAAGGCTCAGATCCTCGGCGGTCTGGCAGGGCTTGCTCGGAACGACCGAAACCTTTCCGGGAACTCCGTCCTGGATGTGATAGGCCAACGCCTTTTCTTTCAGCAGATCTTGATTCATCTTATTCTTCTCCTCACTTTTTCTCAAAATCCCAACTCATGTCCATATTCCAGCGGTCACGCAGGGTGATCATCACCTTCTGCAGGGACGGAGGAACCGGACATCCATGTTCTTTGCGGTACTGGTACGCAAGATATTCTTTCTCTCCCGCGGTGAAGATATAGTCTTCGCCGGGAGCTTTTTTGCTGGCCCGAAGATCGCGGAGAATCTGACCGGTGATCTTCTTGAAGGTTTCAAGGCCCATGAAGAACTCGGGATCGATCGCGATGAAGAAGTGCCCGAGCGGATAAGGAATCTGGTTGCCGTTCTCGTCGAAGCCGTTCAAAGCTTTCAGGAATGAACCCGCCTGCAGTGCGGCGGAAAGGATCTCGACGACCGTCGCATACCCGTAGCCTTTGTATCCGGCGGTCACTTCGCCGATTCCCCCGAGCGGGGTCAGGGCCGCCTTGCCGGTGGTCAGGTCCTTGAGCACCTGAAGGGTGTCGGTGCGGCTTCTGCCTTCGTTGTCGATGACCCACCCTTCGGGCAGCTCTTTTCCGGCCCGGCCGTACACTTCGATCTTGCCGCGCTGGGAGACGCTGGTGGCGCAGTCCAGAACGAACGGGAACTCTTCATCGGTGGGCATTCCGAAGACCAGCGGGTTGGTCCCGAGCATGTTCTCGACGCCGCCGGTCGGGGCGATCGAGGGCCGGGCGTTCGTGCCGGTGATTCCGAGCAATCCCTTCCTGGTCGCCATCGTCGCATAGTAGCCGCTGATGCCGTAGTGGTTGGAGTTGCGGACCGTTACCATGCCGATGCCGTACGTTTGGGCTTTCTCGATCGCCATGCTCATCGCTTTGTGGCTGACCACGTGGCCCATGCCGTTGTGTCCGTCGAGGACGGCGGCGGCGGCCTTGTCCCTGAGCACTTCGATCTTGGTGGTGGGCAGCATGATCCCGTCGTCGATCCGGTCGATGTAGATCGGCTTCAGGCGGCCGATTCCGTGGCTGTCGATTCCCCGCTTGTCGCTTTCGATCAGGACGTCGCTGATGATCTCGGCGTCTTCCCTGGGAACCCCCGCGTGGATCAACGCCTCTTTCATGAAGGCTTCCAGCTCTTCAAACGGCAGCCATGCACAGTCCTCATACTGCTTTGCATATTCATCCAAGTACTTCATTCGCTCCTCCTCGTCGGTGCTACTACTATTGAAAGATCGTCACTGATCTCCATTTGACTTACCAGTTCGGCGCCCTTTTCATCGGTCACCAGAATGTCCACATCCTCAAGCGAGACGGTCTTGTAGTTGGACACCACCCCGATCTTGTTTGCCGCGGCGACCACGATGACTTTTCCGGCGGTGTGCTTGATCATCGCCCGGGTGGTTTCCGCTTCCTCCAGGACCGGCGTGGTCAACCCCGCCTGGACGGAGAATCCGTCCACCCCGATGATCGCCTTGTTTGCCCAGATCTGCTCGACGATCAGGGAAGAGAGGGAGCCGGAGACGGAATGGCTTCGCGTCCGGTACACTCCGCCGGCCAGCACCAGACGGATCGCCTGGCTTTCCCTGCACACATACGCCGCATCGATGTTGTTCGTCACGATCGTCAGCCGTTTTCCGGAAGCGACCAGCGCCCGGATCGCTTCCAAGGTGGTTGTTCCGCTGTTGATATATAGGGTATCGCCATCCTCGACCAGGTCGAGGACGCCTTGTCCGATCATGCTTTTCTCAAGGGGAAATTCCGATGCTTTTTGAAGGTAATCAGGTTCGACGGGCAGATTCCGCCTGAGGCTCGCCCCGCCGTGGGTCCGTTCGACGAGGCCCCGCTTGGCAAGCTGGTCCAGATCCCGGCGGATCGTCAGCTCGCTGACGTCCAAGGCATCGCTCAACTGATTGACATTCACCGTCCCTTCGTCCTGAATCCGGGACAGAATGTACTGTTG